>NZ_JBMRBK010000053.1:0-86975 GCF_057351765.1 Trinickia sp. | reverse complement strand
GAGAGCCGAGAGCCGAGAGCCGAGAGCCGAGAGCCGAGAGCCGAGAGCCGAGAGCCGAGAGCCGAGAGCCGAGAGCCGAGAGCCGAGAGCCGAGAGCCGAGAGCCGAGAGCCGAGAGCCGAGAGCCGAGAGCCGATCGGAACAATTCAGGACTGTGGCTAGCGTCTCATGGGTCTAGGTCTGTCTGGCGCGAGCCCCGCGCCGAACGCGCTCCCCGAGGCAGCGTCGAATGCTTGGGCGCAATTGCGTCGCCCGAAAATGTTTTGTGGATCAACGGACCACACCTGCATCAGGGCACCTATCGCTGGATCGGAATGACGTCCGCTTCTTAACGCCCCATCGCGCACGGGCCGCCGTGGCTCGCGCCCCGTGGTGATCGCGCTTTTCACACTCCTTCCCGGGGAGCGGCAAAGGGGCCGACGCTTTATGCGCATAAAGTTCTCGGTTCCCGCGGACGGTTGCCGGTGCCAAATGACAACGAGACGTTGCGCTCGCCTCGCCGAGTGGCCCGTAATCTCGTCAGAGATGGCCGTCAGCAAACCTGCGCCGAGCAGGCACCTTCCACAATCCCTTCCAGCGCCACGGTCTTACAGTCCATAAGCCGCGAACCCAATCCGGAGCCAGCTCATTACTGCGTCATCGAGATGCGTTCGACAAAAAATAAAAATATGTTGAATTCGACGAAGAGCAACTTATTCCCTAACAACTCCCGGCCGTCCTGCCGCCCCCTAGCAGGCTCCTCGCTCGAAGCATCGCCAGTATTTCCGGAGCACATCCACTAAGCTGCGCTACCGCGGCGGTTCCGCGTTTCGTAGAATCACGACCGAATATTTCCAACGTTCAGGCAGGAGCTGTTTATCCATGATCACCATCTATCACAACACGCGCTGTTCGAAGTCACGTTCCACCTGCGAACTGATCGACAGTACGTTGAATACCTCCGGGGAGCCGGTGCGCATCGTCGAATACCTGAAGGAACCGCTCAGTGTGGACGAATTGAAAGCGCTTCATCGCATGCTCGGCGGGCGGGTTCGCGACATGATTCGCGATACGGAGCCCGTGTACGACGAACTCGGACTCGCGGACGCTTCGCTCGACGACGATGCTCTTTTCGCCGCGCTTGCGGGTCATCCCATCTTGCTCCAGCGGCCGATCGTGACGCGCAACGGTAAAGCCGTCATCGGGCGACCGCCCGAGGCGGTCCGTGCATTGTTCGGTTGATCTGCCTTACAGCCGGCAGTGCTGGGACGGACGCCGGACGCCGTCGTCATCCAAACGTCATGATTGTGACGATCGGTAAGCGGGGAGCGGGAAACCGAAGTTATCCACAGATTCTGTGGAAAAGGTTGTGGAAAGGCGGCCTGAAACCCAGAGCCCGCTGCCATCTGACTGGGCTGCGCATAAATTGGCCGCTGGTTCGACACATGGGCGACTATCATGGAAAGCTCGTCGTCCCGGAGGTACCTGGGGCGGCGCCTCTCAATGTGCAAGGAGCGACTTGATGGCTTATCGAATCGAAGTGGTGGTGGGCAGTCTGCGCCGGGATTCGTTCAACAAGCAACTGGCGCAGGCGCTCGCCCGGCTCGCAGGCTCGGAGATGACGTTCTCGTACCTGGATCTCGGCGTGTTGCCGCTTTATTCGCAGGACTACGATGCGGACTTCCCGCCAGTCGCGCGCGAATTCAAGCAGCGGATAGAAGCAGCAGATGGGCTCTTGTTCGTGACGCCTGAGTACAACCGTTCGATGCCTGGCGTACTCAAAAACGCGATCGATTGGGGCTCGCGTCCATGGGGACACAACTCGTGGAAGGACAAACCCGCGGCCGTTTGCGGTATCTCTGTCGGTGCGACGGGTACGGCGCTCGCACAACAGCATCTACGCAACGTGCTCGCGTATCTCGACGTGCCCACGATGGGCCAGCCCGAAATATTCCTCAAGCACACCGAAGACTTTTTCGACGCGTCGGGGAATATCGCCAACGAGAGCACGCGCAAGTTCCTGCAAGGGTTCGTCGATCGCTTCGCCGCCTGGGTGCAACGCCAGACGGCGAAGCATTGATCGTGCGTCGCGTGCTAGCGACCGCTATCGATCGTCGCGCTCGCTGCCGTGAAAATGCTCTTCCTCCTGCAGGTACTCGTCGGGTACAGACGACGGTGAAGCGCTTGGCGCTGCTGGCGTGACGGCCGCACCGGAAGGCGTGCCGGCATCTTGTGCCCGCGCCTCGTCGCGCCGTCCAGCGAACACCGCGCCCATACCGGGGGCAGCGCCCGCGGCAACGGCCATGGCGTCTGCCTCGCTCGCGGCCACGTCCTTGGCTGCTGCCGGGCCGGACGGCTCCGCGGCTTGCTCTTTTCGCGCGAAACTGTGCACCCTGCCGCGCGTGGTCACGGTGGGGTTTCGCCGAAAACCGAGTTCCTCGAGCGGCGAGCGCTCCCGCGCCACCTCGTCGGCCGGGGCGCACCACGTGGCAGCCCGTTCTTCGATGTCCATCGGGTTGCGCGCGGCGAGGGCGGCGCGAACCGCCTCGCATTGCGCGTCATCGACGACATCCACGCTCAGCATGACAGCCCCCCGGCGCACGGCTTCGGCGTATTGAGTCGTTTCGCGCCGTGGCGGCTCGCTCGCGAAAAGCGATTCGAAGAATCGCTCGATGCTCGCGAGCAGCCCTTCGTCGACATGCGGCGGCTCGACAACCGTTGTGGCGTCGGTGGCGTACGTCGGCTCACAACGCGCTTGCAGCGTAATAGACGTCCGGGCGATTCCCTGGACGACCAATGCGTCGCGAGCTTCCTCCGCCCCGGCGTACGTATCGAAAAATGCAATGACCGTGTGCTGCATGATGCGCTCCCCCTATCGACTTTTAGTCACGGCACATTAATTGTTGCAAATAATGGGCCGGCCCCGCTCAACTCGCCTTGCCCGCCGCTGGGGCGTGTTCTTCCCGTTCTCGCCGGATGGTCTGCAGCATCGCGTCGAGCAGGGCGATATCGAAAGGTTTTGACAGCACGCGTACGCGGACATTCCGCGCGCGTTCGAGTTCTTGCGCATAACCCGTCACAAGAATGACGGGCAGCGGGGGCACGAGCGACTGCGCCGACTCCGCTAGATCGAGGCCATTGCGGGTACCCGGCATATGGATGTCCGAAATGACGACATCGAATGCCGGCGTCGTGGGGTGCCCGATGAGTTGCAGTGCGGCATCCGCATTGAATAGGCAGGTGACGTCATGCCCCATCATGCGCAGCAAGGCTTCGGTGCCAGCGGCGACCTCGTCGTTATCTTCGACGAGCAAAATGCGCAGACCGCTGCTGCCCTCTGCGCTTCCGGAGCGCGGCGAGTCAAGAGCGGGCTCGGCCGGCGTGGCGGTGGAGCGCGGCAAATACAGTCGTACGGATGTCCCGACGCCCAACGTGCTATCGATCGTCGCGAGTCCGCCTGAACGCTCGCAAAATGCGAAGACTTGCGGCAATCCGAGCCCCGTACCCATGCCCTGCGGTTTCGTCGTATAAAGCGGCTCGAATGCGTGAGCAAGGACTTCCGGCGACATTCCCGTTCCGGTGTCTTCGAGTGTCACGACCACGAATTCGCCAGTAAGCGCGAACCCGCTTTCGCGCTCGAGGCGAATGTCATGCGCGCGAATCGTGAACTGCCCGCCGTTCGGCATCGCGTCTCGCGCATTGACGGCAATATTGATCAGCGCAAGCTCGAGTTCGGCGATGTCGACCTCGATAGGCCAAATCGGGTTGGCGATGTCGATGACGAGACTGACCTTCGCGCCGAGCGATGCATGCAGGAATTCGCGGCTGGCTGCGATCCAACGCGCCAGATCGATCGTCTCGCTGCGCAGCGGTTGTTTGCGCGCGACGCCGAGCAACTGGCGCGTGAGAGATTGGCCGCTTTTGAGCGCGCGCTCGATCGCACCGAGTTCGCTTTCGATCTGGGCGGACCCGCGGCGCCGCGCGATCTGGACGTTGGTGGCAACAATCATCAGCAGGTTGTTGAAGTCGTGCGCGACCGTGCCGACGAGGTTGCCCAACGCCTCCATCTTGCGCGACTGCCGGTACGCCGTTTCGATGGAGCGCCGCATCGAAGCTTCGGCTTGCCAGCGCGTCCACGCTTCTTCTTCGGCCGAAAGACGTCGTAACGATAGGCCGAGAACGAACCAAAGGACGATGGATGGAACGAAAATCGATACAGCAAGCACGGCAACGCGGTGCGACCAGTCTGCCCAAATCGCCGCACCGCTATACGCGCACGAGACATATACCGGGTAGGCGCCGACGCGCCGGAACGCAAGAATCTCGCCGTGACCGGTCTCCGGCGAATGACCGACTCGAATCACACCCGCCTTGGTGCCGCGTTGGAGCGCGGAAGCAAACGCCGGCGGCGGGGCGGCCTCGCTCGACTGCGGGTACGACGCCAGCACCGCGCCGTCCGAGCGCATCAGCGAGATCGTGAGCGCGCGGCTCTCCGAGCCAAGCAGTTCCCGGTAAAACGATTCGAAGTACGAACGCCGCAGCGCGACAGAAACGAGGCCGCCGAACTTGCCGTCGGGCAGGCGCCGGGCAATGCCCGTATTGAATACCGCCTCGCCGCTGCCGGCATGCCAGACCATGACCTTCGAGACATGCTCGAGAATCTGCCCGCCCCGAATGCCCACGAAATCGTCGCGCCCGGCGATCGACGCGAGCGGCGCGGGGTAATAGCGGCTGTTCGCGAGGAGCAGCCCGTCGGGCCCGAAGATCGAAATCGAGCCCACCTGCGGATAGCCGCCTCCGATTTTGACGAGACTGTCGTGGATGTATGCTTCGCGGGCGCGCACCTGGCTGTCGTCGAGCCCGTGCACGAGGTCGTCCACGCGGGCATCGAGCGTTTCGTTCAGATCGAAAACCTTGAGCGCGTGTTCCTCGGCGATGCGCACGGTGCGCACCGCAGCGTCGGTCGCCCGAGCGACACCGGTGCGGAAATCCGAATAGGCCACGGCCGCCGCATAGACGCACGGCAGGACGATCGCCGCTCCGAGCATGACGATCAGCGTGGTGCGCCGGCCCGCGAAGTCGGGCTCGGGGACGCTCGGGTACGACGACTCTTCCTGCCAACTCGAAGGCGTCGGGTTCGCTGCCGGTGCGTCGCGCCGGTGACGCGTCATGGTCGAGAGATCCAAGGAGGGATAGGTTGCCTGATTCCAATCATAAGCGACTTGAATCGCTGCCTAACGTGTGCTCCGTTACATTTATGAGGCTCGTCGACCTTTCGGCCGACGAAAACAGCGACGAAATCGGAAGCGCAAACGTACACAAAAGAATAATCCACGCAATATTAGCGAAATATGTCCCTTCCATTTCTTCACATTGATAAATGCTGCGACGTTTCATCGTTCTGCCAAAACTGGGGGAGTTGATTTTCCGTCTGTTTGCCAAGAGAATTTGGCTCACTTTTACGAGAAAACACGCGTCCTGCGGGGGGGACGCACCTGTGAGGCATGCCTGCTTCGCCGCCATACGCGTGCGCGGAGCCGCCGCGGCGCCTCTTCCGGTCCGTCCGGAAAGCGCGCTGCTCGCCGCGCGCTCGCAGCCTGCCGACCTGAGCTCGCCCTCTCGCTAAAGAAGGTTTCCGAGCCGCCGTTAACTCGGTGTAGATTGATCCGCCTTTTCGTCACGCCTGCCATGCCCTTGCCGATTGTGATCGCCGATGACTCCCTGCTTGCCCGCAAGGTTCTGACGAAAGCCTTGCCGGACGACTGGGACGTCGACATCACCTATGCATCGAACGGCCGCGAGGCGCTCGCGCTTTATCGGGCGGGCAAAGCGTCGGTCATGTTCCTCGACCTCACGATGCCCGACATGAACGGCTATCAGGTACTCGAGGCCTTGCAGCACGAGGACCTCAATACCTTCGTGATCGTGGTGTCGGCAGACGTGCAACCTCTTGCGCAGGAGCGCGTTCGCGCGCTCGGCGCCGCCGCGTTCGTCGCCAAGCCCGTGACCCCCGAGGCCTTGCTGCCGATCCTCAAGGAGTACGGCTTGTATGCGTGAGACCGTTCTGACCGAAGACCAGCGCGACGCATTGCAGGAAATCGCCAATCTGGCGATGGGCCAGGCCGCCACGCGCCTCGCGACGCTGCTCGATACGTTCATCGAGCTGTCCGTGCCGCGGGTGAGGGTGGTGCGAGTCGAGGATGCGGCGCGCACGCTGCGCGACATGACCGGCATCGACGAGCATGTCATCGCCGTGCGTCAGGGTTTTCGGTCGGACATCAAAGGCGAGGCGCTCGTCATCTGCCGCAGCAGCGGCGTCGGCAGTCTATGCGCACTCGTCAATGACCCTTACGTTCATTCGGCATATGAATCGGTCAGCCAGACCGAGTTGATGTTCGATGTGGCGAACGTGCTGACCGGTGCGTGCGTGTCGTGCATCATGAATCAGCTCGATCGCACGCCGATCTTCTCGGCGCCCGGGCTGCTCGGCGAAAAGCTCGCGCTCGAAGACGTCTTCCATGCCGACGTGCTGGCCTGGCGGACGGCACTGCTGCTCGAAGTCAATTTCTCGCTCGAAGATAAGACGTTCCGCGCCCATCTCGTCATGCTGATGGCCGAAGAATCCATTCGCCGCATGAACGAGGCGCTCAATGCGATCCTGTCCAGCCTATGAATCAAGTGATGGAGCAGTCTCTCAGCGATCTCGTCATCGAGCGGGTGGACTTCGGCATCTTCGTGCTCGATCGCACGATGAAGGTACTGATGTGGAATCGCTTCATGCAGGACCACAGCGGATTGCCGGCCGAACAAGTCGTCGGCAAGTCGGTCTTCGATAGTTTTCCCGAACTGCCGCGCGTCTGGCTCACGCGCAAGGTGGAGAGCGTCTTTCAGCTCGGCAGCTTCGCCTTCAGCTCCTGGGAGCAGCGCCCCTATCTGTTCAAGTTCGACCACGACCGGCCCATCACCGGCGGGGTCGATTTCATGCAGCAGGATTGCACGTTCATGCCGCTTACGCGCGGGCGCGAAGTCGTCGCGGTGTGCGTGACGATTTCCGACGTCACGAATGTGAGCGTGATGCAACGCGAGCGCGAGGAGGCCGTCGTCAAGCTGCGCGAGTATGCGAACCGCGACGGTCTGACGGGCATCGCGAACCGGCGCTTTTTCGAAGCGCGGCTGCGCGACGAATTTGCGCGCTGGCAGCGCTACGGCGGAGAGCTTTCGGTGCTGCTCTTCGATCTAGATCATTTCAAGGACATCAACGACCGGTTCGGGCACGCCGTGGGCGATACCGTGCTGCGCGTGATGGCGCAGCGGGTGGCCGATGCATTGCGCGCGCAGGACATCTTCGGGCGTTTCGGCGGCGAAGAATTCGCGCTGCTGTTGCCCTGCACGCCGCTTGCCGATGCCATGATCGTCGCCGAAAAAATCCGGACCACGATCTGCGATACGCCCGTGGAAGCCGAAGGCATGCGCGTGCCCGTGACCGCCAGTGTCGGCGGTGCCGCTGCGCGCCCCGGCCTGCCGGGCTACGAAGTCCTCATCAACGAGGCCGATGCGGCGCTTTACAGCGCCAAACGGCAAGGGCGCAACCGCTCGGTCGCGCTGGCCTGACGGGCCCCAAAAAAGGTTGATATACTTTGGCGCGTTTCCGGCACTCCCGCCGGCGCATTGCGGCTGATCGCGCGGGCCGATGACGCCGCGTGGTGCCTTAACGGCACGCCGCGTGGGGTATCGACTTTCAATCGCCCGGGAGGGCGCCACAGCGGAGTTCGCCTTGGCTGTTTCAAATCTCGTCGTGGACGAATCCGAAACCGACGCCGCCGCCGTCACCTCGAGCAGCTCGTTTTATCTCGCGATGCGCATTCTGCCTGCGCCGCAACGCGATGCGATGTATCAGGTCTACGCATTTTGCCGGGCGGTCGACGACATCGCGGACAGCGACGCGCCGCGCGCGGAACGCAGCGCCGCTCTTGGACGATGGCGCAACGATATCGACGCCTGTTACGCGGGCACGCCGCGGCCGTCGCTCGCCGCGCTGACGCGTCATATCCGCACGTTCGATCTGCAACGCGAGGATTTTCACGCGATGATCGACGGCATGGCGATGGATGCGGCCGCCGATATCTGTGCGCCCGACGAAGCCACGCTCGATCTTTACTGTGACCGCGTCGCGAGTGCCGCGGGGCGGCTCTCGGTGCGGATTTTCGGCATGCAGGAGGAGCCGGGAAGGGCCCTGTCGTACCATCTCGGCCGGGCATTGCAGTTGACGAACATCCTGCGCGATATCGACGAAGACGCCGCGATCAATCGCTGTTATCTGCCGCGCGAGCTGTTGGCGCGGGAAGGCATCGCGGCCGCGAATCCGCTCGCGATCGCGGACGATCCATCGCTGCCGCGCGTCTGCGCGACGTTGGCCGAGCGTGCCCTTGACCACTTCGGTCGAGCCGATGCGATCATGGACGCCGCCCCGAAGAAAGTCGTGCGGGCGCCACGGATCATGTCGGGCGTCTATCGGTTCCTGCTCGAGCGCACGCTCGAACGCGGGTTCGACGTGCCGCGCACGCCGGTGTCCAAGCCACGCCTGCGGCTCATGTGGATCGTCGCCCGGTACGCGCTCTTTTAAATCCGGGCGAGCGGAAGCACACCGCACAAAGCGCAACGGGGCGACATGAGCGCTTCTCAATCAAACGTATACATGCCGATGAACGATTTTTCCTCAGCACATACCGCCGTTGCCGCGCTCGATGCCACGCGCGCGGCACCCGGGGACGATGCGCTGGAGAGCGCGATTTCGCGCGCGACCGATGCGATCCTGGCCGATCAGCGCCCTGACGGCCATTGGGTCTACGAGCTCGAAGCCGATGCGACGATTCCCGCCGAATACATCCTGCTCGTCCATTACCTCGGCGAGACGCCGAACGCAGAACTCGAACGCAAGATCGTGCGCTACTTGCGCCGGATTCAGCTCGACGACGGCGGCTGGCCGCTTTTCACGGATGGCGCGCTCGATATCAGCGCCAGCGTGAAAGCTTATTTCGCGCTGAAAATGGCGGGTGAACCCGAGAGCGCGGATCACATGCAGCGCGCGCGTCGCGCGATTCTGGCCGCGGGCGGGGCCGAAGCCGTCAATGTCTTCACGCGCATCCTGCTTGCGCTGTATGGCGTGATGCCCTGGCGTGGCGTCCCGATGATGCCCGTGGAAATCGCGCTGTTGCCGCAGTGGTTTCCGTTTCATCTGTCCAAGGTCTCGTATTGGGCTCGCACGGTGATCGTGCCGTTGCTCGTACTCAACGCCCGGCGTCCGGTGGCGCGCAATCCACGTGGCGTTCGCATCGACGAGCTGTTTCGCGGTGCGCCGGGCGATGCCCGGCTGCTGCCGCGCGCACCGCATCAAAGCAAGGGCTGGTTCGCGTTCTTTCGTGCCGTGGACAGCGTGCTGCGCGTGACCGACCGATTGTTTCCGAAGGCGACACGGCAGCGTGCGATCGAGGCGGCCGTCGCGTTCGTCGACGAGCGCCTGAATGGCGAAGACGGGCTCGGCGCGATTTTCCCGGCGATGGCGAACGCCGTCATGATGTACGACACGCTCGGTTATCCACCCGATCATCCGAACCGTGCGATCGCGCGGGCATCGATCGAGAAGCTGCTCGTGATCGGCGACGACGAGGCTTACTGTCAGCCGTGTCTGTCACCGGTCTGGGACACCTCGCTCGCGGCGCATGCGCTCTTGGAGACGGAGCTGCCGCGCGCCGAGCAGGCGGCGTTGCTGGGCATCCAGTGGCTGCGTCCGCTGCAGATTCTCGATGTGCGGGGCGATTGGATCTCGCGTCGCCCGAACGTGCGGCCGGGGGGGTGGGCATTCCAGTATGCGAATCCGCACTACCCCGATGTCGACGATACGGCTGTCGTTGCCATGGCGATGGAGCGCGCAGCGAAGCTCACGGGCTCCAACGTGGACCGCGAGGCGATCGCACGCGCACGCGAGTGGGTGGTCGGCATGCAGAGCAGCGACGGCGGATGGGGCGCCTTCGAGCCCGAGAACACGCATTACCACCTCAACAACATTCCGTTCTCCGACCACGGTGCGTTGCTCGATCCGCCGACGGCCGACGTATCAGGGCGTTGCCTGTCGATGCTCGCGCAGTTGGGCGAGTTGCCGGCCGCGAGCGAGCCTGCCCGGCGCGCCTACGACTACTTGCTCGACGAGCAGGAGGACGACGGCAGCTGGTACGGCCGCTGGGGCATGAATTACATCTACGGCACCTGGACGGCGCTCTGTGCGCTCAACGCGGCCGGCATGTCTCACGAGGACCCGCGGATCCGCCGCGCCGTGCAATGGCTCGCGGCCATCCAGAACGACGATGGCGGCTGGGGCGAGGACGGCACGAGCTACAAGCTCGGCTATCGCGGCTACGAGCGCGCGCTCAGCACGGCCTCGCAAACGGCTTGGGCGGTCCTTGGGCTCATGGCGGCCGGTGCGGTCGCGCATCCCGCGGTCGAACGCGGAGTGGCCTACCTGCTGCGCACGCAGCGCGAGCACGGTTTGTGGGACGAGACGCGTTTTACCGCGACCGGCTTTCCGCGCGTCTTTTACCTTCGCTATCACGGCTACCGCAAGTTCTTTCCGCTATGGGCGCTTGCCCGCTATCGGAACCTCGTGCGCGGCCGGCAGGTGCGCGTATCTGTCGGCATGTGACGATGGAACCGCACGCGCCACTGCCCGTGATTGCCGTGACGGGCATGGCATTCGAAGCCCGCATCGCGCGCGGCGAGGGTGTGCATGCGGTCTATGCGGCCCGCAGCGACTTGCTCGAACGCGCATTGGCCGCGGCGCTGGCACGCGGCGCATCGGGTGTCATCAGCTTCGGTACGGCGGGCGGGCTCGCCGCCGATCTCCGGGCCGGTACGCTGATCGTCGCCGATGCCATCGATGGCCCGGACGGTAGCATGCCGACGGACCCCGCCTGGCGCGAGCGCATCGTCGCGAGGCTTGCTGCCGCGACGCTCGACGCGCCCTGGCAGTGCGGCGTGCTCGCGGCCGTCACGGCACCGCTGACGAGCACCGAACAAAAGGCCGTGCTCAACCGGGCCCGCGGTGCGTTGGCTGTCGATATGGAGTCTCACATCGCGGCCGGGATGGCGCGCGCGCACGGCCTGCCGTTCATGGCCTGCCGGGCGATCGTCGACCCGGCGTGGCGAGCGCTGCCCGAGGCGGCCACAGCGGGCCTGCGCGACGACGGCACGACGGCTCTCGTCCCGATTCTCGCGTCGCTCATACGTGCGCCTTCGCAGCTCGGCGCGATGATCCGGCTGGCCGCCGATGCGCACGCGGCGCGTGCCGCGCTCACCGAAGCGCGCCGCACGCTTGGGCCCGCATTCGCGCGGCCCTGACGTCGCCTTTTTCCGCTATTTGGATTGCGGCGCGCTGGCTGGCGCCGCAGGCTCGGGGGTGACCGCGGCCGGAGCGGGGGTGACGCCGCTTGCCGGCGCGGGTGCGGGCGCCGAAGGCACGGCGTCGCTCGCGGCAGCGGGTGCTGCGGTCGTGCCGCTCGAATCGCTTTCACCCTCGTCGCCATAGTTCGGCAGCGCGGGTGCGGCCGCGGCGCCGCCCGTGTTCGTCCGTGAGCGCCGTTGTTGCAGATAGGCGTCGCGGACGAACGAGTATTTGTCGAGGGCTGCCTGTTCGAGGATGTTCGTCGCGCCGAGCATGTCGGAGCGCACGCTCACGAACTGCAGGATGTAAAGCGGAGTGCGTGCCGCCGGCTCGACGTAGTTCAGCGGATTGAAGCGAACATCGACGGCGAGTCCGACGCTGTCGCGAAACGTGCTGGGACCGAAGATCGGCAGGACCAGATAGGGTCCGGAGGGGATGCCCCAACGCCCGAGGGTCAGCCCGAAGTCCTGATGGTGCTTGGGCAGCCGGGCGAGCGTCGCGAAGTCGATCAGGCCGCCTACCCCGAACGTGGTGTTCATCGTGAAGCGCATCAGGTCCGAAGTGGCATCCGTAATTCTGAGTTGCAGCAACTCATTGGCCACGTTGGTCAAATCGCCCAGATTCGAGAAGAAATTGCTGATGGCCGTGCGCAACGGGTGCGGCGTGATCTTCTGATAGCCCTTCGCGATCGGCACGGCCACGCTTTTGTCGACGGCATCGTTGAAGCGAAAGATCGCCCGGTTCATCGGCTCGAGCGGATCGCCCGCCGTTCGGTTCGGTGCGCTCGCACAGCCGGCCAGGACGATCGCGGCGCCCAGCGCCACAGGGAGGGTCCGCAACTTATCCATCGATTCCTTCTAGTTCTTTTGTGGGCGGGTGAGCGTCGCGCGGTCTGCCCATCAATATGGGCTGAAAGACGACCGCGCCGATGAGCGTACACGAAAGCGCGAGCGCGAGCAGTCTGCCCATGCTAGCAGTGCCGGGATGGTGCGAGAGCCAGAGGCTGCCGAACGCTGCAGCCGTCGTAGCGGCGCTGAACAGCACAGCGTGCGTGAGGCTCGATGCGAGCAGGCTCGTCTGGCCGTTGCGCCACGCCATCACGAAGTAGACCTTGAACGCCACGCCGACGCCCAGCATCAGCGGCAACGCAATGATGTTGGCGAAATTGAGCGGCATGTCGAAAGCCACGCAGAGCTCCAGCGTGACGATGGCCGAAACGAGCAGCGGGATCATCGTTCGCAACACATCGGCGAAGCGGCCCAGGGCGATCCAGAGCAGCACCGTGATCGCGATAACGGCCAGTGCGGCCGCCTGCAGAAACGCCTTGATGATCGTGTTGGCCGAATGCAGGATCGAAATTGGGCCGCCCGTGGCACCCGGCTCCGCTTTCTTCACGGCATTGGCGAAGCGGCGCAGCATCGTATCGTCGCCGGGGTCCACGCCCGGCGGCACGCGCGGGGAGATCTGCACCAGCGCACGACCGTCCGGGGCAACCCACTGGCGAACCATCTCGGGCGGCAGCGTCTGTCGTGTAATCGCCGAAGGCTGCAATAGCATCGTCAATTGGCGCAGCGCAAGGCGAAGCGGAACGGAGAATGCCGCTTCGGCGCGATCGCGCGTGGCGGGATCGGCGGCAGCGAGCTGTGCGAGCGATGCCGACAGGTGCTTCGCTTCGGCCGCGCCGGGCCCGGGGTGATCCTCGGCCGCATAGGAGAGCTGATTGGAGGCGCGCTTGAGTGCGGCGACGCGCTGAGCGTCGGTCGCCGGCGCAGCCGGCTGCTGCGTCAGCGCGGGCAGCAGCGACTGGGCGGCTTGTGCGATCGATGCGAGCTTTTGCGGTTGATCGGGGGGAATCAGCGACGAGAGCGTCGTTACGCGCCCGACCTCGGACAGATTCGTCAGCCGCGCCGCGACGGCATCCGCGGCGCTCAACGATGGCGCAAGCACCGATACGTCGTTGACCGCTGCTTCGGGCGAGTCCTTGAGCGAAAGCAGCGTCGCCATCGATTCGGTGTGGGGATCCTTCAGATGCAGCGGATTGAAATCGAAGCGAAGATGCAGGAGCAGCGGCAATGCACCGATTACCACGACGAGCGTGCCGATCAGTATCGGCTTGCGATGGTCCTGCAGGTACTCGTCGATGGGTGCGAGCGCCGTGAAGCCCGGCCGCGCGGGCTCCCCGGGCGGTGCCATCAGCTTGATCAGAGCGGGCAGCAGCGTCATCGTGCTCAGATAGGCGACGATCATGCCGACGCCGGCGATGAGCCCGAGTTCGGACACGCCGCGATAAGCCGTCGGCAGAAACGCGAAGAAGCTCGTGGCGACGGCCGTCGCAGCCAGCGTCAACGGCGCGCCCATCGAATGCGCCGTGCCGACGAGCGCATGATCGAGGCGCTCGTCGCGGTAGCGTTCCTCTCGATATTTGACGCCGTACTGGATCGCGAAGTCGGCACCGAGACCGACGAACAGCACCATGAACGCGACCGAAATCATGTTGAACGAGCCGACCATCAACAGCCCCAGCGCGGCAGTAATGGGCAGCCCGACGGCCAGCGTCACGAACACGGCGAGGATCATCCGCTTCGAGCGCAGCGCGAGCCACAGGATGCCGAGCACCACCGCGAGCGTCGCGATGCCGTTCACGAGCGCTCCGTCTTCGACCGAAGCGAATTCCTCGTCGGCGAGCGGCTGTTCCCCGGTCAGCCGAACCACGGCGCCGAAGCGCTTTTCCAGCTCGAGCTGCCGGGCCGCGGCGCGAATGGCCGCCGTGGCCTCGGCGCCGGGCCGCAGCACCGCATAGTTCACGACCGGCGCCACGGTGACGAAGGCGCGAGCCGGCTGGCGAGCGGAGTCCGCATCGACGAGCGCGCGCCACGAGAAGGCGGCGGGTTTGCCGGCGAGGACCGCATCGACGGTGTCCGCGCTGCGCGAAAAAAGGGTCGTCAGTCCAGGCAGCGTAACTTGACCCGATTCGAGCGGCAGACCCAGCATGGTCGACAGCGTCGTGGCGAGTCCCGTCAGACTCGGGTCGTGCGCGAGCGTGTTGACGAGCGGGCGGGCGCTGGCCAGCTGCGATGTCGTGCCGCTCAGCGTGCGGGGGGAGACGAACAGCAGCCCGTTGTGTTCGAAGAACGGGCCGCCGCCCGGTTGCGAGACATCGCCCACCTTGCTTGCATACGCCGGCGCTTTGAGCCCGGTCGCGAGCGCGTCGGCCGCGGCGTCGGCGAGTTCGGGCGCCGGGGCCTCGACTACAGCTAGGATCGTCTGGCCGCGCTGGGGAAAGGCCCGATCGATGGCGTCGCCGAGTGCCGACCATTGGGGATCGTTCTCGATCAGCGTGCTGATATCGGTATTGATCCGAAAATGGCGGGCGATGTAGACGCTGCTTGCGGCCGCCAACACCAACGAAAGCACGACGACCCAGACCGGGCGGCGCACCGACGAGGCAACGAGGCGAACGATGAGGGACATCAGCATGAATCGGCCAGCTCGGAAAGGGTAAACGACAAAATAAGCAAGTATACCGGCCAACGGGTATCGCGCCGCGTCGAGCGCGCGACGCACGGCCAAAGCTGCCCGGGTACGCGCGATGCTTGTATCGCCAGTTATACGTTTGCAAGCAGCTGTATCAAACGGATGCTCGACCCGCGCCGCTCGGTATACTGCCGCTACACCGGACACCCGAGCAGGCAACGCGCCTGCGCTGGGGCTCCGGCTTCTTCTCCACTCGAACCCGATTCCCCATGAAACGTCATCTGTTCGCTTTTTTCACGGCTGCGTTCGTCAGCCTGGCCGCTCAGGCGCAGACTGCGCCCGTCGACGTGGTTCAGCATGCGGTGCGCGGCACGGTCGACGCGATGAAGAAGGACCCCGCCGCCAGCGGCGGAGACATGACGAAGATAAAGCAAATCGTCAATGACGACTTCATTCCGGCGACCGATTTTGGCCGCACGACGCGCATTGCCGTCGGCGAGGCGTACAAGCAGGCCACGCCCGAGCAGCAAAAGGAGCTGGTCGACCAGTTCAGTAAGTTGATGACGGCCACCTATGCCGCCTCGCTTGCGCAACTGGGCACGCAAGACGCCAAGTTCAGCTTCAAGGAAAGCACCACGACGGGCAACGATGCGCTCGTCACGTCGACGGTGACCACGCCGGGCGACTCCCAGACGGTCGCCTATCGGCTCGGCAAGGTCGGCGGCGCCTGGAAAATCTACGACATCGACATGTCCGGGGCTTGGTTGATCCAGGTCTATCAAGGGCAGTTCAAGACGCAACTGCAAAAAGGCGGCGTGCCCGCGCTCATCGACTTCCTCAAAAAGCATAACGCGCGGACCGAGTGAGCAGCCTCAGCGGCGACGCCGCTCGACCGCGAATTTGATCAATTCCGCTTGCCCCTCGATCTCGAGCTTGCGCTTGAGATTGAGGCGGTGCGTTTCCACGGTACGGACCGATAAACCGTAGCGTTCCGCGATCTGCTTGCTCGCGAGACCTTCCGCCAGTGCGTCGAGAATCTCCAGCTCGCGCGGCGTGAGCCGCTCCACCGGCGTTTGCAGCGCGCTCGCTTGAATCATGCGAGCAGCGACTCCCGCGCTGAAGAACGTGCGATTGCCCAGCACCGCCTCGATGGCATGCACGATCTCGGTGGCGGGCGAATCCTTGAGTACATAGCCGCTTGCGCCGGCGCGCACCGCCTGCGTCACGTACTCGACGTTGTCGTGCATCGACAGCATCAGCACGCGCACCGCCGGAAAGCGCTCGTGAAAGATGCCGGCGAGCACGATGCCGTTCATGCCATTCATGCCGACATCCATCAATGCGAGATCCGGGTTCGACGTTTCCGCCAGCGCGAGCGCTTCTTGCGCGTTGCCGGCTTCGCCCACGACATGCAGGCCAGGTACCGCTTCGAGCCGCAGGCGCAGGCCGTCGCGAACGAGCGGATGATCGTCGACGAGAATGATATTGGCGATGGACTGATGCTGTGCGGTCATGAAGTGCGGCTCTGGGAGGCGAGGGAAGGGGATTCACGTTTTTTCGACGGCAGCGGCACGCGTGCCGTGACGACTGTGCGGCCCGGCTCCGACGCGAGCGTCAACGTGCCGCCGAGCGGCTCGAGCCGCTCGCGCATGTTGCGCAGGCCGATGCCGCCGCGTGCATCGGCCTGCACGCGGTCGATGTCGAAGCCGCGACCGTCGTCCGAGATCGAGAGGGCGACGGCGTGCTCGGACACATCGAGCGCGAGTGTCGCATGCGCGGCGTGTGCGTGCCGCACGATATTGGCGAGCGCTTCCTGAGCGATTCTGAACAATGCCGTATTGACGCCTTCGGACAGCCCTAGCAGGCGAGCGTGGGCCGCATCGTCGTCAGTAGTCCGAACGAATGCGATATCGATGCCTGCTTCTTCACCGAGCTCGCGAGTCAGTTGCTCGAGCGCCGCCGCGAGTCCGAGATCGTCGAGCATGGCGGGCCGAAGTGCATGCGAGATGTGGCGTACCTCGCGCAGCGCATCGGCGAGACGCGTGAGGCCGGTGGCCAGCGGGGCCTGGGGATCGGACGCGCCGACGCGCTGCGGGCCGGCAGATTCGAGGCGTGCGAGCGCCGATTCGACGAGCAGCTTCACCGAGACGAGCTTCTGACTGATGCCGTCGTGCAATTCTCGCGAGAGCCGGGCGCGCTCTTGTTCCTGCGATTCGACGACTTGCTGCGCGAGGCGCTTGAGCTTCGCATCGGCGCTGCGATATTCGGTGACGTTGACGAACACGGCGCATGCGGCAATGACGATGAAACCCGCCAACGCGATGGCCCCGATCCACATCATCGTGCGCCGGATGTTGGCCGATGCACTTTCGTCGATCCGTGCGAGGGCGGCAGTCACGCCGTCGAGATAGATGCCCGTGCCGATCATCCAGCCCCATCGCGGCAGCAAGACGACATAGCCCAGTTTCGGTTCGAGCTGATTCGTCGATGGCCGATGCCAGACGTATCGCACGTAGCCGCCGCCGTGCTTCGCGGCCGCGATGAGCTCCTGGATGGTCAACGCGCCTTGCGGATCGCGCATCCCCCAAAGATTGCGGCCGACGAGGTCGGGCTCGCGCGGATGCATCAGCGAATTGCCCTCCATGTCGTAGACGAAGAAATAGCCGTCGGGTCCGAAGTCCATGTTTTGCAGTACGGCCAGGGCGCGATGCCGCAGCGCCTCGTCATCGCGTGGATCCTGAGCGACGGCCTCGTCAAGCGGCGCGATCGCGCTCGTCGCGAGTTCCACGTAGTGCCGCAACTCCGTCTGCTTGCTCGACATATAGGCCGCTTCGACGGTTGCATGTTGCGCTTTCGCGAGCGCTGTCGCTTGCAGTCGAACCCCGATGCCGATACCCGCTATCGCAACGAGAAACGGCACGATCGCCAGCAGAAAGATTTTGGTTTTGACCTTCATCGCTGAAACGTTGATGGCATGCGCGCGTGCGGCGCTCATGCAGTTGATACGTACTACTACTTAGCCCTGTTACGTAGTTATGCGCTTGTGAGGGGCAGAGCGAATCTGAATACTACACGCGCATCGGGGCGTCATGCCTCTTGCTCGCTTGACCGCTGCGGGCCGGTCGCAGGATCGGAACTTCATAAGGATCGACGGAGGAGGAGACAATCGTGAATCCTACGAATCGGCTCGGGCGCTTTGCGCTCTGGTCACTGCTCGCCCTGGCGGGCGCATACGCATTCGGCACCATTGCACTCGCGCACGGCGAGCGGGTGAGTGCGCTGTGGGTCGTCATCGCGGCCGTCTGCATTTATCTGATCGCCTACCGCTTCTACAGCCGTTTCATTGCGAGCCGCGTATTGCAGCTAGACGGGCGCCGGATGACGCCGGCCGTCAAGCACAACGACGGCCTCGATTACGTCCCGACGCATCGCTTCGTGCTGTTCGGCCATCACTTCGCCGCCATTGCCGGCGCCGGCCCGCTCGTGGGACCGGTACTCGCCGCACAGATGGGCTACACGCCGGGGATGCTCTGGCTGCTTGCGGGCGTCGTCTTTGCGGGTGCGGTGCAGGACTTCGTGGTGCTTTTCATTTCGACGCGCCGAGACGGTCGCTCGCTCGGCGATCTCGTCAAGATGGAGCTGGGAACGGTGCCAGGCGTGATCGCGCTGTTCGGCGCGTTTCTGATCATGATCATCATTCTTGCCGTGCTCGCACTGATCGTCGTCAAGGCGCTCACGAACTCGCCCTGGGGGACGTTCACGGTGGCCGCAACCATTCCGATCGCGTTGTTCATGGGCGTCTACACACGCTTCATTCGGCCCGGCCGCATCGGCGAAGTCTCGATCATCGGCTTCGTGTCGTTGATGGCGTCGATCGCGTTCGGTCAGCATGTGCATGACGTGCCGGCGCTCGCCGCGTGGTTCACGTTCAGCGGCGCGCAGCTCACGTGGATCTTGATTGGCTATGGGTGCGTATCGTCGGTCCTGCCCGTGTGGCTGCTGCTTGCACCGCGCGATTATTTGTCGACGTTCCTGAAGATCGGCACCATTCTCGGTCTCGCCATTGGCATTCTCATCGTCGCGCCTGAAATGAAGATGCCGGCGTTCACCAAGTTCGTCGATGGCACCGGTCCCGTCTGGTCCGGCAACCTGTTCCCGTTCCTCTTCATCACCATTGCATGCGGTGCCGTTTCGGGCTTCCATGCGCTGATCGCGTCGGGAACTACGCCGAAGCTGCTCGAAAACGAAATCGATGCACGCTTCATCGGTTACGGCGCGATGTTGATGGAATCGCTCGTCGCGATCATGGCGCTCGTAGCGGCCTGCGTGATCGAGCCGGGCGTCTACTTTGCGATGAATGCGCCGGCAGCGTTGCTGGGCACGACGCCCGAGGCGGTCGCACAGACAGTGACGCACTGGGGCTTCTTGCTGACGCCCGATATGCTGACGGAGACGGCACGCGCGGTAGGCGAAACGACGATCGTCGGTCGTGCGGGCGGCGCTCCGACGCTCGCAGTCGGCATGGCGCAGATTCTTCATCGCGTGATCGGCGGTCCGGCGATGATGGCCTTCTGGTATCACTTCGCGATTCTCTTCGAGGCGCTCTTCATTCTGACGGCCGTCGATGCGGGCACGCGCGCGGGCCGCTTCATGTTGCAGGATCTGCTGGGCTCGTTCCATCCGGCGCTCAAGCGCACGGAATCGCTGCCGGCCAACTTGATTGCGACGGCGCTATGCGTGGCCGCGTGGGGCTACTTCCTCCATCAGGGTGTGGTCGATCCGCTCGGCGGAATCAATACGCTTTGGCCGCTTTTCGGTGTATCGAACCAGATGCTGGCGGCGATTGCTCTGGTGCTCGGGACGGTGGTGCTGTTCAAGATGAAGCGCGAGCGTTATGCGTGGGTCACGATCGTGCCGACGGCATGGTTGCTCGTCTGTACGCTGACTGCGGGCTGGCAGAAGATCTTCTCGGCCGATCCGAGGGTGGGTTTCCTCGCTCATGCGGCAAAGCTTGGCGCTTCGGTGGATGCAGGGAAGGTGCTTGCACCCGCAAAGTCGATCGAGCAGATGCGCCGTGTCATCTTCAACGACTACATCGACGCGACGTTGTGTGCGCTTTTCGTTGTCGTCGTATTGAGCATGGTGGTGTACGGCGTGCTCGCGATCATGCGCGCTCGTCGCAGCGATCGGCCGAGCACGTTGGAAACGCCGTTCGAACAGGCGCCTCAGATCGGGCAGACCGTCGCCGCCGCTCAGTGATCGGGGCACAAAACGATGTTCTCCAATCTCAGCGAACTGCGCAGCGCCGGCCGTTATCTCGGTCAGACGCTGCGCCTGATGGTCGGCTTGCCCGATTACGACGCGTATGTGAATCACATGCGCGCGACGCATCCCGATGCGCCTGTCATGAGCTACGAAGCGTTCTTTCGGGAGCGGCAGAACGCGCGATATGGGGCCGGGGCCGGGACGTGTTGCTGAGAAGGCGATTCGGAGCCTATCCGGCTCCGTGAGCCGGTCAGCGCGTCGTCGTCGATACCTGCATAGGCAACGATTGTTCGAAATTTGAAAAAAGTCTTGTCAACTTTCGGCTCTTTTTCCGGGCCGCTCACAAACCTACACTGCCTCCTGTCGACATCGAAACCAGCGCGTCGAACGAACCAACCGAGACGCGTTCCAGTTACCAGATAAGCACCGGAGGTCATCATGAAATCGAAACTCATCGCAGGTCTTTTGATCGCAACGTCGGCTGCACTCGCAGCGCCCGCATTCGCAAGCGGCCTCGGCCCGGCACCGTTTTATCGGCCTGTAATCGCCGATTCCTCGTCACACGCCGACGTGCCTGTCCAAGCGGCGGCGGTCCAACAACAAGCCGCAGGCTCGAGCGACGTTGGCGGTACCGCGGTAACCGTGCAATCGGGTGGGGTTCACAGCTCGATCGCTCGGGCCCAATCGAGCGTCGACGACCTGTATCGCGGTCGTTGATCGGCGGGGCGGGCGGCGGGTTTCCTGTTAGATCAGGCACCGCCGCGAGCTCACCGTGCGCCGAAGTATCGGCCTTGAAATGCAATAAGCCCCGCGCTCAGCAATAAGAGCGCGGGGCTTATGTTTTTATCGATGATAGAACCGCAACACCGTTTTCAAGGCGCGCATACCGCCCGCGCCATGAAAACGATTAATGCGCGGGGGCCGTCCGCTGTGTCTTCTTCGTGCTCGCCGCGCGACCGATTTCCTCGAGCTTGATCTCGACGTGCCGCGAGAACACGTACTCGGCGGGACGCTGCTTGTCGAGCGGGATGTCCTTTGCGTAGGCACCTTCGATCTTCGGCCCACGCAAGCTGACGCCCAACGCCTTCAACGGATGTGCCACTGTGTCCATGACGGCCGTCGCTTCGAAGCCGCTATGCACCATGCAGTCGGCGCACTTCTCGTAGTTGCCGGTGCCGTAGGCGTCCCAGTCCGTTTCTTCCATCAGTTCCTTGAACGTCTTGGCATATCCCTCGCCAACGAGGTAGCACGGACGTTGCCAACCGAATACCGTACGCGCGGGGTTGCCCCAGGGCGTGCAGTGATAGGTCTGGTTGCCGGCCAGGAAATCGAGGAACAGCGCCGATTGGCTGAACGCCCAGTTCTTGCCGCGACTGCCGCGCTTGAAGATCTCGCGGAAAAGTTGCT
This sequence comes from Trinickia sp., assembly GCF_057351765.1. Lineage (NCBI taxonomy): Bacteria > Pseudomonadati > Pseudomonadota > Betaproteobacteria > Burkholderiales > Burkholderiaceae > Trinickia > Trinickia sp. The sequence continues at coordinate 65,417 of NZ_JBMRBK010000053.1, read as the reverse complement.
TCGTCTTGTCGCGGTTCAAAAAGTGCTGCTGGTCGGGCGCACGCTCATAAGCGTAACCGGGCGAGACCGTGATGCCGTCCACACCGATCGGGCCAACCGTATCGAAGAACGCGGCCACGCGGTCCGGTTGAGCGTCGTTGAACAGCGTGCAGTTGATGTTGACCCGAAAGCCGCGGCGCTTGGCCTCGCGAATGGCAGCCACGGCTTTGTCGTACACGCCTTCTTGCGAGACCGAGTGATCGTGCATCGCCTTGTCGCCGTCCAGGTGCACGGACCAGACGAAGTACGGGCTCGGCTGGTAATCGTCCATCTTCTTTTCCATCAGCAGCGCGTTCGTGCAGAGATAGACGAACTTCTTGCGCTTGATGATGCCGCGGACGATCTCGGGCATGTCCTTATGCAGGAGCGGTTCTCCGCCTGCGATCGAGACGACCGGCGCGCCGCATTCGTCGACGGCGCCGAGGCATTCCTCGACCGACAGCCGTTGATTCAGGATCGGATCGGGGTAATCGATCTTGCCGCAGCCATTGCATGCGAGATTGCAGCGAAAAAGCGGCTCGAGCATCAGCGCGAGCGGGTAGCGTTTGTTGCCCGTGAAATGCTGGCGCGCGATATAAGCGCCCACGCGGACCTTCTGAAGAAGCGGGATCGACAAGGCGTCCTCCTTAAACTTAACGTGCGGCGACGGGCTCGGCGAGCTTCGACGGCAGCTTGAATTCGACTTTTTCCTCGCGGCCGGCCATCGTCGATACTTCGACTGGGCCAAGCGCGCGCAGGGCGCCGATCACATGTTCGACCATTTCCTCGGGCGCCGAAGCGCCCGCCGTGATACCGACGGCTTGCGCGTTGGCAAACCATTCCGGCTTCACTTCCGAGCCGTCCGCCACGAGATAGCTCGGTACGCCGCTCTCCGCGCCGATTTCGCGCAGGCGGTTCGAGTTCGAACTGTTGGTCGCACCCACGACCAACAGAACATCGACATGCTCGCTGAGCTCCCGCACCGCGGCCTGGCGGTTTTGGGTCGCATAGCAAATATCGCGCGTGTCGGGCCCGACGATATCGGTGAACCGGCGCATCAAGGCATCGATGATGCCACGCGTATCGTCGACCGAAAGCGTCGTCTGCGTCACATATGCGAGCGGCGTATCGTTGGCCAGCTCGAGCTTGGCGACTTCCGCTTCGCTTTGCACGAGCAGCACCTTGCCGGGAATCTGGCCGATCGTGCCTTCGACTTCGGGATGTCCGGCATGGCCGATCAGGATCAGCGTGCGCCCGGCGGCGACATACTGACGCCCCTGGACATGAACCTTCGTGACGAGCGGGCAGGTGGCGTCGAGCACGTCGAGCCCGCGGCTTTCGGCATCGTGTTCCACTTTCTGCGCCACCCCATGCGCGCTGAAAACGGTCACCGCGCCATGGGGCACCTCGTCGAGCTCTTCGACGAAACGCGCACCTTTGCTGCGCAGGTTTTCCACCACGTGCCGGTTATGGACGATCTCGTGGCGCACATAAACGGGCGCACCGTGCCGCTGGAGCGCGCGATCGACGATCTCGATTGCGCGGACGACTCCCGCGCAAAAGCCGCGCGGTTGAGCAAGGATGACTCGCATATTCTGGCGAACTCCGACTGAATCGGGGTATCGAACCAAGCCAACGACATGGCTCGCAATCGCCCGGACCCAACCAATTATTAGAAAGCGGGCGTGATAGCCGGCAAAGGAATCAAAACGCGCATTCTAACGCGTTTCGGCCAATGCACGCTCCCAAGCTGGCTTGGCCGCGTTGTACGGACGCGCCATCGGAGCCTGCCCGGTCCGCCGCACGGCAGCGCGGCGCCGACCACAGTAAACTAGGCAGCCTCGCCGAGACCCTTACAATTCGCTGACTCGATCGCTATGACCTATTCGCCGGCCCGCACCATCAATATAGTTGCTCGCAAGCTGGAGCGCCGAGTATGAACGCCGTGCTTTTCGCCGTATCCGTCGTTTCTCTCGTCATCTGGGTTGTCCTGCTTTTCGCGCGCGGCGGTTTTTGGCGTACGCGCCCCCCGGCATTCCTGCCGGCCGGCCAGCTCGAAGCCCTGACCGAATGGCCGGCCGTGGTGGCCATCGTGCCGGCCCGCAACGAGGCCGACGTGATCGGTCAGGCTATCGGCACCCTGCTGGTGCAGGAATACGCAGGGGACTTTCACGTCATCGTCGTCGACGATCATAGTACCGATGGTACGGCCGATGCCGCACGCGCCGCCGCGCTCGCGCTCGGGCGGCCCGAGCGGCTCACGGTCATCGAGGCGGCCGCCCTGCCGGCCGGATGGTCGGGCAAAGTGTGGGCACAGTCGCAAGGCATTGCGGCCGTCAAATCGCTGGGGCTTGCCGCGCAGTATTTACTGCTGACCGATGCGGATATCGGCCACCCTCCCGATGCCGTGGCCCAGCTCGTTGCGCGTGCAACGGCCGAAGGGCGCGATCTCGTCTCGTTGATGGTTCGCCTGCGGTGCGATTCGTTTTGGGAGAAGGCGCTGATTCCGGCATTCGTCTTTTTCTTCGCAAAGCTCTACCCGTTCGCATGGGTCAACGATCCGCGCAACAAGACCGCGGCGGCGGCCGGAGGCTGCATGCTCGTCAGGCGCGACGCGCTCGAAGAGGCGGGGGGCATCGAGTCGATTCGCGCAGAGCTCATCGACGATTGCAGTCTGGCCGCCCGGATCAAGCATCGTGGCGGCGGCAGGCATCCGATTCGGCTCGATGTGGCGGCGCGAAGCGTGTCGCTTCGGCCTTACGATAGTCCGCGCGAAATCTGGAACATGATCGCGCGCACGGCATTCACGCAACTGCGTTATTCGCCGTGGCTGCTGGCCGGCACACTGGTGGGGATGGCGCTGATCTATCTCGCCCCGCCCGTGATCGCGCTCGTGCGCGGTGCGCCCGGTTGGCCGGCGTGGCTCGCGTGGGCCGCGATGTGCTGCGCCTATGCGCCGATGCTGCGTTACTACGGCCGCTCGCCTTATTGGGCGCCGGCGTTGCCGCTCGTCGCACTTTTTTATGTAGGTGCAACGCTTGCCTCGGCTGTGCGCTATTGGCGCGGTAAGGGCGGTCAGTGGAAGGCGCGCGTGCAGGCACCGGTCCAGGACCGCTGAGGGACCGTTCGCCTCAGCCGGCTCACTGCGACAACAACATATAGAGCTGAACGACGACATCCGGCGCAAACGTGAACGGCACCCACCCATGGCCGGTGTGGCGCGCCACGAGCAGGCGGTCGCCGTTCGGCTGTTTTTGCACGGCCATCACGGGGTTTTTTGTCGATGCGAAACGCCACCCGGGCGGGATCGCCATCGGGGGCTCCGGCGACATCGAGGCGCGGGCGTTCGCGAGCTCTTCGATGAGCTGCCCGATTTGCTCGGGCTGCAATGTCACCGATTGAGCGCCGATAGCGAGCGTCAGCGCGTTTTGCGACGGGCGGCTCACGTGCAGCGCAGGCTTTTCGTCTGAATCAGGATCCGAAGCCGGGGCGGCTGCGGCTTCGGGCGCTGCGGCGGCGAGCGCGGCTTGTGCGAGCCGGTTGAGCTCGTTGATCTGATCGACGCGCACTTCGAGTGCGCCGATCTGTTCTTGAAGGTTCATGCGCGGCATAGTCCGGAAAGAACTCGCGATTTTACCGGCTCGCTACGCGTATCTCCGCATCGCCCGATATCGACGTTGTAACAAAATGCACGCAACGCGCGGCGTGCCACCGGTGCGCTACGTGCCGAGATAGCCTGCCGCGCGGAACCAATCCAGCGCGTCGTAGAGACCCTCGCGATACGGGCGCGCGCGATAGCCAAGCTCCCGCTCGGCCTTCGCGGACGTGAAATACATTTTGTTTTTAGCCATTTTCAGGCCGTCGATGGTCACGAACGGCTCGCGGCGCGTGAGCTTCGCGACACATTCGGCGCCGAACGCGAGCGGGTAGAGCGGCCAACGCGGCAGGCTGATCGTGGGCGGCTTTCGCCCTGTGCGTGCGGCGATATCGGCGAGCATTTGCTGAAGCGGCAGGTTCTCGCCGCCGAGGATATAACGCTCTCCAACGCGCCCGTGTTCGAGCGCGAGCAAATGTCCCGTGGCGACATCGTCGACATGCACGAGGTTCAGCCCCGTGTCGACGAATGCGGGAATTTTGCCGAGCGCCGCCTCCACGATGATCCGTCCCGTCGGGGTCGGCCGTACATCGCGCGGACCAATCGGCGTGGATGGATTGACGATGACGGCCGGCAGGCGTTCGGCAGCGATCATGCGCTCGACGGCGCGTTCGGCAAGGACCTTGCTGCGCTTGTAGACGCCAATGGCTTCGTCGGCGCGCAGCGGCGCCGTTTCGTCGGCGATGCGTCCTTCGCGCGTCACTTTCAACGTGGCAACGCTGCTCGTATAGACGATACGCTCGACACCCGAGGCAAGCGCGGCACGCATCGTCGCCTCGGTGCCTTCGAGGTTCGCGCGTTCGATCTCGTCGGGGTCCGGTGCCCAAAGGCGATAATCGGCCGCCACGTGAAACAGATACCGCACGCCGCCGAGTGCCGCGCGCATCGATGCCTCGTCGCGCATATCGCCTATGACGACTTCGGCATCGAGCGTTTCAAGGTTTTTGCGCGGACTGGTTGCGCGTACGAGCACGCGTACCTTGAAGCCGCGCTCGATTGCCGCGCGCGCGACAGCCGAGCCGACAAAGCCCGATGCCCCGGTGACGAGCACGAGATCGCCCGAAGTGGCCCTCATCTGACTGGATTCCTCGATTCATGACCCGCGGCGCGGGCAGGTCCGCCGCGCCGAAACGTGCGATTGTAATCGCTGACGAAGGCGAGAGCCCCAATCGAACGGTTTTCTCGAATTCAACGACAGCGCGCCGATTCGCTCATTCCAAGGCGAGAACACCTTGATTGAAGCGCTGAATGAACGCGTGCGCCTGCGCGGCCGGCATCGGACGGGCGAATCGATATCCTTGCACGACGCTGCAACCGTGGCGGCGCAAGAAGGCGAGCTGCATGTCGGTTTCGACGCCCTCCGCGACGACGCTGAAGCCTAGCGCGCGCCCGAGCGACAAGATGGCGCGCGTGATGACTTCGTCCTCCCGATGCACGCCGATGCCGCGCACGAACGACATGTCGAGCTTGAGGCGCTCGGCGCGAAAACGCCGCAGATACGACAGGCTCGAGTAGCCGGTGCCGAAGTCGTCGATGGCGATGTCGATATCCAACGCGCGCAAGGCGCGCAACACATCGAGCGAGCCGAGATTGAGCAACGCACTTTCGGTGATTTCGACCTCGAGAAGTTGCGGCGAGAGCTGGGCGCGCGAAAGCGCCCGCTGAACGACGCGCACGATATCGCCGCGCGCGAATTGACGGGGCGAAAGGTTGACCGACATGCGCAGGCCCGGCAGAGTCGCTTGCCACGTCTGCGCCTGAAAACAGGCCTGCTGCATGACCCATTCGCCGATCGCGACGATGAGGCCGTTTTCTTCGGCGATCGGGATGAAGGTCGCTGGGCTCACGGGGCCCAGCTCGGCATCGTCCCAGCGCAACAGCGCTTCGACACCCGTCACGCGATTCGTCCGCACGTCGACTTGCGGCTGGTAGGCAAGACGGAATTCGCCGTTCGCAAGTGCCACGCGCATGCGCCGCGACAGCGCGAGCCGCTGATCGGCCTGCTGGCCGAGTTCCGCCGTAAAGCGCTGTACACCGTTACGGCCGTTCGATTTCGCGCGGTTCATCGCGAGATCGGCGCGCCGCAGCAAGGTTTCCGCATCGGCGCCGTCGCTCGGAAAACACGCGATGCCGATACTCGTTTCCACATGAAACTCGCTATCGTCGACGACCACGGGCTGAGCGAAGGTCTGCGAGACGCGCGCGAGCACTTCGCTCAGCCGATCGTCGACACCGCTTTCGAGCACGATGATCACGAACTCGTCGCCGCCGTAGCGCGCGACCGTATCCGTTGGCTCCGTGGACGCGGACAACCGCGCACCGATCTCTTGCAACAGGCGGTCGCCGACACCGTGGCCAAGGCTGTCGTTGACATCCTTGAAGTGATCGATATCCATGAAGACGAGTGCGACGCGCGTACCGGACGTCTGCGCGTCGCGAATCGCCTGTTCGAGCCTTTCGGTGAACCGGTTGCGGTTCGGCAGCATCGTCAGCGAATCGACGTTGGCTTGCCGATTGAGCAGCTCGCGCGATTGCACGAGTTCGGTCACGTCCTCGTAGCTGCCGAGCACGCCGATCACCGTGCCGTCGGCGCTTCTGATCGGTGCCTTCGAGGTATGCAGCCAGCGCAGCTCGCCGCGGGCGGTCGGCACCAATTCCTCGTAGTGCAGGGGTTTGCCGCTTTCGACGAGTTCCCGATCGCGACGACGCGCCTCGGCCGCCGTGCTATGCCACGGCATATCGTCGTCGGTGAGCCCCGCGATCGCGGCGCGGTGCTCGATTGCCGCATCCTGCGCGAACGCGCGATTGCCGCCCAAATAGCGGGAATTGACGTCCTTCCAGAAAATCCGTTGCGGCACACTGTCGATGACCGCCTCGAGCATCTGCTTGGATTCCTGCAGGGCCGCTTGCGCCAGTTCCTTTTCGATCGCGTCTTTTTGTGCGCGAGCACGTTCGATTCCGATGCGCCAATGCGCATGCACGCCGTAAGCGAAAACGACACAGGCGGCCGCAACGGCCGCGGCATCCAACTGGTGGCCCAATGCGAGGCGACCGGTTGCGAGCCAGGCGGCGTACGCAGCCGCCGCGCCCAGCGCGAGGGCCGCGACGGTCCGTGCCTGTTCGGCGTACCGAATCGTGGCTTTTCCGTGGCGATCGACTCGTGCCGCGTGGTGTCGTTGACCCACCGTAAAGTCTCCTGTCACGCCAATGAGCAAGCGCGCAAACTCAATAGTGCGATTTAACGGCTGTTTTGCCGGCATTCTTTAGACTAGCAAGCGGTGCCCCGATGCGGTGCACGCAAGACGACTACAATGCCGGCTTGGAGCAGCCGAGCATTGGGAGACGCGGGTATGACTGGGCCCGATTTGAACACGAGGATCGAAACGTATTACGTGCATGTGCGCGGTGTCGTGCAAGGTGTCGGGTTCCGTCATGCGACGGTGCGGCGCGCGCACGAACTCGGCATCACCGGCTGGGTCTCCAATCTCGCGGACGGCTCCGTCGAGGCGTTGGTGCAGGGGCCGGCAGAACAGATCGACAGAATGCTCGAATGGATGCGGCGCGGGCCGCCCTCGGCCCGCGTCACCGATTTCGTCAGCGAAGAGCGGGCGCTCGAGAAGCGTTTCGCACGTTTCGAGCAGCATTGAGTTCAACCGATATCACCTGTTCGTTGCATTGTCATCGAAAGAGAGCTCCTGATCTGATCCGCCGAAGCGATGGCCAGCACAATACCAACAATTTCCCCTTTTAAATGAATTCTTCTGTAGTGGGTCGCGGAATTGCGCTGTCAGTCGCGGCGTCAGCGTTGTTTGCACTATTTGCGGCCTATACGCGGTTACTTTCGCCGCTCGGCGGTGTGGACATCTTTGCGTGGCGCATCGTTTGGACCGTGCCCGGCGCGTTGCTGCTCGTCGCGTGGCGCTCGCGCCTGCCGCAATTGCGCGATCTTCTCGTGCAAGCCAGCCGCGCGCCGCGATTGGCGTTCAAGCTCGTGACGTGCGCAGCGTTGATGGGCTCCCAGCTCCTGCTCTTCATGTGGGCACCCCTCCATGGCCATATGCTCGAGGTGTCGCTCGGTTATTTTTTGCTGCCGCTTTCCATGGTCCTCGTCGGCCGATTCTACTATCGCGAAGAGCTCGCGCGGTTGCAATGGCTCGCCGTTGCCTGCGCCGCGATCGGCGTCGCCCACGAACTACGTGCCACACATGCGTTTTCCTGGCCCACGCTCGTCGTCGTGCTCGGCTATCCCCCGTACTTCGTCGTACGACGCACGATTGCCTCGGATTCGCTCGTCACGTTTGCGACCGAGGTACTGCTTTTGCTGCCGGCCGCCATCTGGCTCATTGCCACGAGCGCCACAGCGCATGCCGCGTTTCATCTTCCGGTGCTCGGCGCGCTGTTGCTGCCCGGGCTTGGCGCACTCAGCACGATCGCGCTTGCCTGCTATCTGAAAGCGAGCCGCCTGATGCCGATGGCACTGTTCGGCATTCTCGGCTATGTGGAGCCGGTATTGATCGTTCTGGTATCGGTGCTGCTGCTCGGCGAGACGCTGCGCGCGGGACAACTCGCCACCTACGTGCCGATCTGGTTCGCGGTGGCAATCACGGCCGCGCATGCCGTGCTGTTGTTGCGTTCTCGATAGCTTCGCGCAAGCGCGGCCGCCATCCCAGTTCGAAGAGCGCCTCGGCCAGCACGAACAGCGGTCCGATGAGGAGGCCGATCAGATCGTCGGCAAAAGCGGGCTTTCTGTGCTCGTAGGCGGCATGCCCCACGAATTGAAAGACCCAGCCGACGACGAAGAGGGCGACGCCCGTGCCGACCCATGTCGTCGTCGACGATGACGCGATCCATCTCCCAAGCGCCAGACACCCGGCGCTGACGAATGCCATCGCCACGCCGAGCGGCGCATCGAGTGCGAGGTAATAGAGCGTCGCCGCGCCGAAGACGAGCCATGCAGGCGAGACGGCGAGCGGGAGCACGCCGAACGTCGAGGCGGGCCGGCTGAGCAACACGGCGAGTGCGACGACGATCATTGGAATGCCGACGAAATGGGTGGCGATATTGCGTCTGTCGCGGTGATAGGCCGCATATTGCGCGAGCTGATCGGTCAGCGTTTTCATCGTGGGCGAAATTCCGGTTGAAGCGAGCGCAGCCTGAAGGGTGCTTCGCGAGCATTTCGCACCATCGCACGGTTTGGGCAAGCGCTTCAACCGATTGAATGGGGCATTCGCTGAAAACGCCGGTGCTCGCGCGAGTGCGCGCGGCCTTTCGTCGCTATTTTCGAACGATCGGCGCCGACGATGCGACGGCAGGATTTTCCGCATCGCGGACTGCGAAAATCCGTGGTTTCATCAATCGCTATTCGCATTGGCTGACGTACGCCGTCACTATCGATAAATGAAGCGCAGCGCTATACTCGTTGCCGCTTTGCAAACCTCATACGCCCGTCACGGGATTTGGGCCCCTCCGGGAAATAACGGAGGAATCAAGCCGCACAGCCCCTCGATTTCAAGCATGGATAACAAAGAGCGTCGCGAATCGCGACGGTATCCGATTGCGTGTCCATATCCGGTGAAGTCGTACCGGGTGGTTTTGGTATTGATTGCGACAACGCTGCTTGGCGCGTGTGCAGTCGGCCCCGACTTCAAAGCTCCACCGCCGCCTGTCGCGTCGTCCGTGACGGAAACGCCGCTGCCGCCGCAAACGCAGGCCACGCCCGTTGCGGGCGGCGAATCGCAGACATTCACCGCTGCCGCGGCACTCGATTCGCACTGGTGGCGTACTTATGGCTCGCCAACGCTGGAGCGGCTCGTCGACGAGGCGCTGCGCGCGAGTCCGACCGTGGCGTCAGCGCAGGCTGCGCTGCGCGCTGCGCAGCAGCAAGTCGCCGCGCAGCGCGGCGGACTGTTTCCTTCGGCGAGCGGCAGTTTCACCGCTTCGCGGCAGAAGATCAACGGCGCCGCCCAAGGCTTTCCTGAAGCGGGCAGTTTCCTGTTCACGCTGTATAACGCGTCCGTCAGCCTCTCGTACAACTTCGACGTATTCGGCGGCGTGCGGCGCGGCATCGAAGCGCAGGAGGCGGCGCGCGACGCACAGCAGGAAGAACTGCAGGCGACTTATCAGACGCTCGCGGCAAACGTCGTGACGGCGGCGCTGCTCGAAGCGTCGCTGCGCGCGCAAATCGATGCGACGCAGAGCCTCATCGCGTCGGCCCAGCATCAGGCCGACTTGAGCCGCCAGCAATTCGAGCTCGGCGGCGCGTCGCGATCGGACGTGCTGTCGGCCGAATCGAATCTCGCATCCATGCAAGCGCTGCTGCCGCCGCTCGAGCAGCAGCTTGCCGCGGCGCGCTCCCAGCTGGCTGTCTATCTGGGCCGTTCTCCCGCCGACTACACCGAGGCGAGCTTCGAGCTCGCGTCGCTGCATTTACCGCGCGAGATTCCCGTCATGCTGCCGTCCGATATCGTGCGCCAGCGGCCCGATATCCGCCGCGCCGAAGCGCAATTGCATCAGGCGAGTGCGAACATCGGCGTCGCCACGGCCAACATGCTGCCGCAGTTCGGCCTCAGTGCAAGTACGGGCGATTCGGCCCAAAAGCTGGGCTCGCTTTTTTCGAGCGGCGTTTTTTCCCTGGCCGGCAACGTCACGCAGCCGCTTTTTCAAGGGGGCACACTCAATGCCAGGCGGCGCGCGGCGATCGCGCTTTACGATCAATCGCTTGCGCAATATCGACAGACGGTTCTGCTTGCATTCAAGAATGTGTCGGATTCATTGCGCGCGCTCGATACCGATGCGCAGACGCTCAACGCTCAATACCGCGCGCAGCAGGCGGCTGCGGACAGTCTGAGCCTGATCGAGCAACGCTTTGGCCTCGGTGGCGCCAATCACGTCGAGCTGCTCGTCGCTCAGCAGCAGTATGAGCGCTCGCGGATTGCTTATGTCCAAGCGCTGGCCTCGCGTTATCAGGACACTGCGGCCCTGTTTTTGTCGCTCGGCGGCGATTGGCGCGACCGGCAAGCCGGAGACGGTGCGCAGCGCGCGCCGGCGCTGCAGCAATGAACCCATGAGACCAGTCGTTCGACACCACTAGAAAACCCGATATGACGGACAAGACGGATAAATCCGAGCTCCTGCGCCAATTGCGCATCGATCGCGACAAACGAGGCGGTGACGAAGGCGGTCCACGCTGGCGACGGGTTGTCGTCGCGATCGTCGCCCTGCTGATCGTATTGGGAGCGGGCGCGTTGATCTGGTCCCGATCGGCCGTGCCGGAAGTCAAAGCCGCTGCCGCGCGTGCGGTTTCGACGGGCTCCGACGCGTCGGGGCCATCCGGCGCATCGATTCTGGATGCCTCGGGCTACGTCGTGGCGCGCCGGCAAGCAACCGTCTCCGCCAAGATCACGGGCAAGCTGTCCGAGCTCTTCATCGAAGAGGGGCAGCACATCAAGGAAAACGAGGTCGTCGCAAAGCTCGATGATACGAACGCTGCCGCAGCGCTCATGCAGGCGAAAGCCGGCGTGATACAGGCCGAGGCTACGGTTGCGCAGGCCAAGGCGGCCGCGGACGATATCGCGCCGATCTACCGCCGCGATCGCAAGCTCGCGGCGGCCGGCGTCATCAGCGCCGAAGTGCTCGATACGAGCAAGGCGAATTTCGACGCGAAGCAGACCGATCTGGCGGTGGCCCAAGGCAATCTCGCCGTGCGCCGGGCGGCCTTGCTGGTGGCGCAGCGCGAGGAGGAAGATACGATCGTGCACGCCCCATTTACCGGCGTCGTGACGACGAAGAATGCGCAGCCGGGCGAAATCGTCTCGCCGCTGTCTGCCGGAGGCGGCTTCACCCGCACGGGGATTTGCACACTTGTCGATATGGATTCTCTCGAGGTCGAGGTCGACGTGAGCGAGAATTTCATCAGCCGTGTGCATGCCGGCGAACCCGCGATCCTCAAGCTCAACGCGTATCCGGACTGGCAGATCCCCGCCTATGTCATCGCCGTCATTCCCACGGCCGATCGCAGCAAGGCGACGGTCAAGGTGCGCGTCGGCTTCAAGTCGCGCGATCCGCGCATCCTGCCCGAGATGGGCGCACGGGTCTCGTTCATGAGCAGCGAGAACAAGTCGGGGGCGACGCCGGCCGCGGGCGGCGTCGTGATTCCGGCCGAAGCGGTGGTGCCGGGCGCTCAGTCGGGCGCGGACACGGGCGCAGTATTTGTGATCCATGGCGATACGGTCGAGCGGCGCGTCGTGCGGCTCGGTGCGCGTTCCGCCGATGGACAGGTAGTGCTGTCGGGCCTTTCGGCGGGCGAGCGCGTCGCGCTTGGCGATTTTTCAAAGCTGAAGGATGGGGCACGCGTCAAGATCGCCGAGCGCTGAACGGCGCTCAACACGCAGCCGACACTTCAACGAGGAGCAACACATGAGTGCAATCGTTTCTCTGCGCGACGTCGTCAAGACCTATACGCGCGGCAAGCAGTCCGTGGAAGTGCTGCACCGCCTCAATCTTTCGGTGGCCGAGGGCGACTTCGTCGCGCTGATGGGCCCGTCGGGCTCGGGCAAGACGACGGTGCTCAATCTGATCGGAGGTATCGACCATCCGACGAGCGGCGAGATCGTCGTGGCCGGAGAGCACATCGACCGGCTCAAGGGTAGCCGTCTGGCCCGTTGGCGTGCCGATAACGTCGGCTTCGTGTTCCAGTTCTACAACCTGATGCCGATGCTGAGTGCCGAGCGCAACGTCGAGTTGCCGCTTTTGTTGACGTCGCTGAGCAAGGAAGAGCGGCGGCGCAACGTGCAGACCGCGCTATCGGTGGTGGGATTGGAGGACCGGACGAAGCACAAACCGTCCGAGCTCTCCGGGGGGCAGGCGCAGCGTGTAGCCATTGCGCGAGCGCTCGTCTCGGATCCGAAGCTGCTCGTATGCGACGAGCCGACAGGCGACCTCGACCGCGCCACGGCCGATGAAATTTTGCATTTGCTCCAGGTGCTCAACCGCGAATACGGCAAGACCATCGTCATGGTGACGCACGACCAAAAAGCGGCCGATTTCGCCACGCATACGCTGCACCTCGACAAGGGCAGGCTCGTCGACGAGCGCGTCAGGACTGAAGCGTAAGCCCCGGAGGCTGAAATATGAAATTCATTCCCTTGATATGGGCGATGCTATGGCGCAAGAAAATGCGTACGTCGCTGACGCTCTTATCGATCGTCATTGCGTTCTTGCTGTTCGGCATGCTGCAAGGCATCAACGCGGCGTTTCAGGAAACCATTGAGCGGTCGAATGTCGATCGCCTCATCGTGACGAACCGGATTTCGCTGACCGAGAGCCTGCCGTACGCCTATCTGTCACAGCTCGAAACGATCCCCGGCGTCGCCAAGGTGTCGCACGAGTCGTGGTTCGGTCCGTACTATCAGGACCCGAAGAACTTTCTTGCCGCGTTTCCCGTCGAGCCCGATCGCGAGTTTGCCGCGCATCCGGAAGTCGTGGTTCCTAAGGACCAGATCGAAGCGTTGAAGCGCACGCGCACAGGCGCAATCATCGGAAAAGGGCTTGCCGCGAAGTACGGATGGAAGATCGGCCAGCGCATCCCACTGCATTCGACGATCTGGGTGAAGGCATCCGACGGAACGTCGGATTGGGATTTCGATATCGTCGGCATCTATGAGGAGCCTTCCAATCGCGCGCGTGAAGACGCCATGTTCTTCAATTACAAGTATTTCGACGAGGCGCGCAGTTTCGGCAAGGGTACGGTGGGCTGGTATGTCGTTCAATTGAGCGATCCGCGGCAATCGGCTCAGGTGGCCGCCGAGATCGACAAGCGTTTCGCCAATTCGCCCAACGAGACCAAGACCCAGACTGAGAAAGAGTTTCAGCAGTCCTTCATGAAACAGATCGCGGATATCAGCCTGATCGTCACCTACATTCTTTTTGCGGTGTTCTTTGCGTTGTTGTTTGCCGTCGGCAGCACTGCGATGCAGGCGGTGCGCGAGCAGGTGCCTGAGCTTGCCGTGCTGAAGACGCTTGGGTTCAGCGATACGCAGATGCTCATGCTGGTGCTCGTGCAGGCGTTGATGTTGTGCGTCGTTGCAGCCCTGGTGGGGCTTGGCGTTGCGAGTTTGCTGTTTCCGATGTTGCGCGACACGTTCGGTGTCGTGAAGATGCCGGCGAGCGTCATTGCCGAAGGTGTGTTGATGGCCGCCATCCTGGCTGCCGCCACGGGTATCGTGCCCGCGTGGCGTGCCAAGCGGCTAGTGATCGTGGAGGCCCTACGCTCATGATGATGAAGCAAATCGTAGCCGTTACCGCGATGAATCTGCGCAGTTTGCCCCAGCGTATGGGCACGGCGTGGGTCATCGTGATTGGGATTGCGGTCACCGTTGCGGTCATGGTGTCCGTGCTCGCCATGGCCGAGGGATTCACCAAGACGCTCAAGGGCACCGCCCGGACAGACCGCGCGATCGTATTGCGCTCGGGTTCGGAAGGCGAACTCGCCAGTACGATCTCGCGGGAGAACACGCAGACGATCATGGATGCGCCCGGCGTTCGCAAGGATGCGGCGGGGCGGCCCATCGCATCGGCCGAAGCCGTAGTCATCGTCGCGTTGCCGCAGAAGAAGGACGGCGTGGACGCCAATGTGACGCTGCGTGGAATCGGCGCAAATGCGTCGACGTTGCGGCCTGAAATGCATCTGATTGCCGGGCGCATGTTCAAGCCGGCTGTGCGCGAGATCATCGTCGGGAAGTCGGCCCTGGCTCAGTTCAAAGGCCTCGAGCTAGGTAGTCGAATTGCATTTCGCGATTCAGAGTGGACCGTGGTGGGCGTGTTCGAAACCGGTGGAGATGCGCATGAATCCGAGTTGCAGGGCGATGTCGAGACCGTGTTGTCCGCTTATCGGCGTAATCTTTTTCAATCGGTTTCGGTGATGCTCGAGTCGGCCGGTGCATTCGATCGCTTCAAAGCCGCGTTGACGACGGACCCGACGCTGAAGGTCAGCGTGGAGCGCGAGACGGACTACTATGCGGCTCAATCGAGCCGTCTCTCGAAGCTGCTGAATCTGCTGGCGTATTTCGTCGGCGGCATCATGGCGCTGGGCGCGTGCTTTGGCGCACTCAATACCATGTATACGGCTGTCTCCACGCGGACACGCGAGATTGCGACGCTGCGCGCCATTGGTTTCGGCGGGTTGCCGATCGTCATTTCGGTTCTGGTAGAGTCGTTGCTGCTCGCCTTGATCGGCAGTGCGATCGGCTCCGTTGCCGCATGGATTTTTTTCGACGGCAATACGGTCAATACGCTTGGCGCCAGTTTTACCCAGGTGGTGTTTCATCTGACCGTCACGGCATCGTTGCTCGTTTCGGGCGTTGTACTGGCCTGTACCGTGGGCATGCTTGGGGGGCTGCTGCCTGCCATTCGTGCGGCGCGCTTGCCGATTGCAACGGCGTTGCGTGCGAATTGAGTCGTAGCATTTCAACTATTTCTGAGCGAAGCGAATTCGAACGGAGGAGCGTTTTTCCATGTGGCAGCAGAGCGAGCGATACCCCGATCCCCGCGTTCAGATCATCGATTCGGAGTTCGAAGCGTTTTGTCTGCCGCTTGCGGCCGTCGAGCGCATTGCCACCGGGTTTCGCTGGTGCGAAGGCCCCGTGTGGTTCGGCGATGGGCGCTATCTGCTGTGGAGCGACATTCCCAACAACCGGATCATGAAGTGGGAGGAAGAGACCGGAGCGGTGAGTGTTTTCAGGAAGCCGTCGAATTTTGCTAACGGACATACGCGGGATCGCCAGGGGCGGCTTATCAGTTGCGAGCATGGCGGCAGGCGTGTCACGCGCACCGAATACGATGGCTCGCTGACGGTGATCCTCGATTCCTTCGGTGGCAAGCCGTTGAATTCGCCGAACGATGTTGTCGTGAAGTCCGACGGCTCCATTTGGTTCACCGATCCGATTTTCGGGATTCTTGGGTATTACGAGGGTTATCAGGCGGAGCCTGAGTTACCGCAGCATGTTTATCGTGTCGACGCGGCGACGGGCGAGGCGTCGATCGTGGCTGCCGATGTGGCCGGGCCGAACGGGCTGTGCTTTTCGCCTGACGAGCGGTTGTTTTATCTCATCGAATCGCGGGGCACGCCGAACCGCAAGATCTGGGTGTATGACGTGGCCGACGATGGCAGGACGATCGAAAACGGCCGCGTGTTCCTGGATGCAGGGGAGGGCACCATAGACGGCATGCGCTGCGATATTCACGGCAATCTCTGGTGTGGTTGGGGCATGGGTAGCGAGGAGCTCGACGGCGTCATGGTGATTTCGCCGCGCGGCAAGCTGATCGGGCGTATTGCATTGCCGGAGCGATGCGCGAATCTGTGCTTCGGCGGGTTGCAGCGCAATCGCCTTTTTATGGCGTCGTGTCAGTCGGTGTATGCGTTGTATGTCAATACGCAGGGGGTGGCTGGGGGGTGAGGGCGGTTCGCCACCCGGCGCATGAGGCGAGAGGAATCAGCCTATATATGATTCTTCGAGGCTTCGTGGCGGCGACCGCAGTGATCGCGTTGGAATGCGAGCGCCTTCGGAAGTTCGCTCATACGTTTTTTTCTCCGTGTTCTCGCGCTACAGCGACGAAATCAAGCGCGCGCCGCATTCGGTCGGGTCGTTGTGAAACGCGACTGGTACGCCATGGTGTTGGCGCGTGCTGTTTTCGGGGACGATGGCAAAGTGGCCGCCACACTTGGGGCACCATGTCAGATGGCCCTTCAGCGCGACGGGCACGCCTAACGCCTTCAAATCATCGCTGGCGGTGGTTACGTGACCGCCGTGCGTCGTCTTGTCGTTCAAGCGGATTACCCCGCGTCCGTTTTCGTCTTTCATTCTCAACCTCGCGTTGGTATATATCGTTGTGTTCCGTTCGGCATCATGCGCGTTGCGTCACCCGGCCCCTGCCGGCAGCTGGATTGTCGAGCCAAGCCGCTGCGTTCAGCCTGCCATCGGATTCACCGCTCCAATCTTGGGCACGGCTTTTCGGGTCGTTCGGGTACTCGCCGCGCTGCTGAGCCAAGACGGTGTCGCCCCAGCCGACCGGTGTGCCGGGGCGGGGCTCGGCGTATGGATCGTCTGAAGCGATGACGGAAATTTGTTCGATCGAGTCGGGCCAGACGGGATCGCGGCACGTTGCGTTCGCGATTATTCGCATGACGGTGAAGACCAAAATCAGCGGCATCATCATCAGTCGAACGAGGACGGGTGCGCGCATTCCGAAGCTGTACATCGAAAAAAGGAACGACTCGCGCGATGTTTCTCGCTGCGTATGAAACAGCATCGGTTTAGGCAGACCGTTGGGGCCATCGTTCATATACGCGCACCAGTAGTTCCACTGCGCGAGCGCCATTTCGACTTGCAGCCTGCCGGTCCATTCACGGCCGATCGAGAACACACGGGTGACATTGCCATGATCGTCGATCGTATAGTGTCGAATGTGGAAGACGGTGCCGAAGGATGTGGTCTCGCGGTGGAGGCAGAAGATCGAGTCTTCTGTCCAAGGTGCCTCCCAGACCACGTCACCCTCGCCGGGTTTGGCGAAGAAGCGTCGCGCGCGGATCGCGTATAGCTTGCCAGTTTCGCGATGAAAGCGGATTGGTCGGTGGCGCAAGCCGAAGAAGAGGCCTCGTCCGAGTTTCCAGACAATGGAGGCAAAAACTAGGGATACGCATACTGCGAAAACATCCCCCAATATATTGCCCGCGTATGGATAGCGAATATTGGTGAGCCAATAGATGTACGGCCCGATTCCGATGAACACGAAAGCAAGCAATACACCTGTGATGAACCATTGCTTTTCGAGAAAAGATGGCTCTATCGCGTCCATGAAGAGTGAGTTGATGCTGAACGTCGCGCCGAAATCCTGAACGTCTGGACCGCCTGGCCGGCCGATCGGCAAGCGATGCGCCAAATCCCAGTCTGGCACCGGCTTGCCGATACTCTTCCTCATGACTCGTTCGTCCATGTATTCGCCTCATTTCCTCGAGCTAGCCTGTCTTCAGTTCCGCCTCGAGTGAGCCGCAAAGGCGGCCCCGTGCAACCCGAGAGCCATCGTCGTCAATGAGCGCTAGATACGCGCTGCGGAGTGCGCCGGGTTGGAGTGCGGATTCTCAAGCCATGCCAGCGCGTACTCGCGGCCATCAGCTTCGCCCGACCAGCCGTTAACCCTGGCTTTCGGATCGTTCGGGTACTCGCCGCGTTGTTGAGCCAAGACTGTGTCGCCCCAACCAACTGGCGTACCGGGGCGGGGTTCGGCATAGGGATCGCCGGAAGCGATGGCTGAAATTCGTTCGATCGCGTCGGGCCAGACCGGATCGCGGCAGGTCGCGTTGGCCAGTGTCCGCATGACCGTGAACACCAGGATCAGCGGCATCATGAGCAATCGGGCGGCGACGGGTGCGCGCATGCCGAAGCTGTACATCGAAAACAGGAACGACTCGCGCAACGTCTCGCGTTGCGTGTGAAACAGCATCGGCTTGGGCAGACCGTTTGGGCCGTCATTCATATAGACGCACCAGTAGTTCCACTGTGCGAGCGCCATTGCGACTTGCAGTCTGCCGGTCCATTCACGGCCGATTGAGAACACACGGGTGACGTTGCCGAGGTCGTCGACCGTATAGTGGCGAATGTGGAAGATCGTGCCGAAGGATGTGATCTCGCGGTGGAGACAGAAGATTGAATCTTGCGCCCAAGGTGCCTCCCACGCCACGTCACCCTCACCGGGCTTGACGAAGAAGCGTCGCGCGCGGATCGCATATAGCTTACGGGCTTCACGATGAAAGCGAATCGGACGGTAGCACAAGCCGAAGAACAGACCTCGCCCCAGTCTCCAAGCCATTCCGCCAAACAACACTACGAAGCATAGAGCCATCACATCGGCCACAAACAGATAAAACGATGAGGAATCACCTTTGTGAGTGTAGCTGTACATATATGGGCCATTTAAGGCCGCCAGAAACGCAACGAACACACCTGTGATGAACCATTGCTTTTCTAGAAAGGACGGCTCGATTGCGTCCATAAAGACAGAATTGATGCAGAACGTCGAACCAAAATCTTGAATATCTGGGCCTGCTGGCCGATTGATCGATAAGCGATGGGCCATGTCCCACTCCGGCACCGGCTTGCCAATACATTTGGTCATGACTCGTTCGTCCATGTGTCAGCTTCCTACTCCGGAACAGGTGAGTTGAGTCTGCTGCGAACGAGTCATAGTGTTCCCCCCTTACAGTCAACCAAAAACATGCCTCAAGAATCTAACGAGCATAGGAAGCAGATAAAAGAACGCGATAAACAGGATGACGCCGGAGATGTACGGACTATAGATTCTTGCTTTTTTTAAGCTCATTTCCTTCCGAAAGACGCCATCGCAGAAGCCAGAATCGACAGTCTCGACGATCAATATTCGTTGCAAATCTTCCTTTTGATTCTTCTCTCTCTCGACGCCTTCCCGGATGTAGCGCTCCGCGAGTGCCTCAAATTGAGCCCTTGTCAGCAGATTGCTTTCAATCATCCATTCCAGCGCAGCCGCGGGGCCGCCTATGGCCGGCTGCTGTCCTTCTTTCGCGAAATCCGGACGATCGCCTAGTTGGTCCTTTGCCTGCTCCAAAAGTGGTTGATCAATGAGAGCAAGCGTCCACAATGTATTGAGACAGACGAGATTATGGGGAATGCCTTCCGCACTGGCGGCGGTAGCGGTCGGATCAGCTAAGTCACGAGCGGTCTCCTCTGTCAGAGGCAACTCATGCACGCTGCCCGTTTCCCCGTCAACTGTGTTTGTCATCGTGGCAGTCACCCTATTCAAGCCCCGGCGGGTTGCCGGACGTTCATCCTTGGACCGTAGTTCGGTGTCGCATCGACGCGCTGGGCCAAGAACCGCTGCGTGGACTCCTCCGTGCGGCTCAATTGTCGCTCTTTGGAGCAACCCCGCTAAACGTCTTGGGATGTTGCGCATTGGCGCAAGTCTTATTCCAGCCGGAAAATTCGAATGCGGTCGCATACCTCCCTCCATTGCTTTCATCAAGAATCCCGTAATCCAGCTCGGGCTTCTCCAATGCAAGCGGGCCATATTCGGCGAGTAGCGGATCATTCGAATCTGTCACGTAGATAAAGCGCGCCCGGACACCTTTACCGTCCGCATTTTTGTATGCGACATGTCCGCAAATGAAAGTTCGCTTCAAGTTCCGGACTGGGTCCGTTCCATGCAAGTCATGAGTCATTTCGTATTCATCGTCAAATCTAATATCTCGAGCGCTGGCTAGAGCGGATTTGACAGCCGTTTCTGCAGTGCCATATTTCGCCGATGCACTTGGTGGGTAGCTACCGAGCAAAGCGAGTCCTACATACAGGGATGTGACGATTTGCCTTTTCATCTTTCTGTTCGGTGTCATTAGCCTTGTACTGCCGAGTGCGCCATCTTGGAATGAGGATTCTCAAGCCAAGCCAGCGCGTACTCGCGGCCATCAGCCTCCCCTGACCAGCCGTTAACCCGTGCTTTGGGATCGTTTGGATACTCACCGCGCTGTTGAGCCAAGACGGTGTCGCCCCAGCCAACTGGAGTACCGGGGCGCGGCTCGGCGTACGGATCGTCGGACGCAACAGCCGAAATTCGTTTGATGGCGTCGGGCCAGACAGGAGCGCGGCAAGTCTTGTTGGCCAACGTCCGCATGACGGTGAAGACGAGGATAAGCGGCATCATAAACAGTCGAACGACGACGGGAGCTCGCATTCCGAAGCTGTACATCGAAAAAAGGAACGACTCGCGCAGCGTCTCGTGCTGCGTGTGAAACAGCATCGGTTTAGGCAAACCGTTCGGGCCGTCATTCATGTACAGGCGCCAGTAGTTCCATTGTGCAAGCGCCATTTCGACTTGTAGCCTACCAGTCCATTCTCGGCCGATGGAGAACACACGCGTGACATTGCCGTGATCGTCGACCGTATAGTGCCGAATGTGGAAGATCGTGCCGAAGGATGTCACCTCACGGTGGAGGCAGAAAATCGAGTCTTCCGTCCAAGGTGCCTCCCAGACCACGTCACCCTCGCCGGGTTTGGCGAAGAAGCGTCGCGCGCGGATCGCATATAGTTTGCGGGCTTCACGATGAAAGCGGATTGGGCGGTGGAGTAAGCCGAAGAACAGGCCGCGTCCGAGCTTCCAAACAATCGTGCCAAAAAGGACTACCGGAAGGATAGCGATACAATTGAATATGAACATCCAAAATGCAGGAGCCGGATCGGCGTGTGTAAGAAAATAAATATATGGGCCGATTCCTATACACAAGAAAGCCAGCACCGTACCCGTGACGAACCATTGCTTTTCAAGAAAGGATGGCTCTATCACATCCATGTAGGTCGATGTGACACTGAACGTCGAGCCAAAATCCTGAATGGTAGGACCGGCCGATCGGTTGATTGACAATCGATGCGCCAGATCCCACTCCGGGACTGGTTGGCCGATGCATTTTTTCATGACGCGTTCGTCCATACGCTAGCCTCCTGCCGCCGAGCTAAATGCCGTGAGTTCCGCCTCGAGAGAATCGTAGTGTTCCTCCTTGCTGAACTTGCACCTTGACACCCAGTCTTTAAGCGCCGACGCTTTGAAAATTGCAATTGCGACACCAACCAGAATGGAAAGTATCAAGGCAGGCCAGAACATAGGTAGACTGAAGAAGGCAGCGACGGCCACGTATGCACCGAGAACGCTGCTTAGAGCATAGAGCGCGGTTAAGCCATATTCTTTGTTGCGAAATGCTTCCGGTACGTTCTTGAAAAGGTCATATCCAGCCAAAACGATGCCAGCAATCGCACCTAATCCGCGACCGATTTTTGCACCTACCTCCGCCCACTCGCTAGCCCCAGCCCACTGCTTCATGATGAATGCCGACAACGGATGAGCCGGTGCCTTGGCGACGGTCTCCGATGCCGTCTCTATGACGGTGCCGACGATCGAAACGACAGCGCCAACCGCCTTGAGCCCGGTTTCCCCTTGATTGAACTGGTCACTGCCAGCCCAATCCTTAGCTGCGAACGTCAGTGTTGCCATCTGAAAAATCACCGTCACGACACCGAGATTGAACTCTCGGGACGAATTGAGCCACTTCTTTGCGGCGTCCACACCAGGTACTCTGATGGCCTTGATCGCATCGGCGTCCAACTTTCCGTCCTTGACCAGGGCATCCACATCCATCTCATAGGCAACGATATTCGGATCGCGCGGTGGCGCGGCTTTTATGACCTGCTTACCGACTTGAGTCGCCGATGCGCGCTGGTCGGTACGGTCGCCGTCCAGTTGGACGCCCGCTGCCCGGGCTTCCCGCAGGACCCAGTCTCGAATTGCAAGCTTGCTGACCTGCGATGGCTTGAGGCGAACGCCGGACTGCATCGCCAGACGAATGGTCACAAATCCGATCGCCGCGCCGCGTGCCGTACTTGTGAGTACGCCGACAATATGATTGGCGGTAGTCACGATAAGCCGGTCCCGCAAGCTGGCCGCGTTACCTAGACTCTCGATCTTTTTGAACGCTTCCTTGTATAAGTTCAGGAAGTTCTCGTACTGGATATCGGAACCGTGTACCTGTGCATCCGCTGCTTTTATCATTGCGTCCTGATTAAACAGCAGGGCACGTACGTAGACATTGCGGACATTCGCGGCCTGACCGTTCAGCCACTCATCGATCACCTTCTTGCATGGTTCCGTACCGGCGGCCGACCCAATTGCCTGTGCACATGACTCACTGTACGCATAGCCGCTGCGAAGATCCTGCGGGTCGTGATTACCCGCCATCCATTCTGCGAGCAGCTTTGAATTGAGCCAATCGGCATGCGCTTGCACTAGCGGCTGCCATTTCGGCTTGAACGCTTCGAGCGCTTGCTGATACTCCTGCGGGAAGCGTTTCAGTGCTTCCTCGTCCAACACGCTGGTTCGCTTGCCATCCGGCCCGACCTTGGTCGACGCTTCTTCCCAAGCCTCATTGGCCGACGCCTCTACCGTCGCTGGAACGTTGGCCATCCGCGCATCTTCTTCCTTCGCGGCCTGTTCGAAGCTACCCGTCTTGAAGACCCCCTTGATCAGACGATAAAGCCCGGTCAAATCGGCCATGGGCGGGGCGTTGTAATTGCCGATTCGCGAATTGAGGTCGTTGACTTGTTGGGCCGTCTGAGACATTCGGTACGACAGTCCAGTCGATGCCTTGGCGTTGGCGCGAATACCGGCTTCGGCCCGCTCCAAAAGTTGAGCTGAGACGTACTTCCAGTAGATCTGCTCGTCGAAACCGTTATTCAGATTTGGGACTGTCAATTCCGCGAGATCGTTCGCGATACCGACGGGATCGTTGACCGCGACGATGAAGCCCTTCTTGAGCGGTGACTTCGCCATCGCGTCGCTGATGCGTTTTGCGACGTTGCGTTGGCGCAGGCGGATTTCGTCCTTGGGCGCGCGATTGCTAAAGCCGAACGCGTCCTTCATCGCGTGATCGTCCATCGCGAAATGCGCCACCTTGCTTTGACTGGCTTGAAATTCCCCTGTATCGATGGCGCCACCCGCGAGCATCGCCGGGACGTTGATGCACTGCATATGCTGCTTGCGCCAAGCCTCATCAACGACCTTGTTGTGAACGAGATCCTTGGTCCATCGGACATTCGACCAACCAATCCAAAGGTTCGTCGCTTCATCGCTGCCAGGCGTGTGCTGGACACTGATACATCGCCCAAGCGATTCGAAGTCCGTTTCGCCGTTGTAGACACAGCTTTGGGTGAGCGCGTCCTTCGCGCCCGGCGGCGGCGTCGTATCCGGCGGGAAATACCACAACGAGCCATCGTCGAGAACCATATACGCGCTAAGCCGCTTACGCTTCTCATCGTAGGTGTACAGGTACCCCTGCCGCAGCGCACGCAGCGTGTACTTGGCGGTACCAACTGACGGCGGAGCGCGACCATCGATCTTGAAGTTGCCGGACAGGGCCGGCGCTTTCGCCGCACCGCGCGGGCACGCGAGGGCATAGCGAACCGGATAGATCAGCAGCGACTGCCGATCGCACAACGGGCATCCTTTAGTTGTCATGATTTTGATCCCTGAATTTCGGCATCGAGCGCAAAGTCATTGCGTACACGCTCCGACATGAACCCCGCAAGCACATCCACGTCTTCCGCGTCGCTGTTCAGCGCCACATCGGAAAACAACTGATCGAGGGCCGCCGGCAACCGAGCAGTTTGCTCGACGGACATGACGGGGAGACGACGCATCACACGATCCGCGGTTTCGCTACGATTGATGCGCGTCCATTGCTCCGCGCGTGGCCAGCCCGACGATCGATCGGCGTCCTTGGACCCGTCGGCAGTACCAGTAACGCTCCAGCGGTGTCCTGCCCATGCGAACTGCCATACCTTGACCGGGCCGAGCAACGCCTCGCGCTGCTCCGGATCGAGGATCGCCAACGTCAATGCCAATACACGCGGATCGTAATACCGCCAGAACACCGACTTGCCGCCAGCTCCCGGGCCTACCAAATACTGTGCGATATGTTCGCTAACGGCATCGACCCCGGCATCGCAATCTAACCATGCGCACACCACTGGCGGACGTTCGACATGCGTTTCCGCCATCCAGGACTCAGTCGCCAGCACACGTGCTTCATCGTCCAACGCGGCAACGTCGATCAATTGCGGCATCAGCTCTTCCCGATGAGCAAGTGTGCGGTGTACACACGGGCGCATGTCCAGTGCGGCCAGTTCAGGCACGTGGACGAGCATAGTCGGTTCGACGAGCAAAAAGCCGTGCATCAATGGCCCCGAAGACGCTGGGGCGGCCTGCATCTGAGAGATCGTCATGATGGCCTCGTCAGGTCAGCGCGACCGACGCCTGACCGGCCTGCGACGCAGCGCCAGCGACCTGCTCGCACAAATCGTTGCCGGGGAACTGCGCAGGCACGCTCTCCGGTCCGACCGTATCGTGACTGCCCGCATGAACCTTGTTCTCGCCGGGCGTATAACCGACGATGCCTTTCGCGCTGACCTCGAACTGACTGTTGCCCGCCGTCAACCGGATACCCTGCTTCGCAGTGATATTTATCCAGTCCGTTGTACTGATGATCGCAACGACCTTTTTCGCGAGCAGTTCGAGGTCGTCGTTTTGCGCATGCACTTGAACCTTACCGCTCGCCGCGACGAGCTTCATACCCATGCGGTGCACGAACAACGAGAACTTTTCCGAGACGCTCGTATAAAGCGATTTGCCCGCCGCGATCGAGACGTTCTGGCCTGCAGTGACAGCCACATGCTGGCCGCCCGCCATATGAACGGTTGCAGGAGTAGTCATCTCGAGACCGGCCGCGCCCGCCAGCAACAAGTGCGGTTCGTTCAGCTCCGGGAACGATCCATCGCCGCTAGCGCCACCGCCTGAGCCCTTGATGCCGTCGGCCTGCGATTTCAGTTCATCGGCGACCACGCTCTGATCGGCGCCGCTGTCCTGTGCATCATGCTTCTGAGCGAGCTTGCCAAGTTGGTCGTGCAGTGTTTGCGCCTTGGACAGACGCGATACGGGCTCACTCACATCGGCGATATGCGCTTGACCCTTCGGCCGGCCCTCGGTGCTGACCACCATCCCCTGAGCCGTGCGGACCGCCCCGACTCCGTCGGTGCGCAACTCGAAGCCCTCGCCACGCGCATCCTGCCGTCCCTGCCAATCCTCGATACGCGTGACGCTGCCCAGCGACAATTGGCTGGCCTTATGGTCGCTGCGCAATTGCGTCTGAATGGCGCCCGCCGTATCGTCGAAAATCAAATGATTGCTGTTGCCCGCCGCCCGGTTGCCGGCATCGCCCACCAACTCGCGGCTGCGAATGCCCGTCAATGCGCGCTGATGCGGCAACTGCCACGCCGGCTGATTCGTCGTATTGCCGACCCGCCCCGTGACGATCGGATGGTCCGGATTACCGTCGAGCCATTGAACGACCACTTCCGCGCCAATTCGCGGCAGCGCTGTCATGCCCTGGCTTCCGCCGGCCCAGCCGCTCGACACGCGCACCCAGGTCGTGTACTTGCCTTCTCTGTCCCAATGGAACTGCACGAGACACCGCCCGTGCTCGTCCGTGAAGATACTGTCGCCTTTCGAGTCGACGACGGGTTGCGGCGCGACGACGGTGGCGGTCTGCGGCGCCAGTATGCGTGTATCGACGCTGTTGTAACCGGGCGCTGGCCGCCACCGCAGGTCCCGACGGACACACGTAAAGGCGTTCTCGTACGCAGCCGGCGCGTCAACGCCCTGAAGGTAGTTGTTCGTCGCAACGTGACGCGCGGAAACGATCAGGTATTCGTCGTCGCGGCTCGTGCGGCCGATCATGCCGCCGAAGTGATCGGTCAACCGGAACCAGCGGCCAGGCATCACGGAGCGGCAATTGCCGCGCGCTTCATAGTGCCGCGCGTTCGCCTCGATTGCGTTGACGCGTCGCTGCGCCAACCGCTGGCCATCGTCGGCGTTGCGATAGCCGTACGCACCGGCGTACTCGTACCATTCCAGCTTCGGAATGCGGCCGTCCCATCCGTCGACCTGCGCATCGGCCAGGCCGCCGGTATTTGCCGTGCGCCCAGGATCCTTGAAGTCGGCCCGCGATAGCGCCATGTGCGTCGACGTGACCGTCTGAACGGGCGACCACGATGCAATACCATCCGCTTCCTGCGACCCGGCCTCGCTCTGATAGCGAATTTCCGGGGTGCTGCCATCGATCGACTGGTCGTCGCGAAGCGGATCGGACAGGATCAGCTTATGACCCTTGGCCGTATGTTCGTACCAGTAGGTGAGGCCCAGGTGCTCCCAGCGACGATGGACGTAATTGTGGTCGTGCTCGTCGAACTGGCACGCCATCTTCATCCTCGGGTCGTCCTCGCGGACTCTCCACTCCCAGACGGGCAGGTAGCCGTAATTTTGAAAGATGGCATCGGTTTGACCGGCTATCGTCAAGTCCTTGAACAGCCGGTTATTCTTGCGCAGCGTCAGATAGCGTAACCAGGGGCCGATCTCGGCTTCGTAAAACGCAATCCCGCCATCCGCCTTCGTCAAGCGAAACGAAAATATATAGCCGGTGAAATACCGAAAGTTGCCATCGTTGCGCAGCAATCGCGCGGACACCAACTTTCCAACGAAATCTTTCGGGTCGAGCTTCGCATTGTCGGACAGAATTTCGACAATGAATCGGAAATCGCGCGACAGGAATTCTTCCCCTTCGAGACGATTCGCCAGCAGAATTTCCCCGGGAGCGTCGCCGTCTGGAAACGACAGCGTCAAAAACCGATTATTCTGACCTCCCGCAGCGAGCTTTCGGAGGTCTTGAACGGACAGGTCGGTATTCATTTGTATGCTTGACGGATCGCCGATATCGACGGTCGCGCGATTCTACACACAAATTTGTTCCCACAAAATAGAATGAGCCGTCAATTACTCGATAAGAATATTTTTCCGAATCTCAACTTGTGCAATTGGTAATATTTGCTTATGAATTCCCTGTGATCTCGGCTGCCGACAGAACCTACATTGTCCGCAGCGCGAAACGCTTCAATTTGCCTGTCTCTGTGCGCGGCAATGCCTCGATGAATCGAATCACGCGCGGATACTTGTACGGCGCCACATGGCTTTTCACAAAGGCTTGTAACTCGGCAACGAGCGTATCGTCCGCCACATAACCCGGATTGACGACGACGAACGCCTTGACGATTTGCCCGCGTTCGTCGTCGGGCACGCCGATCACACCGCACTCCGCGACAGCTTCGTGCTCGAGCAGCACGCTTTCGACCTCAGGCCCCGAGATGTTATAGCCAGCCGATACGATGATGTCGTCGGCACGCGCCTGGTAAAACACGTAGCCGTCCTCGTCCATATAGACCGCATCGCCGGGCAGGTTCCAGCCTTCGCGCACAAACGTTTTCTGCCTTTCGTCCGCAAGATAGCGGCAGCCCGTCGGGCCGCGCACGGCGAGTTTGCCGACCGTACCCGGTGGCAGCCGCCGCATGGCATCGTCGACGACCGCGATTTCGTAGCCCGGCACCGCCTTGCCGATAGCGTGCGGGCGAATGTCCTCGGCTGCGCATGAGATAAAAATATGGATCATCTCGGTGCCGCCGAGACCGTCGATCATTTCGATACCCGTGGCGTCGCGCCAGAGCGCGCGCGTGGCGTCGGGCAACGCTTCGCCGGCCGATACGGTCTTTGCGAGGCTCGACAGATCGAAGCGCGCGACATGCGGAGCCATTTGCCGATAAAACGTTGGTGCCGTGAACACGATCGTCGCGCGAAAACGCTCGATCGTTTGCAGCAGCGTCTCCGGGGTGAGCTTTTCGATGAGCACCGTCGATGCGCCGACACGCAAGGGAAAGCAGAGCAGACCGCCCAACCCGAATGTGAATGCGAGCGGAGGTGTGCCGCAAAACACGTCGTCGGCGTTCGGCCGCAGAACGTGGCGCGGGAAAAGGTCGCACATCGCCAGCACATCGCGATGAAAATGCATGCAGCCTTTCGGTGCGCCCGTCGTGCCGCTTGTAAAAGCGATCAGGCAGACATCGTCGGCCGCCGTATCGCAAGCATCGAAATGTGCAGGCTTCCCAGCGGCGCGCGTGTCGAGCGAATCGTCCGCATCGCTATGAAAGAACGCCACCTGTGCGAGATCCGCGGCGAAGTATTCATCGCCGGGCTCGCGGCACCGGTTCAACTCATCCGCAAGCCGAGCATCGCACAGCGCAGCGCCGATACGCGCCTTATCGATGATTTGCTTCAGTTCTTTGGCACGCAAAAGCGGCATCGTCGGCACGACGACAAGCCCGGCTTTGAGACTGGCCAGCAACGCCGCAGCCATTTGCAGCGTATTGGGTCCGCGCAGCAGCACACGATTGCCGGGTCGGAGTGCCAAGTCCTCTACGAGCACGTGTGCCCAGCGATCGACCATGGCGCGAAGCTCGTTGTAGGTCGTCGCGTTGGGCTGACCGTCGACGTTCGACCAGATCGCAACCCGCTCGCCGTGCCCCGCGTCGATGGCCTCATCGAGCAATGCCGCGGCGCAGTTAAGGCGGGCAGGGTAGGCAAGGCCGGGATCGTCGAGCCGCAATACGGGCCATTGCTCGAGCGGGGGCAAATTGTCCCGGGCGAAAGTATCGACGTGGGCAGACGGTTCCATGACATCCCTCCGGGATCAGTCGGGAATGACGGCGGTGGCTTCGATTTCGACTTTGGCTTCATCTTCGATCAGTGCGGCCACCTGCATGGCGCTCATGGCGATGTCGTAGTCGCCGATCACCTCGCGAAACGCCTGTCCCACTTCCCGCAATGAAGCCAGGTATTCGCGCTTGTCGGTGACGTACCATGTCATGCGCACGAGATGCTCGGGCCGGCCGCCTGCGGCCTCCAGTGCAGCGGCGACATTGAGCAGCGCCTGACGCGCCTGCGCCGCAAACTCTGT
This sequence comes from Trinickia sp., assembly GCF_057351765.1. Taxonomy (NCBI): domain Bacteria; kingdom Pseudomonadati; phylum Pseudomonadota; class Betaproteobacteria; order Burkholderiales; family Burkholderiaceae; genus Trinickia; species Trinickia sp. The sequence continues at coordinate 36,285 of NZ_JBMRBK010000053.1, read as the reverse complement.
CGAATGAAATTGTTCGTCGGCGTCCCAGCCGATTTGCCCGGCGATATAAACGGACGTACCGCGTGCGGCAACCGCGTTGGCGTACCCGCGCGGCTTCGTCCAGCCGGATGGCAGAAAAGTGCGTTTCATAGAGACTGGGCCTCGAAGCTCAAAGGTGACGATGCAGCGCGTTCGAGCGCGGTGCGGATATCGTCAGGAATATCGATCGATTGATGTGAAGCCAGCGATGTCGTCACGAGCACTTGCTTCGATCGGAAGCAGACACCGTCATGACGAAGCGCTTCGATGCCGATGGAGATCGAGCGTCGTCCGAGCGCATCGAGTGACAATCGCATCGATAGCGATTCGCCCATTCGGCTCGGGCGGACGAATTCGCATTCGAGTTTGACAATCGGCAGGCCGATGCGGCGCGTTCCGATCATCGCTGCATAGTCGATCCCGAGCCCCTCGTTGAACCAATCTTCGACAAGGGCGTTCGTGAGCGTCAGATATTGCGGAAAAAAAACGATGCCGGCCGGGTCGCAATGCGAGAAGCGAACCCGCACCGACCGCTCGAAGAGGATGGCGCCCGGAATGCTCATCGCACAGCCCCTTCGCGCGCAGCATATTGCGCCAGAAGGTCGCGCCCAACGATCAATTGCTGAACTTCTGTCGCGCCTTCGTAAATGCGCAACGCACGGATCTCGCGATAAAGCGTCTCGACGGTCGTTCCGCTTTGCACGCCCTGCGCCCCCCAGATCTGCACGGCCGCATCGATGACTTGCTGCGCGCCTTCCGTGGCGTGCCACTTCGCCATGGCCGCTTCGCGCGTCACGCGCTTGCCTTGATCGCGCATCCAGGCGGCCCGATAGACGAGCAGTGCGGCACTATCGATCGTCAACGCCATTTGCGCGAGCTTTGCCTGCGTCAACGGCAAGTCGGAAAGCGTTTGCCCGAAAAGATGCCGCGTGCTTGCGCGGTGCAGCGCCTCGGCCAGCGCGCGGCGGGCAAAACCGAGCGCTGCTGCCGCGACCGAAGTGCGGAAGATGTCGAGCGTACGCATGGCAAGCTTGAACCCTTCGCCGGGCGCGCCGAGCATGCAGCGCTTGGACAAACGTGCGCCCGCGAATTCCAGCCGGGCGAGCGGATGCGGTGCAATGACTTCGAGGCGCTCCGCGATCGTGAGTCCGGGCGTATCGGCGTCGACGATGAATGCACTGATGCCGCGTGCACCGGGTGCCTCGCCCGTGCGTGCGAAGACGATATAGAAGTCGGCAATGCCGCCGTTCGAAATCCATGTCTTCTCGCCATCGAGAACATAGGCATCGCCGTCGTCGTGCGCTGTCAGCGTGAGTGCGGCCACATCCGAGCCGGACTCGGGCTCCGTCAAGGCGAACGCGGCAATCGCCGTGCCGTTGGCAACGGCCGGCAGATACCGCTGTTTTTGCGCTTGCGTACCGGCGAGCGTGATCGCGCCCGAACCCAGCCCTTGCATGGCCAGCGCGAAGTCGGCGAGACCCGCGTGTTTCGCCAGGGTCTCGCGTAACAGACAGACCGCACGCGTATCGATCTCGTCGCCATCGCCGCCGTACGTTCGTCCGCCGATGCCGTAGCGCAGCCACCCGGCTTCGCCGAGCATACGCACGAGTTGGCGACATCCTTCATCCGCGCCATCGCGTTCGTGCAACAGCGAGCTCACTGCAGGCAAGTGCTCGTTGCACCACGCATCGATATCCGTCGCGAGGGTGCGGTGCCGCGCTTCAAAAAACGGCCAATCCAGCATGCTCGAAGGGGCGTCGATCGCCACGTCAATCTCCTTTGAATTCGGGACGTGCCTTCGCCGCAAATGCGCGGTAAGCCCGCTCGAAGTCCTGGGTGGCCATGCAGACTGCCTGCGCCTGGGCCTCCGCCTCGAGGGCGTCGTCGACGCTCATGCTCCATTCCTGATGCAGCATCCGCTTCGTCATGCCGTGCGCGAAGGTCGGGCCACTCGCGAGTGTGCGCGCCAATTCGGTTGCCTGTGCAACCAAATCGCCGGGCTCGCAGAGGCGGTTATAAAAACCCCACGTAAAAGCTTCTTCGCCGCTCGCCGCCCGGCCCGTGAACAGAAGCTCCGATGCACGTCCCTGGCCGATGATGCGCGGCAGAATCGCGCAGGCACCCATATCGCAGCCCGCGAGACCGACGCGCGTGAACAGAAACGCCAGCTTGCTGCGCGCGGTGGCGTAGCGTAGATCGGCCGCCATCGCGAGGATCGCTCCCGCTCCGGCGCATACGCCGTCCACGGCCGCTACAATCGGCTGCGGACAATGGCGCATGGCTTTCACGACATCCCCCGTCATTCGCGTGAACATCAGCAGCTCTGGCATCGGCAAGCCGATCAGCGGACCGATGATTTCGTGCACGTCGCCGCCCGAGCAGAAGTTCTCTCCGGCGCCATAGATGACTATTGTTTTGACATCTGTTGCGTAGGCGAGCTGGCGGAACAGATCGCGCAGTTCGGCATAGGAATCGAAGGTCAGTGGATTCTTGCGCTCGGGTCGGTTCAGCACGATCGTGCCCACGCCGTCGCTGACGGACCAGCCGAAGTGGTGGGCTGCATAGCCGGCGAGGGCGACGGCGTTGCCTGCGCGAAGGCGTGCGGCGGATGAGGGTGAATGAGTCATGGGCGGGTTCGAATCGTTCGTTGGACGTCAGGCACAGTGCGTGATGGCGCGTAAGCGACCATTCAACGCTGCGCGTTTTCGACCAAATGCGTTTTCAATTTGCCGAGACGCTGATACATCTTCGACTTCTCGTCGCGGCCCAGGCCGCCCAACAGCTCCACGACCCATTGTTCGTGGGCGCGCGCCATCTTGTCGAAAGCGATGCGGCCCGCAGGCGTCAGACGCACGCTGAAGGCGCGTCGGTCGTTCGGGTCCGCCTCGCGTGCAACGAAACCCTCTTTCTCGAGTTGATCGGTGATGCCTGTCACGTTGCCGCCGGTGACCATCAGGCGCCGCGAGATTTCGCTCATCTTCAGTCCTTCGGGATGGCGTTCGAGTTGGGCCATCAAGTCGAAGCGCGGCAGTGTGGTCTCGAATTCGTCGCGCAGGCGGCGACGCAGCTCGGCTTGCACGAGATTGGTGGTTGCGAGCAATCTCAACCATAGGCGCAGACTCATGTGGCTATCGGCGCCTGTACGGGCTTCCATATCGACGACATTGTCGCCGTGCGCTGGCTTCGTCGTTTCGATCGATTGCGCGGCGTCTTTTTTTGCCGAGGAACGGGCAGTGCGGCTCACATTACTTCTCCACCAGAGATTGAAATCGATTGCCCGGTCATGGCCGACGATTCGGGCTGCACGAGCCAGAGCACCGCATGCGCGACTTCTTCCGGCGACATGAAGCGTTGTTGCGGGTTGGCGCGCTGCAACGCGGTGCGGGCTTCGTTCATGCTTCGGCCCGTTTTGGAGACGACTTGATCGAGTGCGGTATGCAGCAGCTCGGTTTCGGTGTAGCCGGGGCAAACCGCGTTGACGGTGATGCCTTTGGCCGCGACTTCGAGCGCCAGCGAGCGGGTCAGACCGATGACGCCATGCTTCGCGGCGCAGTAGGCGGCCACGTAGGGATAGCCGATTTGCCCCGCGGTGCTGGCCACATTGACGATGCGGCCGTATTTTCTTTGGAGCATCGCGGGCATGACCGCCTGCGTGCACAGGAAGACGCCGGTCAGATTGACGTCGAGCATGCGGCGCCACAGCGCCAGATCGGTAGCCGTGAAGGGCGAGGCCTGCGCCTGGCCGGCGTTGTTGATCAGGATATCGACCGGCCCCATCGCCTGCACCGCAGCGGCGAAGGCTTGCGCGACCGAGTCGGGTTCCGTCACGTCCATCGTGACGCAGCCCACATCGTCATAGGCGGCCAGCTGTTCGCGTTGGGCGGCAAGTTTCTTTGCATCGCGGCCCGTCAGCGTCAGGCGCGCGCCGGCTTGCGCGAGCGAGCGTGCAATTGCTGCGCCGATGCCGCTGCCTCCGCCTGTCACGACGGCGTGCTTACCGTTGAGGGAGTGGTTGTTCATTGCGTGTCCGATATCGGCAAAGATGGGGTTTGAGCACGCTCGCGTTCTGCGTTGCGTTCGAGTTGGGCCTTTGCGGCCGTGTATTGCTTGGGCCAGCCGATGTCGAGGTAGCCGATTTTTGCGGCCTCGGTGAGCGTCCATGCCGGGTTGGCCAAATGCGGCCGCGCGACGGCGCACAAATCCGCGCGACCGGCTGCGATGATGCTGTTCGCGTGATCGGCCTCTGAGATCGCGCCAACCGCTATCGTCGCGATGCCGGCCTCGTTGCGAATGCGATCGGAAAACGGCGTCTGGTACATGCGGCCGTAGACCGGTTTTTCGAGCTTGCTGACTTGCCCCGAGGAAACGTCGATCATGTCGGCGCCGGCCGCTTTGAATGCGCGGGCAATCTGTACCGCGTCGTCCGGCGTCGTGCCGCCTTCCACCCAGTCGTGCGCCGAGATGCGTACGGAAATCGGTTTGTTCTCAGGCCATACACGGCGAATGGCGGCGAATACTTCGAGCGGATAGCGCAGCCGATGTTCGAGCGCCCCGCCGTATTCGTCCGTGCGCCGATTCGTCAATGGAGAAATGAAGCTGGATAGAAAGTAGCCGTGCGCGCAGTGCAGTTCGAGCCAATCGAAGCCCGCTTCGTCCGCCATCTTCGCTGCGCGCACGAACTGGTTTTCGATTTCGCGCAAATCGTCGAGCGTGGCTTCGCGTGACCATTGGCTGATGCCCGCCAGATATTGTTGCGGCGAAGCAGAAACGAGCGGCCAGTTGCCTTCGTCGAGCGGCTGGTCGATGCCTTCCCAACTGACGCGCGTCGATGCTTTTGCGCCGGCGTGGCCGAGCTGCATGCCGATTTTGGCATCGCTTGCGCCGTGTACGAAATCGACGATGCGCTGCCACGCTTGACGATGTTCGCTTGTATACATGCCTGGGCAGCCGGGCGTAATGCGGCCTTCGGCGCTGACGCACGTCATTTCGGTCATTACCAGTGCCGCGCCGCCCATGGCACGGGCGCCGAGGTGGGTCAGGTGATAGTCGCCCACCGTGCCTTCGACGGCTGAGTATTGCGCCATCGGCGAAACAACGATGCGGTTTTTCAGCCGGACGCCGCGTACAGCGTAGGGTGTGAACATCGGCGGAATCGAGGGTGCTGTGCGCGGTTGCGAGGTGCCCGTGCGCGCGGCGAGCCAGTTTTCGAAGCTGGCCACGTAATGGGCATCGCGTGCCCGCAGATTTTCATGCGAAATACGCTGCGATCGCGTCAGTAGCGAATAGGCGAATTGCTCCGGTTCGAACGAGGCATATCGGTCGACATGCTCGAACCACTCCGTCGAATTGCGAGCGGCGTTTTGCAGCCGCAGCACGTCGACACTGCGTATGCGTTTGTATCGATCGAGCGCGGCTGGAAGATCGTCGGCATGAGCATCGATACTGTTCGCGAGTTCGATTGCGTCTTCAAGCGCGAGCTTGGTGCCGGAGCCGATGGAAAAATGCGCCGTATGGGCTGCGTCGCCCATCAGAACAACCGGCGTCGATCCGCCGTCCGAACGCGGCCTGAGATGAACCCACTCGCGATTGACCACCCGTGGAAAACGAATCCACTGCGAGGAGCCGCGCAGGTGCGCCGCATTCGAGATCAGCGGGTTGCCGTCGAGGTACTTCGCGAAGAGACGCTCGCAAAACGCAATGCCTTGCTCCTTGCTCATCTCTTCGAGTCCGGCGGCACGCCAGACGCGCTCGGGTGCTTCCACGATGAATGTGGATGTGTCGTCGTCGAAGCGATAGGCGTGCGCTTGAAACCAACCCCATTCCGTCTGCTCGAATGCAAATGTAAAGGCATCGAAGCGCTTTTTCGTGCCGAGCCATACGAAGCGGCAGTCGCGCAAGTCGATATCCGGTTGGTAAGTCGCGGCGTACTTCTGTCGGATCGCGCTGTTCGCGCCGTCGGACGCGATGATCAGGTCGGCGTCGTAGCGGTCGTCGTCTGTCACGCTGGTTTCGAACACGAGTTCGACACCGAGCGCTTCGCAACGGGCTTGCAGGATATTGAGCAGACGTTTGCGTCCGATACCGCAGAATCCATGACCCGATGAGCGGAGGGTGCGGCCACGGAAATGGATATCGATGTCGTCCCAGTGGTTGAAGGCATCCAGGATCATATCCGCGCTTGGCGGATCGGCTGCGCGGAGATTGTCGAGCGTTTGATCCGAGAAAACTACGCCCCAGCCGAACGTGTCGTAGGGGCGGTTGCGCTCGATGACCGATACATGGTGCGCCGGATTGCGCAATTTCATCAGGAGGCCGAAGTAGAGGCCGGCGGGGCCCCCTCCGATACAGACGATGCGCATGTTCCATCCTCCTTGGCGATGGAGGAAATTTAGGTTGGAATAGTTTAGATGTCAAGTATTGTGGTGGCGATAGCCGTTGCGCTTACACCAATGAGCCGGAGTAATAAAGTCCGTCTTGGGGACAGGCGGCGCGTGCGTCCCCCGATCCCAGGGCCGGGCGACCGCGACAACACGGGGAGTATCGCCCATGCGTCGTAGGTCCGACACCACAGCAGCTAACAGAGTGGTCCCGTCGTCTGCGCCGGCCACACACGGTTCCGCCGTTGCACCCGGCGTTTCCAGGATTGGGGCGCCCAGCATGAAATGCCTTTGCGTCCCAATGCCGCACGGCGATATCACCAGGTAACCTTGCAAAATGCTTACAGATGCGCTCTAATGGAACGACTGCCGCATTCTTGATTTGATTACTCGCTGGCCACTGACTTGAGGTCATAGTCGTGCTTTTCATCCCGCGTTCTCGCCTCGCCTTGTTCTGCACTCCTGCACTAATGGGGGCGCGTACTGGCGGGCACTGGAAAACCGATACCTCTAGGCGCACACAACACCGCGCCAGCTGCGCGGATAAGGCAGCACTTTCTCCTGCCCGGCTCTCCGAATAAACCAAAAGCCAATTAAACGAGAGCCGGGCCCACCATCTTTCTGTTGACCACCGACGGTGCTCCATCGCGGCTTGCGTGATGGGTGTCCGCTCGCGTGCCGAACGAACTCGAGATCCATTGCGCTGCCTGCGCGCCGCTCCTTAGCCGCGCGACCTAACTGCAGCGGGATGGGATCGTCGTCGAAGGATAGAGAAGCCATGAGAAAGCAAACCAGACATCTGAATGAGACGCCGACGCTCAGTCGGGAACGCTCCGTCGCAATCATCGGCCCTGTCAGTTGTCAGGCCCAATGCCAGGGCTACCGATTGACGGCCCGAGCAGAACCCGTGAAGAGTGCGTTGCATGCAGCCCATCTTGTGATCGAACGGCCAGGCTGCCCGACGCAGCGCTGCTTCCACGCGCTGGATTATTTTTACGACCCAGCACAGGCATTGCAGTACGCGATCCGATGGGGGCGGATTTGGGTCGAGCACCGGCTTGCGAAAGGCGCCGTACAGCGCGTCATATCAACAAGCCCGGCAAGCAACGCCGAACTGCTTTTGAAAGAGGAACGCACTAACCGGGCAGGTAATCATGAATGAATTGTCAGGCGAAAAAACAGTACGCTTCATTGCGCGAAAGCCAGGCAGTCCAACGGCGGCGCTTGTCTACTGGCTTGACGGGACGGAGCCGTCCAGTGAGGTGAGCTTCACCGAGGTAACCCAGCGCTTCGCTCCCCTGACGCAGGTCGTCTTTCCTGACGATCGACCCGGTGCGTTCGTCAACCGGAGCGCGTTGCTCGCCATACAGCACTTGGGAACCATCGATCGACTTGTTTTCCTGGACGGTTCGTCGCTCGACATCTGGAACGACCGCGATTGCGCGGATATCTGTAACCTGTATTCCAGCCGGAGGCACACATGTTGTCTGCCAATCACCTGACGATCACGGCGATGACCGGCCGCGCGGCGTGCCAGTCGTTCGTTTGCGGATCCGACATGGAATGGTGGTTTCGGAGGGGACCAGCCGTTCGACGGTGCGCTTTATAGCTCGGGCGAGCGGCAGAAGCTGGCCGAGAGGATACCGCCACACCGGCTCTCACTTCCCGAAAGCAAGGCGCGTCCATGTGACGCCCTTGTTCCTGTTTGCTTGCTGGGCTGAGCCGCTGCGAACGTTGAGCAGAAGCTGGAGACGATGGGCTTCGGCAAGCCGGATCGTGTCCGCCGCGGAGACGTCGAACATGCGCCGCCCCTCCGGAAACGGGCCATGGCGCAACGACAAAATGACGACGCCACCATCGACTAACAGGTCAGAGATGGTGCCCATGCCTCGGCGACGTTGGACTTCGTCGAGGTGCATCCACGCTGCGGTAACCATGACAACGTCGAACCGGTTCGCCCTCTCGCGGACGAGGCACAGATCCGGCAAGCTATCGTCGAGCCAGACAACGCTGGAAGCGGGATAGATGTTGGTCGCAGCAGCCCGCAGTTCGTCGACGGGCTCAACCGCCAACACCGCGTGCCCCATCGATGCCAATGCGGCAGCATCGCGGCCCATGCCTGCCCCTAGATCGAGGATGCGTGAAGGTACGTCCGGGATCAGATGCAGAACTGGTCGGTGGTGGTCTTCGAATGAAATCTTGCGCCATTCATTAGCCAAAGCCTCGGCATGCTTGGCATAACCTTCGGTTCCCGGAACGTCGATCGACATTGGTGCATCGTGGATGGTCAGATCGGTCGATTGTCGACGATTCTGGTCGAGGTGTCGAATGACGGTTCATGGCCGGCGACACGTCGTCGCCACGGAAGTGTCCGAGTTCGTGGCCGATCACTGCGGCAAACTCCGGCTTGCTGAACAAGCGCATCGTGCAAAGCGAAATAAACAGCGTTTCGTTCGCGACCGTGCCGTGACGGCCAAACAACGCAACGGGCCCTGCGGTAACGAAGAAATTGGGCTCGAGCCCGGCGATGATATTGACCGGTGATCGTGCGCCGAGCCGACGTGCGATGTCGTCGACGAATTGAAACAACCGAGGCTGAGAATCGCGATCGAGTTGCACGGCCTTGATAAGCATCGGTGTTTCCTTGAGGAACTGGAACGTCGAGCGCAGCAGCGTCCAGCACACGAGCAGCGCTGCAAATCCCACGGTGGCGAGCAGCACCGCGTGAACCTGATGAATCGTCATGGTCTCGATCGTGTAGACCGAAAAGACGAACAACACCGCTTGCCCGAACACCGAGAGCGCGAGCAGGAACATCACGGCACGCACAACGAAGCCGAATATCCGGCTCAACCGTGCGCGATTCGTGCCGGCGATCGCTCTGCCGCCGTAAATCACGAGCAAGATCAAACCACCGATGGCTGCAATCGCCCACGAAGCGTATTTGACGATCGCGACCTCGTCCGCCGGGGAACACATTTCCTTATATCCCTCCGCGTTTTCCCCAGCGCGGATCTGTGCACAAACCGAAACATAGCTCAGGTGCCGAGCTTGATAGTTTTCTTCGGTGACCAAGCGCTGATTGAACACTACCGAATCGTGAAACTGGCTCTCGTACTCCGAGGCCATGAAATGCGCCGTCAGTACGCCGAATACGGGAATGAAGAATAGGCAGGCGAGCAACATGCACAGCGCCTTGGTGCGGGAAAGCGGTTTGTTGGCCATTTGCAGGTCTCTTCGAGCGTGATCGTACTTTCGCGACGACAGCGTCGCGAAGCGCGGAGTTGCTATTTCGGCAAACCTCGCCCTTTCTTGATGATTTATCGGCAAAAAAGGGGCATGGAAACGCCCTCAAGAATCGAATCAGAGTGCCGATAACTCCTTTATTCATTGCCGGCGAATTCAATCAGTCAATACGTCCCCATGTCAGCCCGCACGATGAGCCAACATGCCGATCGTGTAATCCGGCATTGCTCTCCCGCATATTCCCGCGCGGCGGGCACCCGGCACGGCGATCCCTCGATATTCCGCGTCCCCACGGTAATCGCGCTGGCGTGCTCGGCGCTCGCAAGCGCTGCCGTTCTTGCCGCCCCCGCCGGCGGCACCGTCACCGCGGGTAGCGCCAACATCAGTCAGACGGGTGCAACTACCACCATTACCCAGAATACGAACAAGCTCGCGATCGACTGGTCGAAATTCAGCATCCAGGCCGGCGAAACCGTCAATTTCCTCCAGCCAGGCACCGGGGCGATCGCACTGAACCGCGTAACGGGCAGAGAGCCGAGTGCCATTCTGGGCAACCTCAATGCCAACGGCACCGTATTCATTCTCAATCCGAACGGCGTCCTGTTCGGCAGCAGCGCGCAGGTCAATGTCGGCGGGCTGGTCGCGAGCACGCTTGGCTTGAGCGACGCCGATTTTCTGGCGGGCCGCTACGCGCTCAGTGGCGCGAGCACGGCAAGTGTCGTCAATCAAGGAACGCTTATGGTGCCGCCCGGCGGCAAGGTCGCGTTGATCGCGGCCGCCGTGAACAATGGGGGCACCATCAACGCACCACAGGGCAGTGTGCTGATGGCAGGTGCGAGCGCTGTCACGCTGACGCTCGTGGACGGCAGCCCGCTCGGCTATACGATCAGTCGCGGCGCAGCCAGCACGCTCGCCGCCAACGGGGGCCTGATTCAGGCGGACGGCGGCCATGTTGTGCTGACCGCCAAAGGACTCGACGCTTTGAGCGAAGCCGTCGTTAACTCAAGCGGCGTGGTGCGGGCTCGCACGGTGGCCAACAAACAAGGCACCATCGAGTTGGTCGGCGACCCGGACTCCGGCGCCACGGCCGTCAGCGGACAACTCGACGCCAGCGCGCCAGAAGCCGGGGGCATAGGGGGCGCGGTCAAAGTGCTCGGTGCCAAGGTGGGGCTTTTCGACGGCGCACGCGTCGATGTCAGCGGGATGGCCGGCGGCGGCACGGCGCTGATCGGCGGAAACTCGCGCGGTGCTGGCCCCAAGCAGGATGCATCGGCAACGTACGTCGCAAGCGGTGCCGCGATCGATGCCGACGCCGTTCGCACGGGCAGCGGCGGCAAAATAGTCGTCTGGGGCACCGACAGTGCAAACGTGCACGGCTTGCTTTCCGCCAATGGCGGAGTCGCAGGCGGTAACGGCGGCAGCATCGAGACGTCCGGCCATGTCTTGGACACCGATGGCATTGCGGTCAGCGTGGCTGCGGGAACGACGGGCGGCACGGGGGGACTGTGGCTGCTCGACCCGTACAACGTGACGATATCCACGGGCACTCAAACGGGCGGGGCGTTTTCGAGCAACGTCTGGACGCCCAGCGCCAATGGCTCCGTCGTCAACGTCTCGAGCATCCAGAGCATTTTGAACAGTGGCGGCAACGTCACGATCACTACGGCCGGCGCGGGCACGCAAGAAGGCAACATCGCCATCAACGGCAGCATCGCCAAGACCGCCGGCGGCAACGCCGCGCTGACCTTGATCGCCGACGGTCGTATCACGACAAACGCCAGCAGCGGAGCGCACCGAACGATCACAAGCACGAGCGGCGCGCTCAACGTATCGATGACGGCCAATGCGGCGACGAGCGCATCGAACACCAACGGCATCAAGTTCAGCTACCTCGATATCACCGCCAACGGCGGCAATATCAGCGCGGTGTCCACCGGTGCGCGGTCGGGCACCGTTGCGGCACTCGATCTCGAGAACAGCACGTGGGTGACGACCGGCAGTGGCACGATTAGTCTGTCGGGCACGATGCCCAGCAACGGTAACAGCCAGGGCGTGTACCTGAAATCGACGACGCTGAGAACGGCTTCCGGCGCAATTTCGATATCGGGCACGAGCGGCGGCATCGCTACGGTCACGGGCACCAACAGCGGCGGCGCACCGCTTTTCTCCATCAACGACATCGGCGTGGACCTCGTCGGCGGCAACACGATTCAGAGCACTAGTGGCGGCGCGATCACGTTGACCGGCACGGCAACGGGGGCGACGAGCACATGGGCCGGCAGCGGCGTCACGATCGGCGCGCTGGACAGCCTCTCGACGTCGGGCGCGCTGACGATCATCGGAACTGTGAGCAATCCGACGTCGACGACTTATCGCAATCAGCTTTCAGCCGTCAATATCACGGCGACGTCCTCGAATGCGGCGACCTTGAGCGGCGGGACCGTCGATATCGCTGGCACGAATGAAGTCGTGGGCGGCTCAGCCAGCACGAGCAATGCAAACGCCGCAGTGAAATTCGCCGGCAAAGTGAACGTCACGGCAACCAGCGGCGCTATCGCCATTTCCGGATCGAACGCCGGCGGGGACGGCGTGTGGGGTTCCGGCACCGCCGCTGTGACAATGAGCGCCCCCAGCGCTTCGTCGATCGATATCGACGCGCGTTCGCTCGATTCGGTGAGCGGGTATAGCGGGTTCTATATCGGCAACGGTGCAACGTTGACGGTCGCGACCGCGGCGCCGCTCAACATCACCGCGCTCAGTAACGTGGACGCGCGCAAGGCGGTTTGGAACAAAGGTGGACTGATCACGCCCGGCAACCTCGACATAATGTCCACGGGCGGTTCCATCGCTGACGATACGACCCATGGCGGCTACTTCCAGGTAAGCGGTACAACGACGATCGACGCGAGCGGATCGGGCAACACCATCAGCCTGACCAACAGCGGGAACGCCTTCAACGGGACACTCTCGATGAATGCGGCCGATACGACGCTGTCCAATAGCACGGCCCTGACGTTGGGTACGTCGGCAATCGCCGGAAACTTGACGCTCACCGCACCCGGCATCGCTCAAACCGGTGCTGTCAGGGTCACGGGCACCACTGCGCTTGACGCCGGCAGCAACGCCATCACGCTCGGCAATAGCGGCAATACGTTCTCCGAAGCGATCGCGTTGACGGCCGCGGATGCGACGCTCTCGAGCGGCTCGTCACTGAACATGGGCGCATCCACGCTCAGCGGTTCGCTGAACCTGGCCGCAAGCGGCATTACGCAAAGCAGTACGTTGAACGTAAGCGGCGCCACCACGCTCAACGTCGGTAGCGGCTCGCTCGCACTGACCAATAGCGGCAACTCGTTCAGTCTGCTCTCGGTCGGCAGTGCCGCCGATGCGACCATCACCGCCGCCACCGCCTTCACCGTCTCCGGCGTGAACTCGACTGGCAACGTGCGCCTGACGACGCTCTCCGGCAATCTGACCACGACCGGCAACTGGACCGTCTCGAACGGCGATCTGACGCTGTCCGCCGGTGCCGCTACCGCGCGCGGAACGGGCAGTGGCGGCGATGTGAAGAACAGCGCGACTTTTACGCTGGACACGGGCAAAACGGCCACCGTGTACAGCGGCTCCATCGATTCGACAATGCTGGGCGGCTCGCTCGCGCAGCGGGCGGCCGCGGGCTCGGGCAATTTCCGCTACGACCGGCAGAATGGCGACGCAGCCGGCGCGACGGGCATCGGTGATGGCGCTACCTACGTCATGTATCGCCAGCGGCCGACGGTCACAGTCACGCCGACGGACTCCACCAACACCAAGGTGTACAACGGTAGCGCCGGCGCGGACCCGCAGCTGGCGTATGGCACGATGGGGCAAGTCAACGGAGATACCGCGGCGCAAATCTTCTCGGGCTCGCTCGAGCGCGCATCGGGGCAAAACGTGGGCAGCTACGTGATAGCGTCCGGCACGCTGGCCGATCAGCTCGGCTATCAGGTGACGTTCACCACCGGCCATACCTTCGGAATCACCCCCGCGCCGCTCGTGATCTCGGTCAACGGAGCGAGTCGGTACATCGGCCAACAAAACCCGTCGTTCAGCGCTTCATACAGCGGACTAGTCAGCGGAGAGACGATACAAACGGCGGGACTCCAAGGCCAGTTGAGCTTTTCGACCACTGCCAACACCCTTTCCGGCGCCGGGGCCTACGCCGTTTCCGTGGATGGACTCTCGAGCCAAAACTACAGCATCAGCTTTGTTCCCGGGATACTGACAGTCCGCACGGCGAGTGTGTCCACCGTCATGCTCGGGTCCACTTCCATGGACTCATCGTACGTGAGCGCCGTTGCCGATGCCGAGGCCAAAGCACGCGTGAGCGGCAGCGTCGACGCACCGTTGCCTGCACAAAAGATCAGGCTGGGGTGGCGAGCCGTGGCGGCCACCTTCCATATCGACGATTCCGTTGGCGATGAGGTGGGTGGCACTCGCGCGGCAGCATCGGAGTGAACCGCAGCATCATGTCATTGCGCAAGATAAAACGCCGCGCCGGATTCGCGCGCGCAGGCTTGGGAGTTGCCATACCGGGCCTGCTCGTCACCTTCGCATCACACGCCGCGTTAGCTCAGGTTCGGCCTGACGCCGGCGGCGTCGCACGCGACGTCGCACCGATCGAAGCGCTACCTGCTCCCTCGAAAGACAGGTCGCTCGCTCTGCCGAAAGACACCGACACCGATGCGTTGCCGCGAGACGGAACACGCATTTCCGTGCGTCGCGTTCGAGTGACGGGTGCGCATCTCTATTCGCCGCGCGTTCTTGAAGCGCTCGTTTTCGGCCTGAACGACGGCGAACGCACGCTCGCAGATCTCGTGCGAGGCGCCGCACGTATTACGCATTTCTATCGCGATCACGGATGGATACTGGCGCACGCGTACGTGCCGGCTCAATCGATCAAGAACGGCGACGTCGAAATCCGCGTTGAGGAAGGAACGCTGTCGAGCGTACACGTCGTGAACGATCCGCACAGCCGCCTGCGTTCGAGCGTAATCGACGCGCATCTTGCAGCGATTGAACGCGGCGCCCCGTTAAATCAGCCGGAAGTCGACCGGGCATTGCTGCTGCTATCGGACTTGAGCGGTGCGCGACTTACTGCAAACCTTACGGCCGGCGCGCAGCCTGGACAGACCGTGTTGGACGTCCGCAACGCGGCGACGCCGCTCGTCAGCGGCGAGCTGAGCGCGGACAACTACGGTTCACGCTACACCGGTAAGGCCCGCATCGGCGGCTCTCTGAGCCTGAACAGTCCCCTCGGCTATGGCGAGCAGTTCACCGCCCATTTCCTTGCGAGCGACTCGAACCTTTACTATGGACGGCTCGCAGGGCAGATGCCCGTGGCCAACGCCGGCTTGAGCACCGGTATGAGCCTCACGCACACTCAGTATTTGCTCGGGTCTGACTTCGCCGCGCTCGGTGCCCGCGGCCGCGCGGACATCGTCCAGTGGAACCTGGCCTATGCGGTGGTGCGGAGCGTCCCGATCAATGTCATCGGGCAATTCACATCGGAATTCCGCGACTTGTTCGACGAAGTCGGCGCGACATCGAGCGACACACATAAACACGCGTTTCACCAAAGCATCAACCTGCTGTTCAGCGGCAAAGACGAATTGATAGCGGGCGCGAACACACAGGCTGCGCTGCGCCTCGGCACCGGTACGCTGACGATCCTGTCGCAGCCTGCAGCGGCGATCGACGCCGCGGGCGCTCAGTCCACAGGACGATACGGTACGCTCAACCTCGATCTGCAGCGCAATCAGCAGTTGAGCAGCCGCTGGAGCGTACTCCTCAGTGCGCGCGGGCAACTCGCCTCACGCAACCTCGATTCGTACCAGAAGTTCACGCTGGGCGGCCCCGGCGGCGTACGTGCCTATCCGGCCGGGGAAGGCACTGGTGACGAAGGCTGGCTCGCATCCACGGAGCTTTCGTACAAGATCAGCTCCATGTTGATTCCCAGCGTGTTTTACGACCTCGGCGGGGTGACGATCAACAAGCATCCCTACCTCGATAGCGCGAATTCGCGGGTACTGCGGGGATATGGCGCAGGCATCCACGGCAGTCGCGGCACCTTCGCCTGGAGCATTGCTCTGGCGTTTCGCGGCGCTCAGCATGCCCAGGCCGAGCCGGACAGCCCGATGCGTGGATGGGTACAGATCGGCTGGGCCTTCTAGTCGCCCGACAGACGCGGCTCGCCTCACTCCTGATACCGTCGTTGCGTCGTTGCTGTAGCTGCTGGTATCGTCAAGTCCAATAGCGGCGACCCACCGATGAACCAGTCGGGCGTATTGCCGTGTCGACAGATGCGGCGACGCACGCAAGCGGCTTGGGAAAAGATAGTCGGCAGACTTCAGTCCACGCACCTGGACCCAGGCCGCGATGCTCTTCGGTGATCTCAAATTGAACAGGTCGTTGCGTCTTCTGCTGCATTACCATTGCCCGGGATCCGACGTGGGCGCCTTGGCAGATGTCCTGCACGAGCAGGCGTGCGAGGTCGCACGCCCGAAGTTTGCTATCGATTGCAAGATTGAACATCGCCAGCTCGCGGAAGTTCGACGACATTTGCAGCCTAGGGCGAATCGCCCAGACTTCCGGAAGCTTCAACGGTGGCTTCTGGCCGGTGAGCGTGCCCTTGTTCCACGGCGCGCGCGAGCCGACGGGCGCCGTATGCTTTTCCATGAGGATTTCCTTTCAATCGAAGGGATATCCAGTGTGCCCGCCAGCCAGCGGTCGCTGAACGACCCTAAGCCGACATTCGAGGTTGCCGAAAGCGGTCACTCAACTCACTCAAAAGCGCGTTGTATCTGATTGATCAGGGCTGCAAGTTCCGGTTTGTCACCCCACATGTCGAATTCCCGAGTGGCAATCAGTCCCATTGTGAGTGGCCCCTGCTTTGGCTCCGACGATTCGTCGGAAATTTGGGCACGGCACCACGTCAATTGCCGATGAATGCTCTGTACATTTGGCCATGTGGGAGCCACCAGAGGTCCGATAGCTGATAGAGCTGCATCGATCTTGAGTAAGAGTTCGGTGTTCGTCAAAAGATCCTCCAAGCCTCCGTCCCGTCGAACGCATACCCTTGCTGGTCGTTCGTCGCGTCTAGGATTGATGGCCATTCGACGCGTGGATGGTAGATGTATTGCGGCAAAACGAAGTACCTAGAATGTCTCACGTCGATAACCGTCGTCAGTCGTTCGAATTTCCGTTCCATCCAACTGAAAGCAATGACGCTCGAGCAATCGGACATCGAAAACATGCAGCCCCATGCATAGCCTGGAAATCTGCGCCCGGCCACATCAATAACGTGAAATGAATCCCCATGCGGCGGTTCACCGTATGCGGTCCATTGTCGGCGTCTACCCAACGGCGCTCTGAGCGAGGAGCATAGGTGTCCACCTATTTTGGAGGTGGACACCTATGGCTGACAAAGACTCTGAGTTGAGAGTGGTTCGTCAAAACAGCGACGGCCGTCGCCGCTACGACGAGAAGGGCAAACGCGCATTGGTCGAGGCGGCGTTACGCCCGGGCGTGTCGGTGGCTCGCCTGGCGCAGGAGCACGGGATCAACGCCAACCTGCTACGCAAGTGGATTTCGAAGTATCTGATGGAGCGCGAGAAAGGCCTCGTGCCGGCGTCGCAAGATAACGACGCTGACGGGCACGATTTGCCCCCCGCCGTCGAAGTGGTCGATGGTGTGGCTATCGATCTCCCGGGTTCGCTCAAGCGCATTTCGGCCACGGCACCAGCATCTGCGTTCGTGCCGGTCGTTTCGGCGCCGTCGTTGACACCGCCCACATCAGCATCGATGACGCTCGCGTTGCATGTGCGTCTATCCAACGGTGTCGAACTTGAGCTGGGCAAGGCCATCGCGACCGTCGACGAACTGACGACCTTGGTTCAGATCCTGGGGAGGATGCCGTGTTCCGGTTCGACGAAGGCTTGAAGGTCTACCTGCACCGCGATCCTGTCGACTTCCGCTACGGCATGAACAGCCTGTCGATTCTCGTCGAACAGTCGATGCGACTGAACCCGATGGATGCTTCGCTCTACGTGTTCGGCAATCGGCGTCGTGATCGAATCAAGATCCTCGGCTGGGATGGGAACGGCTTCTGGCTGCTAATGAAACGCCTCGAGGCCGATCGCTTCACCTGGCCAGACAAGAAAACCGAAGTCGTGACGATGACGACGGATCTGCTGCACGCGTTGCTCGACGGTGACGACATTACTATGATCCAGCGGCATCCGAGACGCGAATATCGTCGCGTCAGTTGAACGCGGGATCGGCGTGTCTGTCGAATCGGCATGCCGATCCAGGTCACCATCACCGCCGACGAACTTGCCGCGCTGCTCGCGATACGCGAAGCGTATGGTTCGCTTCAGCGCGAGCATGAAGAAGTTCGCGGCACGCTGCGTCTCGTGACGGCGGAACGCGATCTCGCTGAGGAGCGGCTGCGCGCCTATCGGCACGAATTATTCGGCGCCAAAAGTGAGGCGCGATCCTCGGAACAGCTCGGTCTGTTCAATGAAGCCGAAGCACTGGGCACGAAGGCGACGCCGGCGCAGGAAGACACTGCGGAATTGGCGGTCGCTGCGCATACGCGCAAGAAGCGCGGCCACCGCAAACCGCTCGATCCCAACCTGCCGCGCGACGTCGTGCGACACGAACTGCCCGAAGCTGAACGCTTCTGCGCAAACGATGGGCACGCGCTCGTCGAGTTCGGCGTAGAGATAAGCGAGCAGCTCGATGTGATCCCCGAGCAGCTTCGCGTGATCCAGCACCATCGCGTCAAATACACGTGTCCGTGCTGCGATCTCGGCATCAAGGTCACGCCGGCGCCGCCGCGCATCATCCCTCGCGGACTGTTGAGCGAATCCGCACTCGCGTGGATTGCCACCGGCAAGTACCAGTTCGGCATGCCTCTGTATCGCCAGGCCGGCCTGCTGAGTCGTTTCGGCGGCGACATCTCGTCGAACACGATCGCCGCCAGCATGGTCCGAGTTGGCCTCGCGACGCAGCCCGTGATCAACCTGATGCGCGACGCGTTGCTCGATGCCGAGCTGATCTACTGCGACGAGACGACGCTCCAGGTGCTCAAGGAGGAAGGCCGCCGCCCCCAAACGAAGAGTTACCTCTGGGCGCAAATGACCGGTTCGGGTGTCCCCATCCGCTGCTTCACCTATACGCCGGGGCGCGGCACCAAGCTGGCCGACAAGCTGTTCACCGGAATCCACGAAGGCGCGGTCATGATGACCGACGGCTACGAGCCCTACAACGACATCGCTCAACGTCACCAGCTCGTTCACCTTGGATGCTGGGTGCACGTAAGACGGTACTTCGTCAAAGCGGAGGACAGCGTACCGAGGGCTGCCCGAACGCCCAATCTGCTCGCGACGCGCTTCATCAAGCTGATCGGAAAGCTGTTCGCTGCCGAGACGCGCAGTGAGACGTGGCCGTCGCAGCGACGACAGCGATTGCGACGACGCTACAGTGCACGCGTACTCGACGCTATCCATGCGCTGATGCTCGAGCAATCGCCGGGTATCGTACCGAAAAGCCTGCTCGGCAAGGGACTGACCTACTTGCGCGCGCAATGGCCGAAGTTGATCCGCTACCTCGAGAATGGCGATTGGCCCATCTCGAACAATCCCTGCGAAAACGCGATTCGCCCGTTCTGCGTGGGGCGCCGCGGCTGGTTGTTCTCCGACACCGTCGATGGTGCAAACGCGAGCGCCAATCTCTATACCTTGGTCGAATCGGCGAAGGCCAATGGCATCGACCCGTACCGATACCTCACCTGGCTGTTCCAGCGTCTGCCCCTGGCGAAGACCGTTGACGATTACGACGCGCTGCTGCCCTGGAAGATGCCTGCCGAGCTCCGCTGACCCGCAGCGTTACCCACCTCACACACTCCGACACCTTCTCTGAAGGGCGTCGTTCGTGGACCGCATACCGAAGATCGACGGTGACTTCGTTCACAGCTTCGTGATGACGGATATCGCCACCGGCTGGACCGAGTGTCTCGCTATGCCGCTGCGCAGCGGGGCGTTCGTGCTCGAGCACATCTCGCGGATTCGCGATGCCTTGCCGTTTCCGCTGCGTGGTCTGGATTGCGACAACGATAGCGCGTTTATGAACGCGGCTGTCTTCGACTTCTGCAAGGCAAGGGATATCGAGCTGACGCGCTCGCGGGCATATAAGAAAAACGATCAGGCGTGGGTCGAGCAAAAGAATGGCGCCGTCGTGCGTCGCCTCGTTGGATATGGAAGGCTAAGAGGCCTCGAAGCCACAGAAGCGCTTGCCTCCCTGTATCAAGTGTCGCGGCTGTACATCAACTTCTTCCAGCCGTCATTCAAACTTAAATCGAAGACTCGCCACGGCGCCAAGGTAACGAAGCGCTATGAGGCGCCGTTGACGCCACTTGAGCGCGTCCTGCGGTCAGTCTCGATTCCAGAGGCAACCAAACGCCACCTTCGTGCGCGGTTTCGTACGCTCGATCCATTGGATCTGCTGCGTCGAATGCGCGAAGCACAGCAGCATCTCGCAGAATGCAGCGCCTCCGGTGACGTCTCAACGGAGACCAAGACAGCAAGCGAGGTCCCACTCGCGGATTTCCTCTCGAGTCTTGAGACAGCGTGGCAGTCCGGCGAAGTTCGGCCGACGCATCACCGCAAAGCGCGGGTCGCGAGGACGTGGGCACTAACTTCGTGCAACCGGTTGCAAATTTTTGGTATCTCCCTTTCACGGCTAATTTTTTTGCCGGTCAATTCCCAACCCCTGAGCGCCCCGTGTTAGTCCCAGTTCGGCCCAGAAACGGACATAGCGCCACCGGACAAGCGACAGCACTCTCCCGACCGCACGTCGCTTGAATCAGTTGGATGCGCGTACCTTCAAAAGTAAGGCGCGGGCTTGAGACCAGCTATGTCGACGATCATAGGGTTGTTTATTGGCTGATTTCCGGACGTGTATCTAAGCCTGATTGCGATATGTGTCTGCGCGGCGTCAAATACGGCCTTGTCAATCAAATTGACAAGTTCGCAAATATCCGCGATGGGCAGTGCATCCAGGTCGGCCAGCAGAACAGGTAGCTGGGCTTGTTTGTCAATATGGCCCACTAGTTTGTTGCGCACTTTCCGGATACTGGGATAGATGGCCGCAAACCGTGGATTTCCCCTTAATTGTTGTAGACTAAAGACACTCCCAATTCCCTCTGATGTCATCACTTCAAAAAGGCCCTCAATCGAGTGCTGGTTGTTGACATCTTTGAACACTGTATCCGCGAGATTCTGGGCATGCAGCAACATGTCCAGCTTCGCGTGTCGAACTGTCCAAACTAGCTCCGGGAAATTCTGAGCATTGTTGTGGACGTACTGGGCGAGCTGGAACAGGGCCATAGAGCTGTGGTAGCGGTAGAAGACTCCTGGGAGCTCGCCGGCGCTCACCTCCTGTACGCTCAAGCCTGTGTAACAAAGGTGATTGTTGATCAACCTGAAGCCAGCGAGAAAGTCCGAGTGATACTGGTCGAAGACCTGCGGCATCAGGTAGGAAAATGTTCTATGCGTGCTGCCGGCTGAGAGTTCAGGTGCGATATAAGAAGGATCGGGAGCGGGCGTTGACGCAGCCATAAACGTGATTAACGATGAGACGCTGGCGTTTGTGATCTCGTCGGCAGCTCGATAGCCGGCAAAGAAATCCGACTCCTGTTTGTGAGCCAGAAGGACATTTCTGATTTGCCGGAACCGGGCGTGGATGCGGTTGCCGATTAAATCCTCGAAAGCCATTGCATTCACGATGATTCTGAACGCCAGGTATCGCCTGATGACTTCGCTGGTCGTCAGCCGAATCATGGCCTCGTACAAGCGAGAGCCCTCAAGAAGAAATGTTTTCATGTCGTCAATGGGTGCAGCCATCGTCTTCCCCTAAAAAGTAGACCACGATAACAGAAGCTCATTTGCGCCGCCAATGGCGCCGAAAGAATGGCGTTATGAAAGGGGTAGTGTCGGCGTGGTGTATGGCTGCTATGGGTCGTCTGCTGCCCGACGTGGCAACATGACCCGTCCAAAATCGTCCGTTTTTGGACATCTGCCGATGACGTGTCCAAAAGCCGCGGTACGGTTGGTTTCGCCCGCAGCGCGCCGCGTGTCCGTCCCATGTCGGGCCAAGTGCGGACATTGACGACCCGTGGATGGGCGACGCGACCTCAACGCATTGCCCGCTCCTACACTTTTTCGAACAAAGAGGACTGGTAGGAAATATTCCAGCGAGGCTGGCCGCCTACGGCAAGAGTGAGCTGGAAGCGCTCGGGCGCTTCCGAACGACGCTCCGCCAACGGGATTTCCGTGATGGTAATCGGCGCGGCCATCTTTTGCTGTATGCAATGTGCAGTTACGTCCTCAACAAAACAACACACGCGGTCAAGCATCGCTTGCACAAATTCCGTGACCGGCTGGCCGGCGACGAGGGGTTCGACCGCGACGATGTTCGCGCCCGAGGTGTCATACGTGACGCGTGGCAAGGACCAGTTGTTGTGCTCCAGATCGTTGCGACTTTTGATAAGCCGCTCTGACCACGTCTGCCGACACTTCTCTAGATAATCTGCTAGCAGCGGATCGGTTGCCTTCAGTGCAGCAATACCGCGCTCAAAGGCAGGTTGCTGCTTGAACATGAAGCCGATGTCTACGCCAAGCTGCGTCGTGAGTCCCTGCATGCCTTGCTTGATGACGCGCGCGGCGCTGTTAAGGAAGTGCTCCGCCTGCTTCCTAAGTTCCTTGTCGATGTTTTCGTCAATGTGGATTGCCACACCTTGCCGCCGCACGACTTCCCCGGCGGCGACTTTGTGCGCGTGTCTTGCCCAGAGCTCGGATATTTCTTTAGCCGCTGTTCGCGCCGTGAACAGCGAGTTTGGGACGAAGTCAAAAGCCTTGTCGAAGCTTTCGCGCGCCACCGGATCGGGATAAACGGCGTCGCGCAGCCGCATGAGGCCCATGAACAGACGCGCCATGAAGGGTGACGCCGAGCCCTCGTCGGCGAGCTTCTGAACGATCCACTGACTCTGCGGTTGCTTTACCAGCATGTTTGACCGTTGCTGAAACCGAGTCAGCATGTCGCCGAAATCTGCCGGCGTAATTGGTAGGACATACGAAATTTGTAAATCATCCGGCCGGGTGATAACTCCGGCCTTCAGTATGTCCTGTCTCCCGAAGAACGGCAGCAGGCCGAGCAGCGACAATTTACCCTTAAGAAGGATCGTGCCTCCGTCCTGCCACGGGATAAGTTGAATCGTGGCCATGTGTTGCCCGCGCCGGTCCGTGATCTGAAACGGCGGCGCTGGCACAAAGCGGTCTTGGTACTGATTGTGTGGAACGGGACTTAGATTGCCCTTGAGGTCGTACTGATAGCCGCACATCACCACAGCCGCGTTCGGTACGCCGTCCAGCAATTCGGTGAAGTTGGAAAGCTTCGCGCCCGGCGAGAAGATGCCCAAGTGCGCGACAACAAAAGACATCATCTTGTTGAAGGTGAACGCGCCCGTCGGCCTCAGGACGATCAGGACGTAGACTGCCGGCATGTAGTTGTTGAGCGCACCTTCTGCTGGCGGCAGATAGTCGCCGCTCAGTGACTCTCCCGGAAACTGCGCCGCATACTGGATCGCGCCCATCGAAGCAACGACGATCATGTCAGGCCATTCCCTGCTCGCAGTCGCGGCGTTGAGCCGCTCAAGCTCTTCGGCAAAAGCCTCCAGCGGCAAATCCGACCTCTGAGCGTAGATCACGCCGAGTGTTACGGTCGTCGTCGGCGTATCCCGCTTCGGTGCTGGCGATTTCTTCAGCCGCTTCGCGCGTGCAACGCGCGCGTAAGCTGCCCGGAAGTTGTCGATCGTCAGACTGTCGGTCGCGTCAGCAACGACCGCGGTAGAATCCGCCGGCACTTGCGCAAGAGTTGCAGCCGGCGACGTTTCCTTCGCCGCGTACACGACAGCTGCGAAGGTATCCGACACCGCGCCGTCAGCATCGACAACGCTGGCGGACGCTACCTTGTACGGCCATCCGACGTACCGTTCGATTCCCGCTCGCAAGGCGGCTGAAAGAGTCCCTGCGCAGACAGCGGCGACCTGGCGTCCAGTCTCAAGGACCTCTTGGGCGATTGCCATCTCACGCGCTCCTTGGTCGGTTGGTGTATGCCGAGATAGACTTGAATCCCAAGGATTCTAGGTCAAAGCGGCCAACTCCATGGGGCATGTACGCAGTACGCGCTGCGACCTGCCTTTTTGAAACCGGTTGCACGAACTGCTGGTACACAGCGATTGCTGGCAGCACGACCACTAGCTGCTTTTCGCCATTCTGTTCTGGGTCGACTCGCATTCGGCCGCCGCTCAGGACTCGTTGTCGCTCACCAGCACTGTTGCTTGGGTGAACCTATTGAAGTTTGCTTTGCGACTCTTTGCATGAGGCCAGAAGCTCCTCCACTTGATCAAGGAACGCGACGAGTTGGTCGGGTTTGCCAGCGCCCTCCCTGCGCCATTCGACCATCGGCCTAAACTTGGTCAGCTCTCGGGCGTCCCGCGACAGCCACTCCAACTCGCGATCGGTCATGCCGCGCTGGCGTAAGTAGTACTCACCCCATCTGGCGAAGGCCAGTATCCACAGCGACACAGTGAGGGCGCCGTCCCACCGGGTCCAGTCCGAGGTGCTGGCGAGAGGCTGTAGCACGATCTTCTGCTGCCGCTTCAGGATCACCTGCATCGACTTCAGGCTGGCCAGCTGTCGCTCGGGGCTGCTGTAGGCAAAGAGGAACGCGGCGATGTTGGTCATCTGGCCTTCGCGCGCTCCGTCAAACAGCCGGGGCTGTTCCTTGAACTCCGGTTCCAGCATGCGGGCGAGCTCCTGCACCCAGATCTTGCAGGCATCGTCGGTGTTTGCGCGGCCATTCCGTAACAGCGGAAAGATCACATCGTGGAACAGCCATGGTTCGGCCCAGGCCAGTTGCCGCATATGACCACGCATGGAGTCGACTAGACGCCTGAGCTCTTCAGTGGGGATGGTCGCTGGTAGCGCGTCGTGCAGCGCCGCAACCAGGCCGTTGAAGATTTCGGCCTTCTCCGGATTTCCTGCCGCGTGATGAACCATCCAACCAAGGGCACGCACTTGCTCCGGGTAGGCAAAGGAGCCCGTCAACTGCAGCACTGGCGCGAGCCCTTCAGGCTTTTCCAGCTGCCGCTCAATCGCGTTCAGTCCCATCCATTGCAGCAGACCGTTGCTGCTGCGAACGAGGAGATCCCGTTGCACCTCGTTGATATCGAACTGTATAGACAGCGAAATGTCGCCGACGATCTGGCTCAACAGAGACAGCCGCACCACGTCCCGAACTTGCGGTTCCCTTGGCACGCCGGCCACCTGAGCTTCGGCGATCGATAGCAGAGCCTCTGGGGCATACCACCATAGAAACTTGATGGCGAAGTACTCCGGCCAAGTCAGGGCCGCGTATTTTGTCGCGTGGAACAAGTGATGCAAGTGATAGGAGCTGTGTAGCAGGGTCTCGACCGGTTCCCGAAAGAATCGAGCGTCCATCACGGCCAATTCCTTATCTCCCTCGTCATACACGCGGTTGAACGACGTCTCAAGGAACCGCGCCAGGAATTCCAAAAAGCCGCGCTCGGATTCGAGTTCGCGAAAGTGGCGGTCCTCGATGCGCGAATGCGCGAGCACGTCGCCGAGCACCTCCCAGGTCGCCGTGAAGTCCGCGAAGTTACCCGCGTGCTGAGCCAAGAAATTGCGCAAGCCTGCCGTCTCGGGCAGCGTGAGCGAGTCATCCATGAGCAGTCCCACCGTGACCATCCGTTCCTTCAACGGATCTCCGCTCAAGCCCTGTAGTGACGGCTCGCCAGTCCACACGCTTAATACGTCGCCCGCCCGGGCCTTTTCGATGAAGCTGAGTAGCTCGTAGTTTCGGGGCGCCGTCGGCAACGCCTTGGAGTCGAAGAGAGGTCGCATGGAGGGATTCTCGTTCTCGCTTTCGGGCTGTGCTGCCTGCGTCCTCTCGGCCTCTTGTACCAACTCGAACTTGTATTGCTGAACCTTGAGCAGGACATCCGCAGGGATCGGGGTGATCAGCAATGGTTGGTCTTGAGCGGCTGCCTGAAACGAGTTGGACAGGTTGAAGCCCGCGACCGGCAACTTGTCCGCTCCCGTGATCAGAATGTAGCGATCATGCAGCCGGCCCTTCCTCAGGCCGTAGATGCGCAGCTTGATGTGCTTCAGTAGGTAGCGGTTTTGCTCGCAGTTCGCCACCAGGTTGTCAATCCCGCTGGGGGTGGGCTTGTCGGATTCGTCCGGCGTCGCTTCGCCTTTCTTGGGTTTTTGTTTGGGCAGGGACCTGAAGATGATGTAATCGGCCTGCGGTGCGGCACAGAGCAACACCAGCCCCAGGCCAGCGGTCTCGAAATAGGGATCAAAAATGACTATCTGGTGTTGCTGGTACTTGGCCAGCAGCGCCCTAAACCACTCCACGAATTGCAGCCGCCCCTCGCCATCGCCCAAGCCCCAGCGCATGAAGAACTGCCCCTCCGACTTCGGCGGATGGAGCCGTGCAAAAAGGGACGCGAGATTTCGGTTGGCCGGGACCCAAGGGTCCGCCTCTCGCCCACCGAAGCGGTTGGCAAATCCCATATTGCCGCGATTGATCGTCAGGGCTGCCTTCACCCGCGCCGGTACCGCCTTCCGAGTAGCTCTTTCTAGCCAGTCGAACTTGACCGGGCTGACCGCGTGGCCGACTACATGACCCTGAAGACGGAACTCCCGAACATATCCGATCCGCCACCGGCAACACAGCGTACCCTCGCGGGAATCGTCGCCATGGAAGCCGAAGATCTCCAAATCGGTGCTGTCAGTACTGGCGCGCAGCTGGTCGTTCAGTTCGAACTTGCACTCGAACACGTCCTCCGCATTGCGTTCTGCTGTGGCGACGCCCGAGTAGACGATTTGGCTGTCGTTCGCAATGCTCAGGCGGAACTGGAAGCCGCTGAAGTGCGGTACCTGTATCGAATCGAATCGGGCGACCAAGGCGCACGGGGCGTCAACCCAGCTCACGCTTAGCAAGCGCCTCTCTAGGTCGTCCAGCGCAGGAAAAACCAACAGTTCGAGGTCGCCGAACCGAGCGGTATCGACGCCACCGAAGTCTAGGCCAGTATCCGCGTTGAGGTGCTTGACCATCGATGCGGTCAAGGCGACGTCGTAGTCCTGACCTACGCGGAACAGCGTCCCTTTGTCGGTCTGGGTTATCGAAGCGCTGAAGGCCCCAGCCCCACCATGCGGGCTGGATGGCGAATGATGGTCATGTGCGTCGCGATTGAGCAGGTAGGCGACCGGGCGGTACGCCAAGTCGTCGGCGGCAAGCGCGGTCGCTCCGAACCGCGCCTTCAATTCGTCCGAGAGCCCGAGCTTCAGGTCCTCGCTTAATGTCGAGACAGTTCGGCCGACGCTCAATTGCCGTAGGAGGTCCGCGCAATGGGTGCTTTTGACGTACAGTTCGAGCCGTATAACTTGCGCCTGGACTTGTCCGAAGGTATGGAAGTTATCGTCACTGGAGGACCAGTGGTCGTTGGAATGGCTGTAAGGGAGTAAGCGACCGTAGATGACGCGGCTCTCAATCGATTGCTCGGACTTGATCTGCAAGATCCACAGCTGCAGCGCGCAGTGGCGCGTGTCCTTCGAAAACAGCCGCGCTAGCCGGCCATCGTTAAGCAGGTCATCAAGTACAGGAGCCATCGATTCCCTTTATGAGCAGTTTTCCGCATTTTCACGTTGGCGCCGACGCTGAAATGAGCCACGTTTCAGAAGATATGCCGACGTCAGCGAGCACCGAGCCTTCAGACTCCAAACCCGCATGCGTGTATGGCACATGCACCGATCAGGTGGCCGCTGGATCGATGCGGTGATTCAAAGCGGAGTCAGTGCCAACAGTATATGTCCGCTATGGCGCGCAACGCTGATTGCCTACTTCCGCTTCGGGGCGGATGGGAGTCGTGCGCTTACTCGACAGCAGAGACGCCCGTATCCCCTTGTATGAGCGCGGGGTTTCGATTTCCGGTGGGTGTGACCAAGTTGATACACGGCGATTTTGAATCCGGTCGCAAGCTTGACCGGTACACAACCGCTGGTACACTGATATTTCGCCCACAGGATTAAGTTGCTGATTTTTATCAGGTTTTGGTGTGCGGGGAGCCTATCCCTCTCTCTCCGCCAGGTTGCCTGCAACCCCTTGTTTTGCCAGAATCTGCTGGCGTTACAGGGGGTTTATTTTTTGTACGGTACAAAGCCGGGTACAAAAGCCAGGTACAAACCATGCGAAGAACGGGGGCGCGGCCGAAGGTGACCGCATGCCTCAATTCATGTTCAAAACCCGTTCTGGAACGGGGTATCTCTCCCGTCGTGGCGTCCCTAAAGACGTGTGGCGCACTATCGAAGCAAATTCGCCTGGTAACAAAAAACCTGAGCCAATGCGGTTCTCATCTTGATTGACGCGCGGCACCAACTCGAACAGCAAACTCAGAACGAGCTTCATCGCTACTAGGCGCATCACTCCTACCTTGGGTGCCACGCATCTACTGCTACGACACCGTGGATGTTGTGACAAAGCGGTTCCAGCAGCAAGACGCAGCGCCCCCTCATCCTGGCCCATTCCTCGTCGCAGCCATCCCACGTGCGAGGCCCCCGTTCGCGATGTGACTCGCCTTCGCCACTTCGCAAGTTCGATGCTCCCTCCTGTTGACTTCCACGATGCACACGCACGCATACGCGAGTAAACACTGAGCCCGATTTGCCCACATCGGCATTGACCAACATGGGCGTTTGGTTGAATATGCACAAAAACATAAAACATGGATTGTGTGTCTGTTTGTGCGTTAAATGTGATCTGAGCAATGTAACCGGAGGAGACGATAGTGAAGAAGCGCATCATGGCCGCGGCGACAGTCGCGGTGGGAACGTGTGTCGGCGCCGTGCCGAGTGCGCACGCTCAAAGCAGCGTGACGCTGTGGGGCTTGCTCGATGCCGGCGTGTCGTACATCAGCAATATCGGAGGACATTCCGCATGGAGGATGGACGACGGCATCGCGCTGCCGAACCTGATGGGGTTTAAGGGCTCGGAAGACCTGGGCAACGGCACCCGCGCGGTTTTTCAGTTGACGACACAGTTCTCTTTGAATGGAACGCTCGTTTCCCAGAAATCGAACGGCAGCGGCTCCGGAGTCGGTCTATTCGCGCGAAATGCGTGGGTGGGTCTGGATAACGATCGGTACGGGAAGCTCTCGCTCGGCCGCCAATACGACTTCATGGTCGACACGCTGTTTGCAGACGTGGGCGCCGATATAGCGATGTATGGCGGCGGCTTTTATCAGTTTCGCGATGGCCCGTTTGCCAAGCTGGGCATTCCAGATTCACCACCGGATGAGGCGTTCGATTTCGATCGGATGAACGGCGATACCCCGCTGAATAATTCGGTGAAATATACGAGTCCGCTTTTCGGAGGGCTGCGGTTCGGGGGCATGTACGCCTTTGGCGGCACTGCCGGGAATTTTCGTCAGAATAGCGCGGATAGTTTCGGTGCGAGCTACACCACCGGGCCGTTCGCATTCGGTGCAGCCTATACGGACGTTCGCTACGCGGCGATGCTCGGCGACAGCATTCGCAACTTCGGCTTCGGTGCGAAATACAATGGACAGAAACTGCTGTTGACGGCGCTCTTCACCAATACGCGCAACACGCAGAACGGTGCGGCGGTGAACGCCGTGGAAGTCGGCGCGCTCTATCGCTTTACGGCGGCCTTTTCCACAAGCCTCGCCTACACCTATATGTGGGGCAATGCAGGGGTGGATCACAACCATGCGCATCAAGTTGGCGCCGTTGCCAAGTATTTCCTGTCCAAGCGTACGGCGGTTTATGTTCAAGGCGCCTATCAGTTGACCAACTCTGGCGCTACCGCAGCCATCAACGGGACCTTCGGCCCGTCGAGCGGCCGCTCGCAGTTCATAGGCCGGATCGGCATGCAAACGATGTTTTGAGGACGCGAATGTCGGCCAGGTGAGACAAAACGTTGCCTTGCCGATATCGCCACAAAGGAGGCGCCGTGCGGTTTCAGATCAGCACGGCGCTTGCTTATTGGACCGTCGCTAATTGGCGCTCGAGCGCGCCTGTGACACGTGTCAGCGTGCCTTCGATATGCTTGCGCAGCAGACGCGCAGCCTTTTCCGCGTCTCGATCGATCGCAGCCTTCATCAGTGCCTCGTGTTCGCTGTTCTTATGGCGCTCTTCGGTTCGATGCAGTGCGGAATAGCGGCGGTACCGTTCGGCGCGATCGAAGAGCGAAGCCACCATATTGGAGAGCAGAGCGCTGGGCGTGGCCGACAGCAACGCCATATGATAGGCGCGGTGGCGTTCGGACCAGTCGTCGTCGAGTGCTACCGGGCCGGAGCCGAGACGTTTCTCCGCGAGGCTCAATCGATGAAAGGCCGTGAGCACGGTCACTTCCCATTCTTCGTCGCCATGCGCGATCGAATCGCTGAGCGCCTCGAGTTCGAGCAGGACGCGCAGCCGTGTGATGTCTTTGAAATCGTCGATGCTGATTGGGGCGACCCAGAACCCACGGTTTTCCGTCGCTTGGACGATGCCGTCTTGTGCGAGCCGGTTCAAGGCTTCGCGGATCGGCGAGCTGCTGAGGCCGTATGCCTTGGAGAGGCTTTCGACCTTGAGGCGGGTGCCCGGCGCGAGTTCGCAGCGGATGATGGACGTCTTCATCCGGGCGAAGGCTACATCGATCAGCGGTACACCATTCGAAGCGGATGTCGAGTCCATGGGTTTGAGTTGACTACGCATTTGTCGATGAGACGCATTTTATGCGCAAAATTGATCGATATGCAAGATCGAACTGTTTTACCGCGTAAACAAAAAAAGCGCGAGGGTAGGATCCCTCGCGCTGCACAGAGTGCGTTTTCGATCAGGCGCAGGCTGAGGTTGCGGAATATTCGTGAGCATTGCTCGCCCTCAGCGCAGCGGCCAACTCACTGATCATCGCAACTGCGTCTTCTGCTTTGCGGCAGCCGCCGTATACGTAGTGATCGGGCCGCACGATCACTACGGCGCAACCATGCCGCTGCATCCAACTGACGAGTACGCCATCGGCGTCCTGATAGGCATATGACGGTGCACCGGCCTTGAGCGGTTCAGTGCCGATCACGACCCGCGCCGCCGGAATATCGCTCAGTGCATCCCATTGCGCCACCATGCGTTCGATGATGGCTGCATCGGTGTCGTTCTCGACGACGATGCGAAACGTCATGCCGGTCGCTTCGTCCAGCAGGCATTGACGACCGTCTGCGGTTTTGACGAGCGGTTGCGGAAATAATTGACCGCGCGGGCCGTCACTCGATGCGGCCAGGAGGCCCGCGTTGAGCGGGGGAATCAAAGATTGCCTGATGGTTCCGCGCGGATTGGCGGCCATTTCTTCGAGCAGGCGTTTATCCCGCTCGAGTGCAGCTACGGGATCGCGCTCGCATATCACCTTGCCGAGTGATTTCGTGACGAGCGTGGTTTGCTTCACATGCGGGAGCCGCTCGGCCTGATAGGTGTCCAGCAGGCCGGGACCGGCCGCGCCGCGGTTGACGAGCGTGAGCTTCCAAACGAGATTGGCTGCGTCACGGATGCCTTGGCACATCCCCTGCGCCAGAAACGGGGGCGTCATATGCGCGGCGTCGCCGAGGAAGAACACGTGCTGCGACCGCCATTGGCGCAGGACGAGGGCATGGAAACGATAAGCCGAGGCGCGCCAGATGTCGTATTCCCTTTCGTCGAGCCAGCGCGAGATGAGCCGGCGGACGAACGCGGGCTCCGTGGCTTGTGCGGGCGTTTCGCCTGCGTTGATCATGAATTCCCAGCGCCGGACTTGACCCGGCCCGACTACGAATGTGCAAGGGCGTTCGATCTCGCAGTATTGGACGTTCGTCGCCGGCAGGCTTGCGCCGCACCCGTCCTTGAGGACGATGTCGACCACGAGCCAAGGTTCGTCGAAGTCGAGATCTTCCATCTCCAAACCGAGCCCCGTGCGGATCGGGCTCGTGCCGCCGTCGCATGCGAGCACATAGTGCGATCGGTACGTGCTCGGTACGTTCGGCAGGTTCTTCTCGTTCGACGATTCGACAACCGTCACCGACGCCCCGTCGTCGCCCGACGTCACGGCTTCGACTTGCGCGCCGAGCTTGACTGTCACCGACGGGAAGCGGGCTAGGTTCTCGCGCAGGATGCCTTCGATCTGGGGCTGCATGAAAACGTAGTTGGGTGCCCAGCCGAGTTGGAACGGCGGCTCGGCGGCCTCGATGCGGCGAATCAGGCTGGAATCGGTCGTGCGATATTCCGAAGGGCGATAGGGCATGACGTAAGGCGCAAGCTTGTCGGCGAGTCCGAGATCGCCGAAGATCCGCATGATTTCGTGATCGAAGCCCATTGCACGAGGTTTATCGAAGACCGTCACGGACTTTTCGAGCACGAGCGTGCGCAGCCCGGCCTCGCCGGCCAGATTGGCTGCGACCGCGCCTACCGGTCCGAGCCCGACGATGATCAAATCGAAGTCCACGTCTCCTCCTTAAGGAATGCTATTGCGCAAGCGCGCGCGGCAGCGTTTGCGGTGCGCTGGTCGTCTTGGCCGGCGCATGTATTAATCGAAGTATGCCTTTGTGTAAGCGGTCTTGACGGTCGTGAAGAAATCGACCGCATACGTGCCTTGTTCGCGCGGCCCGTAGCTGGACGCCTTCGTTCCGCCGAACGGCACGTGATAATCCACGCCGGCGGTCGGCACGTTCACCATCGTCATGCCGCTTTTCACATGCCGCTTGAAATGCGCCGCGTATTTGAGCGAGCTCGTGCAGATGCCGGACGAGAGCCCAAACGGGCTGTCGTTCGCGACGGCGAGTGCTTCCTCGTAGCTCTCCACGGCGATGGCGCACGCGATGGGGCCGAAGATCTCTTCCCGTGCAATGCGCATTTTCGGTGTCGCATCAACGAATAGCGCAGGCGATAGGTAGTGGCCACGGGTGTCTCGCGTCAGGAACTGGCCTCCGCAGGCAAGCTTGGCACCCTCGTTTTTGCCGATGTTCAGATAGCCCTCGTCGTGCCGCAACTGCGACTCGTCGACTACCGGGCCGATCTGCGTTTGCGGATCGAGCGCATGGCCGACGCGTAAGCTCTCGACCGCTTCCGTCAGACGAGAAACGAACCGGGAATAAATTCCCTTTTGCACAATGAACCGGGACGAAGCGGTGCACCGTTGCCCCGTCGAATAGTAGGCACCTTGAACCGCGCAATCGATCGCGACATCGAGATCCGCATCGTCGAGAATGACGAGCGGGTTCTTGCCGCCCATTTCGAGCTGCATGCGCGTGAACTGCTGCGCCCCGCGTTGCAACAGCGTGCGCCCGGTTTCGACAGAGCCCGTGAACGACAGGGCGT
Source organism: Trinickia sp. (assembly GCF_057351765.1). NCBI lineage: Bacteria > Pseudomonadati > Pseudomonadota > Betaproteobacteria > Burkholderiales > Burkholderiaceae > Trinickia > Trinickia sp. The sequence continues at coordinate 3,116 of NZ_JBMRBK010000053.1, read as the reverse complement.
TGACATCGGCTGACGAAACGATTGCGTTGCCGACGACGCTGCCGCGTCCCATGACAAGGTTGAACACGCCCGCGGGAATTGCGCTGCGAGAAATGATCTCGGCGAGCGCCCACGCCGATGCGGGAACGAGATCCGCGGGCTTGAACACGACGCAGTTGCCGTAGGCGAGCGCGGGCGCGATCTTCCAAGCCGGAATGGCGATCGGGAAATTCCAGGGCGTGATGATGCCAACAACGCCGACGGGTTCCCGTGTGACTTCCACGTCGACCAGCGGACGAACGGACGGCAGCTTTTCGCCGCCCGTGCGCAGGACCTCTCCGGCGAAGAACTTGAAGATTTGGCCGGCGCGCGCCACTTCCGCGATACCTTCGGCAAGCGTCTTGCCTTCCTCGCGGGAAAGCAGCGTGCCGAGTTCGGTTTGTCTCGCCAGCAACTCGGAGCCGATGAAATCCAGTGACGTCGAGCGCGCCTGAATGCCGCTATGCGCCCACGTGCCTTGTGCCGTGCGAGCCGCTTCGATGGCGGCTCGCGCACCGTCGGCATCGGCTTGGGCGTATTCCCCGACGACATCGTCCAGGTCGGACGGATTGAGGTCGCTGCGCGATGCCGTGCTTTCGTGCCAGTGGCCACCGATAAAATTGCGCTTCATATAGAGGCCCGGTTGGTACTCAAGCGTCGAACGCCACGCGCTGGGCGGCAATCCGCTCGCGCATCTCGGCAATCCAAGCCTCGCGCGACAAGAACCCGGGACGGCGCAGGCACATCGCTTCGGTCTGCTTCAGGATTTCGTCTATCGAAAGGTCGAGGTCGAGCGGTTCTCGGCACGGCTGAGCGGTGAAGAACGGACTATCGACGTACAACTCGATGGGGTTGCCTTCGGGATCTTTGAAATAGATCGACCAGGCGTTGCCGTGGTCGACTTGCTCAATGCCTTTGACCCCGGCTTTCACGGCCCGCCGATAGTACGACTGCAAATCGGCGAGCGAATCGAGCAGAAGCGACAATTGATTGACAGGGTTGAACGGAAGATCGGTCGGCTTTCCATCGAACAAGACGAGTTGATGGTGGATCTCGGGATCTTGCGTCATGAAATACAGACGGTGGCCTGTCGAGGCGACACCCCTGTCGCTGACGACGAAGCCCAGGAATTTTCGGTAGTAGTCGACCATCATTTCGAGGTCGCTGCAAAAAATCCCGCAGTGCGTGAACTGAATTTTCGGCAAGGCTGCCATGGATGTCTCCGGATGTCTCGTTTGCGTTTTGTTCAACTGGTTGGACGTCTAGATGCAGGGCTGCTGATGTGTCCGCCCATTCACGCCTCGTCTGCGACGGGGTTCGACAACGTTCCGATGCCCGGAATGACGACGTCGAATGTATCGCCCGGCTTCAGAAAGATCGGCGGCTGACGCTTAAAACCGATTCCGCTCGGCGTGCCCGTCGCCAAGATATCGCCGGGTTGCCAATCTAGGGCCTGCGAGACGTAGGCGATCAGGTGGGGAATGTCGAAGGCGAGTTCGGAGAGCTTGCCGGTTTGCATGCGTTCGCCGTTGAGCACCCCCTGAATCGACAATTCCCGATAGTCCCGGATTTCATCCGCGGTAACGAGCCAGGGACCGAGCGAACCCGTGCCGCGGAAGTTCTTGCCCATTCCGTACTGGTGCGTATGAAACTGCCAGTCGCGCACGCTCGCGTCGTTGAAGCACGTGTAGCCGGCGACGTGATCCATCGCATCTTCCGCTTTGATGTGCGAGCCGCCGTTGCCGATCACGACCGCGAGTTCGGCTTCGAAGTCGAAATGCTCCGACACGCGCGGCCGGATGATCGGCGCGCCGTGCGCTACGAGCGTTTGAGCGAAGCGATGAAAGATGACCGGGTACTGGCCCACCGTGCGTCCCGCCTCCGCGGCGTGGGCAACATAGTTGATCCCGACGCAGATGATCTTGTTCGGCCGAGGAATGACCGGCTCGAGCGCAACCGCGGTAAGCGCGAAGTCGTCAGCCTCGGCCGCATCGACGAGCCGTCGCGCCTCGTCGAGTGCGGCCGTGTTCGATACGAGCGCCGCGAGATCGGGGACGGTCGGCAGCCGTGTCGCCAGATCGACGATGCCCTCACCCTTGACTGCGCCGAATCCCGGTTGGCCTTGGTATCGGTACGAGACCAGTTTCATGTGTTCGCTCCTGATGGGCATAAAAGATATTTTTGTGCATATTACACCGTGATGGATATAATGCAAGCGCTGGCGTGTGAGATAACGCCGGCTGAGTAGTCGATCTAGACGAAGCAGTGGATGCGAACTATTTCCTCGGAGCAGCGGATGTCGCTAGTCAATGTAAGAAAGGTCAAGCTGGATATCGAAGAGATCTGGCACGAAGGCGGTGAGCGGCTCGCCGAGCCGCTGGTGGTTGCCGTGGCGACGGCGATCGTCGCGAATCCTTACGCGGGACGGTACGAGCCTGATCTTTTGCCGTTCATGAGTGCGTTGCGGCAGCTTGGAGCGGATCTTTCGTCCCGTCTCATGGCGCAGTTGGGCGGTACATCGAAGGTGCAGGCATATGGAAAGGGCGCGATCGTCGGCGAGGACGGCGAACTTGAACACGGCGCTGTTTGGCACGAGGCGGGCGGCTGGGCGATGCGCGAAACCTTGGGCGGCCCGAAGGCGATCGTGCCATCGGCCAAGACCATCGGCGGAGTGGGCACACGTCTGATGGTTCCGCTCGGTCACATTCAAGCTTCCTATGTCCGCAGCCATTTCGGAACGTGCGAGGTCACGGTGTGGGACGGCCCGCGCCGCAACGAGATCGCGTTTGCACTGGCCATGGCGACGGGCGGACGCGTGCACGCGCGGCTCGGTGGATTACGGGCCTCGGAAATCCAAGGGCTCGACGGGCTGCGGTGATGTTCAGGTAAACGATGATTTGATTTGTGCACAAAAATACATATCGTGCACGTACTGACAAACAGGAGACAAACGATGGCGACGAAGATGATGCGGGCGGCGCGCATGCACAACGTAGGCGAGCCGATGGTAGTGGAGGACATCCCGGTTCCAGCGCCGCGCCCGACCGACGTGCTCGTAAAAGTGAAGGCATGCGGCATCGTGCCGAATCTCGGCAACG
>NZ_JBMRBK010000052.1:0-12215 GCF_057351765.1 Trinickia sp. | reverse complement strand
GGCGCGATGAAGCGCACGAGAAGGGCTGAGCATGTTGAACGGCAACGGCGCAAGGCGGCCGCGTCCCCTAGGGCGCGCGCTCGCAGCGGTCGTGCGCGGCGCATCGCCCAAACGTGTCGAGCGGTTATCGACGCGCACGGGGCCGGTGGCCGCGGCACGGATGGGCACCGTGCGGCGCACGCGGGTTTGCGAGTCGCTCTGCGACAGGCGTACGTGGCAGCGAGCGGCCAGATGAGGGACGGCGGGCGCTTTACGCGCTGACGCATGTCTTTCGGGCGACGCCGGCGCATCGCGGGCAAGATGCGCGGTTTCGCAGGCCAACTGCGGCTGGTAACGCCTGCGCTGAACGGGCAGCGCACGTCGACGGTTGTCACCGCTGGCGTGTGGCGGTCGGTTTTTGCGCGGTGCGGCAACCGCATTCGCGTTTCGGCGTGGTCAAGACGCCGGGATACGAGTGCCGGATCGGCGTCTGCTCAGGGCGCTGGGTAGCCGTGCGCCATCGGCATCGTTGCGTTGCGTCGCAGCAACAACGCAAGCGCGGCGTTTGTGATGGTGAGTAACAAGCAGTAATGGGCCGACGTCCGGGAATGCCTCCATTTCGGGCGTTGGCCCACGTTTTGCATGCACAGCGGTTTAAGCGGGTAACGCCGGGAAACAGACTGAAACGTTCCACGCCCTGTCAGCCTGTCCGGGATGGAGTATAATCCCTACTATGAAATAAGAAGCTCGATTGAATTTAGCAATCGACAAACCACTATGCTGAAGCAACGCACCATCAAATCGATTGTCAAGACCGTTGGCATCGGCCTGCATTCGGGCCGCAAGGTTGAATTGACGCTCCGCCCGGCCGCCGAAAACACCGGTATCGTGTTTTCACGCGTCGATCTTCCCACGCCTGTCGACATTCCGGCGTCCGCGATGTCCATCGGCGACACGCGTCTTGCGTCGGTACTGCAAAAAGACGGTGCGCGCGTTTCGACGGTGGAGCATTTGATGTCGGCTTGTGCGGGCCTCGGTATCGATAATTTGTATGTCGACGTGACGGCCGAAGAAATCCCGATCATGGACGGCAGTGCGGCTTCATTCGTGTTTCTGATGCAGTCGGCCGGCATTCTCGAGCAGAACGCGGCGAAGAAATTTATTAAGGTGACGAAGCCGGTCGAGGTGCGCGATGGCGACAAGTTCGCACGCCTCGAGCCGTATTTCGGCTTCAAGTTGCAATTCACGATCGATTTTCGGCACCCCGCGGTCGACAAGACGGGTCAGGCGCTGGAAGTCGATTTCGCGACTACTTCGTACGTGCGCGAGATCGCGCGTGCGCGTACGTTCGGCTTTGCGCATGAAGTGGAAACGATGCGCGAACTGGGCCTCGCTCGCGGCGGCAGTATGGATAACGCGATTGTGCTCGACGAATACCGCATCCTCAACAACGACGGCTTGCGCTACGACGATGAATTCGTGAAGCACAAAATGCTCGATGCCATCGGCGATCTCTACGTGGTTGGGCATTCGCTGCTCGCTTCTTACACTGCGTATAAATCGGGGCACGGCTTGAACAATATGCTGTTGCGTGAATTGCTCGCTCACGAGGACGCGTACGAGATCGTCACGTTCGAAGACGCGCAACATGCGCCGCGCGGCTTCGGTTACGACGCGCAGACGGCATTTGCCTGACGAGAAGCGCCTGGCCGTCGTGGCGTGACCCGCCGGGCGGACGAAAAAATAAGCGGCTTTCGAGCCGCTTATTTTTTTGTGTCGATGGGCGCCGGTGCTTCCGCCCCCTGCGGAGCACCGTCCGGCTGCGCTTTGCTATGGCGAGCGGCCATCCGCGCGAGTGCCGCCTGGAGCGGGGAAGGTGGCAATGTCTCGCTCAGCGCTTGCAGTGCTTGCGCCCCTTGGGGCGTCATGCGCGCCGTCTTGGGTCTCGGGGGTTCCGCTGCAGCCCGGGGTCGTACTTTCACGGCAAGTGTGCGGATATTCCATCCCCGCTGCTGCAAATCCGCGATGAGCCGCGGCTCGAGATGCCGCAGACGGGCCGCCAGCGCGCTATGCGCGGCGAACAAGGTCAGTGCGCCGTCCCTCACGAAGCCCGGCTCGATGCTCGTCGCGAGATAGGCCGGCAAAAGCTCGCTCAGCGCACGCTCGAGCGCCGCGGTTTGCTCGACGCCCGCGCGCAAAGCCGCGAATGCGTCGGTGCGCCCAAGCACTTCGGCCACAGGCCGTGGGACAGGCGCGGCTCGCGGCTTGGACGAGGGTGAAAAGCGGGACGAAAAGCGGCTCATTCGTAGTCTGAGGGAACGTGTACTGCGGCACACGGGGCTGAACGCACTCATTGTACCCGGGCCGCCCGCCGCGGCGGTCCGATGCGCACTTGCGCGACACGGTGGATTAAGGCTCGCGTGCTAAAATGCGCGATTCGAATTCACTCATGGAATAAGCCGCCGAGGCACTCGGATCCGGTACGCCCGCGGGCCCTCCCGCAGGCGCGGCGCGCGACGCGCGCGGTACCGGCCCAGTCGCGGCGCACACCCGACCCGATGACCACCGGTTTTCTCCAAAAGATCTTTGGCAGCCGCAACCAGCGTCTGATCAAGCAGTATCAAAAGACCGTCGCGGTGATCAATGCGCTCGAGCCGCAGATCGAGCAGTTGACCGACGACCAACTGCGCGCCAAAACGGAGGAGTTTCGCCAGCGCGTGGCGAGCGGCGAGTCGCTCGACAAGCTGATGCCCGAGGCGTTCGCGGTGTGCCGCGAGGCGAGTCGCCGCGTGCTGAAAATGCGGCACTTCGATGTCCAGTTGATCGGCGGGATGGTGCTGCACTACGGCAAGATCGCGGAAATGCGCACGGGCGAGGGCAAGACGCTCGTCGCGACGCTCGCGGCCTACCTGAACGCACTGTCGGGGCGCGGCGTGCATGTCGTCACGGTGAACGACTATCTCGCACAACGCGACGCCGAGTGGATGGGCAAGCTGTACAACTTCCTCGGCCTCTCCGTCGGCGTGAATCTTTCGCAGATGGACCATGCCACGAAGCAGGCCGCTTATGCTTCGGATATCACCTACGGCACGAACAACGAATTCGGGTTCGATTATCTGCGTGACAACATGGTCTACGAGACGGACGCGCGCGTGCAGCGTTCGCTCAATTTCGCGATCGTCGACGAGGTGGACTCGATCCTGATCGACGAGGCGCGCACGCCGCTCATCATCTCGGGCCAGGCGGAAGACCATACCGATCTTTACGTTCGCATGAACGCACTGCCGCCGCTGCTCGAGCGCCAGATCGGCGAGGAGCGCGCGGACGGCACCGGTGTGGAAAAGCCGGGCGACTACACGCTCGACGAAAAAGGGCGCCAGGTTTTCCTGACCGAATCGGGGCACGAGAAGGCCGAACGGATGTTGGCCGAGTGGGGCTTGATCGGCGAGGGCGAGAGCCTCTACGCGCCGCAGAACATCACGTTGATGCACCACGTCTATGCCGCATTGCGCGCGCATACGCTGTTTTTCCGCGATCAACACTACGTGGTGCAAAACGGCGAAGTCATCATCGTCGATGAATTCACGGGCCGCCTCATGCCCGGACGCCGCTGGTCGGACGGCCTGCATCAGGCGGTGGAAGCGAAGGAACACGTGAAGATTCAAAGCGAGAACCAGACGCTCGCTTCGATCACGTTCCAGAACTACTTCCGGATGTACGTGAAGCTGTCCGGCATGACCGGTACGGCCGATACGGAGGCGTACGAATTCAACGAGATCTACGGGCTCGAGACGGTCGTCATTCCGACGAACCGACCGCCGAAGCGAAACGACCTCCAGGACCAGATCTACAAGACGGCGCGCGAGCGCTACGACGCGGTCATTCGCGACATTCGCGAATGCTACGAGCGCGGCCAGCCGGTGCTCGTCGGCACGACATCGATCGAAAACTCGGAGTTGCTCTCGAATCTGCTGACCAAGGCCGGTTTGCCGCACGAGGTGCTCAACGCCAAGCAGCACGAGCGCGAAGCCGCCATCGTCGCCGAAGCGGGGCGCCCGAGGCGCATCACGATCGCCACGAACATGGCGGGCCGCGGAACTGATATCGTGCTGGGCGGCAATGCCGAGAAGCAGGCCTCGCTCATCGAGGCTGACGAGTTGATTCCGGCCGAGGAGAAGGCGAGCCGAATCCAGGCCTTGCACGACGAATGGCAGGCGTTGCACGATCAGGTGAAGGCCGCGGGCGGTTTGCACATCATCGGTACCGAGCGTCACGAGTCGCGCCGTATCGACAACCAGCTGCGAGGCCGCGCGGGCCGCCAGGGGGACCCGGGCTCGTCGCGCTTTTATCTGTCGCTCGAAGACCCGCTGTTGCGCATTTTCGCGGGCGATCGCGTGCGCGCGATCATGGACCGGCTGCGCATGCCCGAAGGCGAGGCGATCGAAGCCGGCATCGTCACGCGATCGATCGAATCGGCGCAGCGCAAGGTCGAGGCGCGCAACTTCGATATTCGCAAGCAATTGCTCGAATACGACGACGTTGCCAACGATCAGCGCAAGGTGATCTATCAGCAACGCAATGAATTGCTCGAAGCGCACGACATCACGGAGACGATCACCGCGATGCGCCATGCGGTCGTCACCGACGTCGTGCACCAGTTCATTCCCGCCGGCAGCATCGAAGAACAATGGGACGCGCCCGAACTCGAGGAAGCCTTGCGTACCGATTGGCAGCTCGATCTCGCGGTTCAGGAAATGATCAACGAGTCGCAGTCGCTCGATGCCGACGACATTCTGGACGCGGTGCTGTCGGCTGCCGACGAAAGCTATGAAGCCAAGGTCGCGCTCGTCGGACGGGAATCGTTCAGCGCATTCGAGCGCTCGATCATGCTGCAAACGCTCGATCGCTCGTGGCGCGAGCATCTCGCCGCGCTCGATCATCTTCGCCAAGGCATTCACCTGCGCGGCTATGCGCAGAAGAACCCGAAGCAGGAATACAAGCGCGAGGCGTTCGAGCTCTTCGAAGCGCTGCTCAACATCATCAAGACCGAAGTCACCCGCATCGTCATGAACGTGCGGATCCAGTCGCCCGAGCAACTGGAGGAAGCGGCCGAGCAGTACGAGGAGCAGGGCAGCCACGTGGAGAACGTCGAGTTCCGCCACGCGGAGTTTGCCGAGGCGGCGTCCGCGGCCCCCGCTGCGATGGCGGTCGACGCCGCGACGCAGATGGTCGATCAGGCGATGAGTCGCGGCGGCCATGGCGGTGCGGGCGCGGCAAGCGCCGAAGCCGGCATACCGAAGGTGGGGCGCAACGACCCATGCCCGTGCGGCAGCGGCAAGAAATACAAGCAGTGCCACGGCAGGCTTGCTTGAAACCGGATACGGCGCGCACGATGCGCGCCGTTTTTACATTCCCGACAGGTTCCCAGACGATGGCAGTCAACTTTCCTTCGATCGATCCTTCGCAACTCCATCCGGTTCCGGGCGTGACGCTAGGCTGGGCCGAGGCGAACATTCGCAAGCCCAATCGCAAGGACGTCCTCGTGATGTCGGTCGACGAGGGGGCCACCGTGGCCGGCGTATTTACCTCGAATCGGTTTTGCGCCGCACCGGTTACCGTTTGCCGCGAGCACCTTGCAAGCAGCCGGGGCATCCGGGCACTCGTCGTCAATACGGGCAATGCAAACGCGGGCACCGGCGAGTCCGGCCTCGCGCATGCTCGTGAAACCTGTGCCGAGCTTGCGCGCCTCGCTGGCATTGAGGCCGAGCAGGTCTTGCCATTTTCGACGGGCGTCATTCTCGAACCGCTGCCCATCGAACGCCTCAAAGCCGGGCTGCCCGCCGCGCTCTCCACTCTTCGCGCCGCGCATTGGTACGAAGCCGCCCAGGCCATCATGACCACCGACACGCAGCCGAAGGCGGCATCGCGGCAAGTGACGATCGACGGGCACACCGTGACGCTAAGCGGTATCAGCAAGGGTGCCGGCATGATCAAGCCGAACATGGCGACGATGCTCGGCTTCCTGGCTTGCGACGCCGCCGTTGCCCAGTCCGTGCTCGACGTGCTGGTGAAGGAGGTGGCGGACCGGTCGTTCAACTGCATCACGGTCGATGGCGATACGTCGACGAACGATTCATTCATCCTTGTCGCCACGGGCAAGTCCAGCCTGCCGCCCATCGCATCGACAGATACTCCGGCTTATGCCGCGCTGCGCCAAGCCGTTACCGACGTAGCCGAACGCCTGGCGCAGATGATCGTGCGCGATGGCGAAGGGGCGACGAAGTTCATCACGATCCGTGTGGAAGGCGGCGCGAGCGTGAGCGAGTGCCGGCAGATCGGTTATGCGATCGGCCACTCGCCGCTCGTGAAAACCGCGTTTTATGCGTCGGATCCGAACCTCGGCCGTATCCTCGCCGCGATTGGCTACGCGGGAGTCAGCGATCTCGATGTCGCGAAGATCGACCTCTATCTCGACGATGTTCATGTCGCGCAGGCGGGAGGCCGTCATCCCGAGTACCGCGAAGAGGACGGTCAGCGCGTCATGAAGCAAAGCGAGATCGTCATTCGTGTCGTGCTCGGACGCGGCAATGCCAGTGCAACCATCTGGACCTGCGATCTGTCGCACGAGTACGTGAGCATCAACGCCGATTACCGCTCGTGACATCGGGCAGCTCGCCGCCGCAGCGGCGAGCGCTCCGGAAGCCTCTTTTGCCATGGACAAACTCGACCGTTTTCTTACCCGCGCCGAAGCCGTGCTGACGCGCCTCGAGACGATGCTGCCGCCGGCGATGCCCGATGTCGACTGGTCGTCCGCCGTTGCGTTTCGTTGGCGCAAACGCCAGGGGCGCGGCTATTTGCAGCCGATCAAGGCCGTCTCCGCCATTTCGCTCGATGACTTGCAAAACATCGATCGTCAGAAAGCGCTCATCGAACAGAACACGCGCCAGTTCGTGAACCAGCTTCCCGCGAACAACGTGCTGTTGACGGGCGCGCGTGGGACAGGCAAGTCCTCGCTGATCAAGGCGTGTCTGAATGCCTATGCGGATCGGGGGCTGCGCCTCATCGAAGTCGACAAGGACGACCTGCACGATCTCGGCGATATCACGGACCTGATCGCGCAGCGGCCGGAACGCTTTATCGTGTTTTGCGACGATCTCTCGTTCGAGGAAGGGGAGTCGGGCTACAAGGCACTCAAAGTTGCGCTGGACGGCTCCATCTCGGCGCAATCGGACAACGTGCTCATCTACGCGACGTCTAACCGCCGGCATTTGCTGCCCGAGTACATGAGCGACAACGAGACCTACAAGCACATGCCGGATGGCGAAATCCATCCCGGTGAGGTCGTCGAGGAAAAAATCTCGTTGTCCGAGCGGTTCGGCCTATGGGTCAGTTTTTACCCGTTCAAGCAGGACGATTACCTGACGATCGTCGGCCACTGGCTGCGCCATTTTGGCTGCAGCGAGACGGCGGTTGGCGACGCGCGCGGCGAGGCGCTCGTGTGGGCGCTCGAGCGCGGCTCGCGCTCAGGGCGTGTCGCCTGGCAGTTCGCACGCGATTGGTCGGGCAAGCGGGGCGGGCAATGAACGAAGCAAGCGGATTTTCCCCCGCAACGACAGATGCCCGGCCGCAGCGGCCGGTGACGGAAGTGGCGGTGGGTGTGCTCGTGCAGCCCGACGGCCGCTATCTGCTGGCTCAGCGTCCGGCCGGTAAGCCTTACGAGGGCTATTGGGAGTTTCCGGGAGGCAAGCTGGAGGCCGGCGAGACGGTCGAAGCGGCGCTGGCGCGCGAGTTGCACGAGGAGCTTGGTATCGTCGTCACCGCATGCCATCTTTGGCATACGTTGGAACACGACTATCCGCACGCGTACGTGCGCCTTTATTTTTGCAAGGTGACGGACTGGACCGGCGAGCCGCATGGCCGCGAAGGGCAGGCGTTCAGTTGGCAGAGCCTGCCTGTGAACGTGGACCCACTGCTGCCCGCCGCCATTCCTGTGTTGGAACTGCTCGCGGCAGACAGCGCAGCTTGAAAGGGCGCTTCACCGGGCGTCGAATCAGTTCTTGATGTCTTCGCCGGGCGAATCGTCGGCGGACGGCGGGGGTTCACCGCCCTCGATTCGGTATTTCTCGGTCGCCCAGGCGCCAAGATCGATCTGCTTGCAGCGCTCAGAGCAGAAGGGCCGGAAGCGGTTTTCGGGGACCCAGCGGACAGCCTTGCCACAGGTCGGACATTTGACGACAGCGATCATACGTTTGGAACAATGGTCATGATGCGCGGCGGCCCTTGCGGCGCGGCACGCGCGAGGGCTACAAGCTGCAGAGCGTCAGTTGGAACGGCACGTCGACATCGACAGCGCGGGGGCGCATATCGCCGTCCTGTACCGTGAAACGCACCCACAGCATGTACTTGTTGGCGCTTGCTTCCGGTATGACGCGCAAATCCGGCGCAACGCGCACCTGCATCAATTGATAAGTGCGGCCCGACAGCATCTGCTGATAGCTGCCTTGCATCGCCATGACCTTCGAAGCCTGCCCCGATTCGCGGGCGAGCCGCAATACAATTGCGGCCGCGTCGCGCAGCGGCAATAACGGCATGATCCATTTGGCGATGTCCTGACGGCGCTGGTCAGGATGTGTCTGTTGCCATGCGAAGTACGACGGCAGATCGAACTTGCAAGTTCCGCCGGGAATGATCGCCCGGCTGCGAATGCTGGCTAGCCACTCGTTGTCCGTGAGGTGTTGGCCGGTCTTCCCCTGCATCTGCGCGAGGCCGTTGAGCGTTTGCTCGATTTCGCCCAGCACGACTTCGAGCGCGTTTTGTTCGATACCAGGGTTACCCCGGAACGGTGCCAGGGTCTGACGCTGGCGCTCGAGTTCCTTCATCAGATCCGACTTCAGATCTGCCCGGCCGGTGACCTCTGCAATTTCGAACAGCGTGGTCAATGCGACGTGATGTTCTCTCGCGTCGTCTTGATTGAGAAAAAACGTGAAGCGCTCGAATAGGTCTTCGAGACGCAGCAGCGTGCGAATTCGCTCGTTGAACGGATACTCGTAAAGAATCAAGCGCGCTCGCCTCAGGCGTCAAGAATAGGGATTGCAGGACATTCTAATGCTGCAAATGCCCCCCCGCAATCGCTCAATGGGATACGACGCGTACCTTTTTCGCCGCATCCGCGGATTGTTCGACACGCGCGTGTCGGCGTTGTTTCGACGGACGTGCCGTTTGCTCCGCTCAATTCGAGGACCCGGCGCCCGCCGCGAGCGACAGGTAGTGGGCGTGGAGGTGGCCGATTTCCTCATTCAGGCGCTCCGCGCCGATGTTTTCGTTGACCAGGACATCGTCGGCGGCAGCGAGCCGGGCCTCGCGCGGGGCCTGACGTTGCACGATCGCAAGAACCTGCTCGCGCGAGAATCCGCTACGCCGCATCACGCGGGCAACTTGCGTTTCGACGGTGCAGTCGACGACGAGCACGCGGTCGACGCGGGAGCGCCACACCCCGGATTCGACGAGAAGCGGCACGACCACGATCACATAGGCCGCGCGTGCCGCCTTGATTTCCCGTTCGGTCTCAGCCCGGATCAAGGGATGCGTGAGAGCTTCGAGGCGAGCACGCGCCGTATCGTCGGCGAATACGAGCGCACGCATTCGAGCGCGATCGAGCGAGCCGTCGGCGGCAACGAACGCCTCGCCAAACTCGCGCGCGATGAGCGGCATGGCGGCGCCGTGCGGTGCCGTAATGCGGTGCGCAATGCGGTCCGTATCGACGATGGCCACCCCCCGCGCCTCGAACAGATCGGCGACGAACGTCTTGCCGCTGCCGATGCCGCCGGTCATTCCGACGAGGTACATGATTCAACCTCCGAAGACATGAAAAAGCGGCGTACCGAGAAAGAGCGTCACCACGCCGCCCGCGGCCAGGAATGGTCCGAACGGCAGCGGTTCTTCGAAGCGCATGCGGCCGAACCCGGTGGCGACGAGCCCGACGATGGCTCCAGTCACCGCCGAGATCAAAACGATCTGCGGCAAGGCCGTCCAACCGAGCCACGCACCGAGCGCGGCCAGCAGCTTGAAGTCGCCGTAACCCATGCCTTCGATGCCGCGCACGAGTCGGAACAACCAGTAAATGCACCAGAGGAACACATAGCCGGCGATCGCGCCCGCGACGGCGGTCCGCAGGCTCGCGAAGGTATCGCCGAAATTGACGATCAGCCCCGCCCACAACAGCGGCTGCGTGAGCGAATCGGGAAGCAGGCGTGTATCGATATCGATTGCGCTCGTCGCGAGCAGTGTCGCACAGAGAACGAATGCGGCGAGCGCCGTGCCGGTGGGGCCGAACGTGACGAGCGATAGCGCGGCGAACGCGGCGCTCGCGAGTTCGACGAGCGGATAGCGAAGACCGATCGGTGCCCGGCAGGCTGAGCAGCGTCCGCGCAGCAGCAGGTAGCTCAGCACCGGAATGTTTTCCCAGGCGCGCAGCGCGTGGCCGCATTGCGGGCAGCCGCTGTGTGGCAACCATAGGTTATAGCGCTCGGGCATCCCATCGTCGACGGCCGCTCGATCGCCGTCCTCGCTTGCCTCGTTTACCTCCGCGCGCCACGCGCGTTCGAGCATGATGGGCAATCGATGGATGACGACATTGAGAAAGCTGCCGATCACCAGCCCGAACACTGCCGCGAACGCGAGTTGCCACGCGGCCGATAGTGCGCCGAATGCCGCGCCGAAGTGCATCGAGGCTTGCGAAAACGGTTCGGCCAGGGGGTGCGCGTACACGGGTGAAGTCGCTCCGTTGACAAGTCCGGTTGGGCTGGATGCTACACCACGTTGCCAAGCTCGATCACGGGAAGGTAGAGCGCGACGACAAGCACCCCAACGAGCACCCCCAATACGATGACGACCGCCGGCTCCGCGAGGCTCGCCATCAGGCCGGCGGCCTCCTCGACCTCGCGTTCGGCTAGCGCCGCGACGTCGAGCAGCATCGTATCGAGCGAGCCCGACTCCTCCGCGATCGCCACCGGCTGTACGAGCGCGGGCGGAAAACACGCGGCGGCCCGCATCGCCGCCGCGAGCCGTTCTCCGCGATCGAGCCGCGCGGCGATATCCGCGCTGGCCGCGTCGAATATCGCATGGCCCGTCGCATGCGCCAACGACGCCAGCGCGTCGGCGAGCGGCGTGCCCGCCCCCAGCAGCGTGCCGAGCGCCCGGCACCAGCGCGCCGCTGCCACCAAGCGAGAGATCCGCCCGACGAAAGGAACGGCAAGCGCGAACCGCCCGAGAGCGATGCGAGCGGCCGAAGAGCGGCGAAGCACGCGTGTTGCCATCAGATGCAGTGCGCCGGTGACTGCGAGGCAGGCCGGGCCGCGATGGACCGTGGCGTCGGACAACGCGACGACGGCGCGGGTGAGCGGTGGCAATGGCGCACCGAAGCTCTCGAAGGCGAGCTGAAACGCCGGGACGACCCACACCAGGAGCGCGGCCGCAATCGCTACGGCGAGCACCAGCACGGCGGCGGGATAAACGAGCGCCGCGCGCATCCTGGCACGTTGTGCGGCCATGCGTTCGCGCTCTTGCGCGAGCCGCGCAAGAACATGGGCCAGGGTGCCTGAGGCCTCGCCGACAGCGGCGAGCTGCCGATAAAACGGATCGAAGTGTTGGGCAAACGCGCCGAGGCCGGCGGCAAAACCTTGACCGTTGGCGAGCTGGTGCGCGAGGGTGGCGGCAATGCGCGCCACGCCGCCGCGCGCCGGGGTGTGCGCGATCAACTGGAGCGCCTGCGCGAGCGGCACGCCCGCGCCGAGGAGACCGGCCAGATGGCGTGTAAATGCGGTGATCTCGCGCGCGGTGGCCCGCGGCGGCGGCGCAGGTCCGCGCACCTCGAGCGAACCGGCCAGGATGCCGCGTTCCCTGAGTGCGGCGCGAGCCGCAGCCAAGTGCGGTGCAATGACCTTGCCGCGGCACTGCGTGCCATCGAGTTTCATGCCACGCCAGGCGAAGCGCCGCTCCGCGAATGCGGGCGCGGCTTGCCCTTCGCCGCTGTCGCTGTGCGCCTGCTTCATTGCGCCTCCGTCGATGCGATAGCTTCGGCGAGCGAGGTGACGCCATCCCGTACACGGTCGAGCGCGGCGCGGCGCAGAGTCGCGATACCCTCGGCGCGTGCTTGCCGCGCGAGCGTGTCGTGGCTCGTGCGCGAGACGATCGACTCGCGCATCGCGGCGGATATCGGCATGGTTTGATGCACGCCG
>NZ_JBMRBK010000051.1:0-198281 GCF_057351765.1 Trinickia sp. | reverse complement strand
GCCGTCATCACCACCCGGCTCACCGTCTTGCGTTGCTGCTTAAGCAGCAGAGAAGCGAGATTATGCAGCCCTTCTCGTACATCGTCAACTGGTTTTTTCTCGCTTCGCTTAAAACCCGTCGACCGCGGCACGCTGCAATCCTGCGCCTCTCAAAGAGGATGCGAATAGTAGGCCAAGCAGACTCGCATGACAAGCCCGTGAACCCAACATTTTTTCAGCGCCCGCGCGCGGCCGCCACGACCGCCTCCAGTGGAGGCCGCACGCGCGCCAAACCTGCTGCGGTATCATCGCGGCCGCACTCACTGCTGCCTTCAGATGCGCCGTCAATGACCGAGCAGAACTATCAATCGATTCTCGAGCAGATTCATCGCGACATCGAACCTTGGCGCACCGCCGGGCGTGTTGCCAATTACATTCCCGAACTCGCCAGAGTGCCCGCTGAACGCTTCGGCATGGCTATAGTGACCGTTGGCGGGAACGTCTTCAGCATCGGCGACGCCAGCGTACGCTTTTCCATTCAGAGCATCTCGAAGCTATTCGCCTGCACGCTCGCGTTCCAGTTGCTGGGCGACGCACTATGGGAGCGCGTCGGCCGAGAGCCGTCGGGTACGGCATTCAATTCGCTCGTGCAACTCGAGACCGAACGCGGCAAACCGCGCAACCCGTTCATCAACGCCGGCGCACTCGTCGTCACGGACATCCTCTGCCGCCGCTTCGTCGGCGCGGAGACTGCACTCGTGCAATTCATGCGGCGGCTGACAGGCGCCACGGACATCGACTACGACCTGCGCGTCGCCCACTCCGAACTGGCGCACGCCGAACGCAACCGCGCGATGGCGCACTTCATCGCAAGCTTCGACAACCTGCAGATGCCGCCTGAAGTGGTCATCGACGCATATTGCCGCCAGTGCGCGATCGAGATGAATTGCGTCGAGCTCGCCAAGGCGGCGCTGTTTCTCGCCAACGGGGGCGTCGCCCCCGTGTCGGGCGAACGCATTCTCGACGAAAGCTCGACCAAGCGTCTGTCCGCACTGATGTTGACCTGCGGCACCTACGACGCAGCGGGCGACTTCGTTTATCGCGTCGGGCTGCCGGCGAAAAGCGGCGTCGGCGGTGGCATCGTCGCTGTGCTGCCTGGCGAAATGGCGGTGTGCGTGTGGTCGCCCGGGCTCGATGCCAATGGCAATTCACTTGCCGGCACGTTGTCCCTGGAATGGTTGACCACCCTGAGCAAGCGGTCGATCTTCTAAGGACAGCGATCGCTCGGAACCTCGCTCGAACTCAATCGGTAGCAACGACGTTCGTTGCCGAATTCTTTGCTCGCGGCATGGTTGCCAGTCGCCTGGTACCCCACTGCACGATCATGGCCAACAGTGACGCCTCCAGGAACGCGACAGCCGGATGCTGATGAGGCAACGAGAACGCAAGCAGCAAGCAAAAAGCCGCAAACGAGAATCTGCCGAGCACCATGCCTCGCAGCAGCGAAATCACAAAGTCTGGTCCATACGCGCGGTGCGATGAGACCGACAAGACGATTCCGAGCAGCGGAAAGACCGCGAGCAAACCGCTCCATGCGGCGCCCAGCCGACCAGACAAGGAGGTAACCAGCAGCGTGAGGACCGCGCCTGCAACCATCCGGCCGATCAAGTCGGAGCGCCCAAGCGATGCGCCTGCGGCGCTGGACGAACTGCGCGGCATGAAGAACTGGCCGAAGCCCACAGCAGCGAGGGCTGCGGTGACGGCCCAGCCAGGCGATGCCGGCAGCATCGACAACCCGCACGCAGAGATGAACCACGCAAGCAGGCCGGCAGCTAACGCTATCGGCCACGAATGGGAGCGACAGCTCCACGCATAGGCGAAATTGAATGCTTCCGATGCGAGGATCGCGGAGAGGGAAAGCGTAGCAGCATGCGCGCCGAAGACAGGGCCACGCGTGAGCACAAGGATGAACAATATCGGCCCGGCGACTACGGGTAAGCCGGCTAACCATCCAGCAATCGATGGCCCCCACCACCTGCCCGACATTGAAACGATAGCCAAGAAGAACGGAACAAGCGTCAGTTTGAGCGCGAGCATGCCGGATCGAGCTGATTTAAAGCACGATCATACCTTTGCGAGCGCGAACGGCTCGCTAAAAAAGCGATTTTCCTCTGACCGATATAGGCACGTCCGTTGCGGTTATCCCACCATCCGGATGCCGATAGGCCGTAGCCAACCGGGAGGAGGCAATCATGAGACAAACCGTCGTAGGCGTTTATGACGGCTATGCCGATGCGTGCGCGGCACAGCGTGCGCTGACTGAAGCCGGTCTATCGCAGGCCGACATTTCGATTTACGCGGCGTCGGTTGGCACGTCGTCCACGGGCGGCCCGCGCGTCTATGCTCCCGGGGGCACAGAGGTGCGCCGCGAAAAGCCCGTCTTCGATCAACTCGAACAATTGTTCTCCAGGCTGTTCAAGCCCGGCGAGTATCCACCCGAGACGGAAGATTATCGCGAAGTCATCCGGCGCGGCGGTGCGGTCGTCAGCGTCGATGTACCGGAAGTGCAAACCGATCTCGCGTGCGACGTCATGCGCCGAACCGGTGCGAACGACATCGCAGAACGTGCCAAAGCGTGGCGCGATCGCTTGGACGAACAGTCCCGGCGCGCACAGGATGAAGAGCGCACGATGAGCAGCCGAGAAGAGCCGCCACTGACATCTGCACCGCAGCATTCACTCGGGCAGCAACAGCATCAATCGCCGAATACGAGCGAAGCAAGCTCGGCCTCCGTCCGCGATATGCCCGCCGCCGACGGGACGCCGACGCCTCGTGCCACATCCGCACCGTTTTCCGCATCGGCTCCAAATCCGAGCAGCCGCATGCAGCAAGCGTCGACGCGCACGGATGACGGCACGCTCCTTCGCACCGATGAATCCGCCGCGCAACCGGGGCTTTCCTCGGGCGTTCCAGGCGACGCTTCGGACGTCTTCGAGAGAGAGTCGCAGTCTGCTGGCACGGCTCGCGAGTCAGAAGACAATCCATTGGATTCCGATCGACGGCGCGACGAGGCGGTGAAGGCATCCGCGCCGCAATACACCCCCGGTACCGGATACGCCGGCGACCCGGGCATGGATACGGCGTTCAGCGACGATAGTGCATACGATGAAGAATTCCGGCGTGACTATGACAGCCGTTATGCGAATGCGGACGCGCCCTACGATGACTATCGCCGCGCATATGTCCACGGCGTGTCGGTCGCGCAGGACGAACGAAATCGCGGACGGGATTGGTCTCAAGTGGAACCCCATGCACGCGAGCATTGGGAAACACGCTATCCGGAAAGCGCCTGGGAACGCTTCAAGGCCGCCGTCCGGCACGGATGGGAGCGGGTGACGGACAAGCGATAGCGCTCGCATCGCCTCTGTTAGAACAAGGAGGAAGCGCCGGCCGAGCGGCGCTTCCCCGCCTTCCCTCCGCCCCTCTCTCCCAGAGCGTCAGCCGTATCGATCGACGTGTCGCTCCTCGGGCGCTACGTTTTCTTCGATACGTATCTACCGATTCCCCCTTACCGCTGCGTGCCGATTCATCCTAAGCTTTAGCCATCAGCGCGGCCTTTCGCCGCCGGCGGCGGCGTCTCGGAGGGCGCCGGATGAAAAAAATGGAAACCCGCCTGTTCCCGCAGCGTCACTGCCCGCCGTTTGCCTGCGCGCCTAGGCGCCGGGCGCGATCCATTCCGATACCGTTCGGCAGGGTAGTCGCCTTCCTTTCGGTGTGCCTCGCTTGCGCGCTCGCCGGTGCGCAAGCCAGCGCGAACGAAGTCGTCGTCGCGACGGTCGCGGGTGCCATTGGGCCGGCCAGTGCGGATTTCATCATGCGAGGCCTTGCCCGAGCGGCCCATGACCGGGCCGAACTCTTCGTCCTGGAGATGGATACCCCCGGTGGGCTCGATACGTCGATGCGGCAAATCATCAAGGCGATCCTGGCGTCGCCGGTGCCGGTCGCCGCGTACGTCGCCCCGAGCGGCGCACGCGCCGCGAGCGCGGGAACCTATATCGTCTATGCGAGCCATATAGCGGCAATGGCCCCCGGCACAAACCTTGGCGCCGCTACGCCGATCGAACTAGGTGTCGGCGGGAGCCCCGCATCGCCGCCCACGCCCGCCGCAGCGCCACGCGACCGTCCCAACGACGCGAATACCGAAGCCGCCTCCGCCGCCTCTACACCGTTGCCGTCCGATACGCGATCGACAGAAGCTCGGAAGCGCATGGCAGACGCCGTGGCCTATATCCGCGGCCTCGCGCAAATGCGCGGGCGCAACGCCGAATGGGCCGAACATGCGGTCCGCTATGCGGCAAGCCTGCCTGCGGGCGACGCCGCAACACAGCATGTCGTCGATTTCATCGCGAACGACCTGCAAGACCTGCTTGCCAAGTCAAACGGTCGTACGGTGCAGACCTCGACCGGCGCTCACCGCCTCGACACCTCGCATGCCAACCTCGTCGTCCTCGAGCCCGACTGGCGCAGCCGCTTGCTTGCCGTCATCACCGATCCGAACGTTGCGCTGATCTTGCTGACCATCGGGGTGTACGGTCTTTTCTTCGAATTCGCGAATCCAGGGTTCGTATTGCCCGGCGTGGCAGGCGCAATTTCCCTGCTCATCGGACTCTTTGCGCTGCAACTTCTGCCGATCAACTACACCGGCCTGGCGCTCGTATTTCTCGGCATCGCCTTCCTGATCGCGGAAGCATTCCTGCCGACCTTCGGCGCGCTCGGCTTCGGCGGCATCGTCGCGTTCGCGGCCGGTGCGCTCATGCTGATCGATACCGACGTCCCCGGTTACGGAATCCCGTTGCCGGTCATCGCCGCGCTCCTCACGGCAGGCATCGCGTTCGTCTTCCTCATGTCCCGGTTCGCGCTCAAGGCGAGACGCCGGCCCGTCGTAACGGGAGCCGAGGCAATGATCGGCAGCGTCGGCGAGGTGATCGACGACGGTCTGTCGCCGGCGCTGAGCGGATCGCCCGAGAGCGAAGGAATGACAGGATGGGCGCGCGTACATGGCGAGCGCTGGCGCGTACGCGCACAGGCCGCCCTGCCCGCCGGCACGCGCGTGCGCGTCACGCGCCGCGACGGGCTCGTGTTGATCGTCGTCCCCACAGGAGAATCGTAATGATCGGATTTACCTTCGGCTTCAGCAGTCTGCTCATTCTCTTCGCCATCGTTCTCGTTGCCTCGTCGATCCGTGTGTTTCGCGAATACGAACGGGGAGTAGTGTTCACGCTGGGCCGGTTCTGGAAAGTCAAAGGCCCCGGGCTCGTGCTGATCGCCCCTGTGATCCAGCAAGCCGTACGTATGGATTTGCGCACCATCGTCTTCGACGTGCCGCCGCAAGACGTCATCACTCGCGACAACGTGTCCGTCAAAGTCAATGCGGTCGTGTATTTCCGGGTCGTCGATCCCGAAAAGGCGGTCATTCAGGTCGCGCGCTTTTTCGAAGCGACGAGCCAGCTTGCGCAGACGACGCTGCGAGCCGTTCTCGGCAAGCACGAGCTCGACGAACTGCTGGCGGAACGAGAGCAATTGAACGCCGATATTCAAAAGACGCTCGATACCCAGACCGACGCATGGGGAATCAAGGTCTCGAACGTCGAAATCAAGCATGTCGATATCAACGAAACGATGATTCGCGCCATCGCGCGCCAGGCCGAAGCGGAACGCGAACGCCGCGCGAAGGTGATCCATGCGGACGGCGAACTGCAAGCGTCGGAAAAACTGTTGCAAGCCGCGCAGACGCTCGCTCGGCAGCCGCAGGCCATGCAATTGCGATATCTGCAAACACTCACTACAATCGCTGCCGACAAAAACTCCACTATCGTTTTCCCGCTCCCGATCGATGTCCTGGAGAGCCTGCTGAGCCGCCGCTAAGGCGCGCGCCGCCTGATTTTCGGGGCATGTTCGATGCGCGAGCGATGGCGCGGCTCAAATAGTCGCTATTACGCCTGACAGCTGGCATCGGTATATCGGCTGTGTACAGTGGGACCCACCGCATTCGACGTCGGACCGCACCGCATCAGGAGACACACCGTCCATGGAACAAGTGAAAGCCTTCCCCTTGCTGGAATCGGCAAAACGGTATTTCGGCTTCGAGGAAGCCGGCACGAATCTGCGCACCGAATTGCTTGCCGGACTCACCACGTTTCTGACGATGGCTTACATCATCTTCGTCAATCCGGCCATTCTGGGCGATGCCGGCATGCCGAAGGAGTCGGTGTTCGTCGCAACCTGCCTCGTCGCGGCGCTGGCCACGCTCATCATGGGTCTTTATGCGAACTACCCGATCGCCTGCGCGCCGGGCATGGGCCTCAACGCCTATTTCGCCTATACCGTCGTGAAAGGCATGGGCTTTACCTGGCAAGCCGCGCTGGGAGCCGTTTTCATCTCCGGTTGCCTTTTTCTCGTCGTCACGCTCTTGCGTGTGCGCGAAATGATCGTGGACGGCATTCCGCACTCGATCCGTGCTGCCATTACAGGCGGCATCGGGCTGTTCCTTGCCATCATTTCGCTGAAAACGGCCGGCATCGTGGTCGGCAATGCCGCCACACTCGTAACGCTCGGCGATCTGCACAAGCCGCCCGTCATCCTCGCGACGATCGGCTTTTTCCTGATCGTCACGCTGGACTTCCTGCGCGTGCGCGGTGCCATTCTCATCGGCATCCTCGCCGTGACGGTGCTGTCATTCTTCTTCGCCGGCAATCAGTTTCACGGCGTCGTTTCTCCGCCGCCCTCGATCGACGCGACACTCTTTCACCTCGATATCGCCGGTGCGCTGTCGACTGGCGTCATCAACGTCATTCTCGTCTTCTTCCTCGTGGAGTTGTTCGATGCCACCGGGACGCTGATGGGCGTTGCCAATCGGGCGGGCTTGCTCGTCGAGGGCAAGATGGATCGGCTCAATAAGGCGCTGCTGGCCGACAGCACCGCCATCGTCGCCGGCTCGGTGCTCGGCACCTCGTCCACCACCGCCTATATCGAAAGCGCATCGGGCGTGCAAGCCGGCGGCCGGACGGGCGTCACGGCGATCACCGTCGCCGTGCTCTTTCTTGCCTGCCTTTTCATTGCGCCGCTGGCCGGCGTGGTGCCGGGCTACGCAACGGCGCCGGCGCTGCTCTACGTCTCGTGCCTGATGCTGCGCGAGCTCGTCGAGCTGCCCTGGGACGATGCGACCGAGGTCGTTCCGGCCGCGTTGACCGCGCTTCTGATGCCGTTCACTTATTCCATCGCCAATGGCGTGGCATTCGGATTCATTTCCTATGCCGGACTGAAGCTGTTCACGGGGCGCGCTCGCCAGGTGAAAGCCATCGTATGGATCATCGCGGCAGTCTTTCTGTTCCGATTCTTCTATCTCGGCTCGGAATGACAATGCGCGCGGCGCCAAGCCGCGCGCATTCGCTGAATCGTCCGCCCCCCGCGCTTCAGGCGCGGGCGTTCGCTTCGTAAAAGCGTACGTAACCGCTTCTCAGGACCGCGCATTGGGCGCGCGTCTCGTAGAGCAACCGGCGGGCTGCCGCTTCGATGCGCGCACGATGCGCGTCGAAGGCGCCGACCATGTCCTCCAGCCGCGGGGAGGCTGCGCCGAAATGGTCTTCCAGCGCCTCCGCCGTGATCTCGCATTGCACACGCTCCCCGTCGACCAGCGCTGGGAACGCCAGCGTCAACTCGCGTGCCGAGTATTCGGGAATTTCGTTCGGAAAACTGATCTGCATGGGATTCGCCTTTGCCATGACGAAAGCACCGAACCGCGCCGTGCGGGGATTGCTGCCTTCTTGAAGACAGCGCGGGCTACACGGCGGAAAATGACAGAATTCCGACCGTTGGATGTACTTTAGGCGTTTTGCGGCGACAAGCAAGTTTTCGCGAGCGGGGCCTCTCTCGCACCGCCTTGCGTCGTCTTGCGTCGCTCGTCAGGTATGCTGCGCTGCAAAACTCATCTGCCGGCGCTCCGCCGCTCGCGCCCAAACCACTCATGTCCGACATTGCCCGCTACCCGTTGGTCCGCATCGAACCGCTCGGTCGGGAATTCGACGCGCCGGCGCACTTGACGCTTTTGGAGGCGGCTACGGCCGCCCGACTCATACTGCCGAGGTCGTGCCGCAACGGGACATGTCGCACGTGTATGTGCCGCTTGGCGAGCGGCCGAGTCAGCTACCGCATCGAATGGCCGGGACTGACGAAGGAGGAAAAGGCTGAAGGCCTCGTGTTGCCCTGTGTCGCGGTAGCCGAGACGGATCTCGTGTTGACGGTGCCGGATGCCGAAGCGCTTTGATCCGGAAGCAGCGACGTCACTGCGCGTGCCCTGAGAACGCGTCACCACCGCGTTGGGCAGGCTATTCGTCCATCAAACGGACCTTCACCTTCTTCCCCTTCACCTTGCCCGCGCCGAGCTTGTGCAACGCATCGCGCGCAACGCCGCGTTCGATCGCCACGTATGTCGAAAATTCGGTCACATTGATCTTGCCGATCTGCTCGGCGCGAAAACCCGCTTCGCCCGTGAGCGCACCCAGCACGTCGCCGGGCCGAATCTTCTCCTTGCGGCCACCGAGGATTTGCAGCGTTTCCATCGGCGGTAACAACGGCGCGGTGCTTGCGGGTGTCAGCTCCGCAAGCGGGTGCCATTCCACTTCGCGCATTTGCGCCTGTTCTATGTTCCCGACGCGCCCCATCTCGTCCATGCTCGCGAGACTCAGCGCCCAGCCGTCCTTGTCCGCCCGGCCCGTGCGGCCGATTCGATGCACGTGGACTTCCGGATCGGGTGTCACGTCGACATTGATGACCGCTTCGAGATCCGCGATGTCGAGACCACGCGCGGCGACGTCGGTGGCGACGAGCACCGAGCAGCTACGATTCGCGAACTGGATCAGCACCTGATCGCGTTCGCGCTGCTCGAGTTCGCCGTGCAACGCCAGTGCATGAAAACCCTGTGCACGCAGCACGTCGAGCAGATCCCGGCATTGTTGCTTCGTGTTGCAAAACGCAAGCGTGCTCACAGGTCGGAAGTGGTTCAACAGCATGCCGACCGCATGCAGCCGCTGATCCTCGGTCACTTCGTAAAAGCGCTGGCGAATCTTGCTGTCATCGTGACGCTCTTCGAGCACCACTTTTTTCGGGTCGCGCAGGAACTGCTGGCTCAGCTTGCCGATGCCTTCCGGGTACGTCGCCGAAAACAGCAGCGTCTGGCGCTGCGCCGGACATTGACGCGCCACCGTCGCGATATCGTCGAAGAAACCCATGTCGAGCATGCGGTCTGCTTCGTCGAGTACGAGCGTATTCAGCGTATCGAGCGTCAGACTGCCTCGCTCGAGATGATCGATGATGCGCCCCGGTGTGCCGACGACGATATGCGCGCCATGTTCGAGGCTTGTCGTTTGCGGACGCATCGGTGTGCCTCCGCTCAACGTCAGCACCTTGATGTTCTCCTCGGCTCGCGCAAGACGCCGGATTTCCCGCGTGACCTGGTCGGCCAGCTCGCGAGTCGGACATAGCACCATCGCTTGGACCCCCGAGCGGCGCACATCGAGCCGCGCGAGCAGCGCGAGCGCAAACGCCGCGGTCTTGCCGCTTCCCGTCTTCGCTTGCGCGATCAGGTCTTGTCCCGCGAGCGCAATCGGCAGGCTCGCGGCTTGGATCGGCGTCATGTCGACATAGCCGAGTTGGGCAAGATTGGCGAGCGTGGCGGGCGCAAGCGGAAGGTCGCCGAAGTGTGAGGCTGTCGATTTATTTATCATGTCGTGGCGCGGGAAACAGCTTGCGCAGCAAGGCTTGCGGCGATACCTGGCTTCGGGTCGAAGCCAGTACGCACACGGGAATCCGCGGGCGTCGTCGGCACCAGCACTGGCCGCGTAGGAGGCGTCATTGTCTCCTATCGGCGTCGCGGATCAAAGCCCCAATATGTCCGCGACATCCTCCTCGAGGCCCTCGCCCGCCCTGCTCGTGACTTCGTGGATGCCCAGGCCGCGCAAAACTTCGCGTCCAGCTTCGTACCGCTCGTGAGGCCGCGCGTCGGACGGTGCATAGAATTCGATGAATGGATCGTAAAGCTTCTGGCCGCGTGACATGGGGGCGTTGAGTAGCACAAATGTCCGTTTGCGCATCAGCGGATCAGCTGCGCCGATCTCGACACCCGTCTCTTCCGCCTTTTGCACCGCAGCGTTCACCGCGGCCACGAATGCCAGTTCCTGAAGCGTGCCGTCACCGCCTTTATCGACGAAACCGAAATCCGCCGGCGTCACGATTTGCTTCATTCGCATCACGATGTCGGAAGCGATATGCCCGATATGGAGCCATGACGGCAACCGACCGTCCTCGTTTTCGAGCTTGATGACCATCGGTGTACTCACGCCCAACAGGCGCTGGTCCGCGTCGCGGGATCGCACCGTATCCACAAAGGTCTTTGCGGCGTGGAGCATCATCGCCTTCGAGCCTGCACCGTAGCCCATGTCGAAACCGTTTTCCGCCATGAAACGCCCGATGGCCTCGGAGCCGCGGAGTAGTTCGTCGTTGACCGACTTGGCCGAACTGAAAAAGGCCCCCAGCGGTGGGCGCTCCACCCTCCCCTCCATGAGCTCGGCCTCAGGGTCGAACAGATCGAACGGGTCGATCCGTGACGCGGGCACACGCCGGTATTCTTCCCAGTGCTTCCGGACACGCGCCAGAGCATGCGCGCCATCGGTGTACACACTCGACAACAAGCTCGGTTTCTCGGCCAGGCCGTTTCCGTAGACTACCCGGGACTGGCGTCGCAGAATCTCGAGCTTGGGATCGCCGCCATTGAGTAGCACGAGCATACGCTTGCGATCGGGATGCTCGTGTTTTGCAACATGAGCCGAAAAGTATGCGTACGCAGCTTTCGAAAGATCGAGCACGTCATCGGTTGTGTGTGCGAGAACGAGTGCATCGTTTCCGTACATCCGCCACTCGATTTCATGAGGATCGAAAAACGCCTGCGCAGCGGACAAAGCGGCTGAAGACGCCAATTCCGGTGGCTCGGACGATTTGATCAACGCTGGTGTTTGCAACAGCAACGACTTTGCCTCGGCGCGCATCGTTCGTTGCAATTGCTGACCGAAGATGGTCGCTTTTTCGTCTCCGAACGTATGAATTCTGTAGTCGTGAACGAGCGGCCTGTCTCCCGTATCGACAAACTGCACGCCGGAGGCCACCATCGCCGCCTTCACTTTCATCCAGGGCAGATCCTCCACGTATCGGCCGTCAATACCAAGTTCGATGCGCTCCTCGACAGATCGATTGTCGATGCCGACTTCGTCTTCGGGCACGCACCACGAGAACGAATCGTTTTGATCCACATGCTCAGGGGGCCTCCTTAGCGCGTACGTGGTACTGCCCGAGAAATTGCGCACGACAGGCTTCGCCTCGCGAGCGCTTTGCGCATCGCGACCCAGCTCGACTTGTACGAGTGTCGCCGCGCATACGCTGCGAATGCGACGCTTGAGCCGGACGCCCGGGTTGGCCTTTTCGTACGCGTCATACGCCTCGTCGATCAGTTCGAGTGCCGCGTGGACACCGCCGAACTTGTTGAAGAACCATGTCGTTTCCGCGCCCGGCATCGATTGCAGTTTGGGATCGTGGCCGCCTACCTTGTCGTCTACTTCCTCGAAGAACTTCTCCAACATGTGCGCCGGGAAGTATGGCCCGATCAGATGCCAGTCCGGGCACTCGATGCCGCGATCGTCTGTGATGAAAGTCAGCTTGTCGCCGCGATCGGCATCGATGCCAAGCCCCTTCAGGCGCGCGAGGAACTCCTCGCGCGTCACGGTCGGATGTTCGCCCGTCAAGGCATGATAGATCGTCCGGTAGAACGACTCCGCCTTACCGGATCGTCCGTCGAGCGCGGGAGACCGGCCGCCGGAATTGGCCTCGTAGGCGTGGTAGCGCTCACTAGGCTCGCCCAATGGAAGATCCGTCTGGATCAGAGAAAGCAACTGAGTAACCTCTTTGCCGAACGCTCCTTCCCAATGAGCGAGCTTGTGCTGCTGAGCGCTGCCAAAGAAAGGGTGACTGACGATGATTTTTTCACCTGCCGACTCTGCCGACGGGAGGGTGCCGGGCTGCGCATTTTTCGCTTTCGTCGCGTCACCTGGCGCGCGCGATACCGGTACCTGCTTCAGCGAGTCGGCAAATACGACTCTCGCTCGGGGCGAGCCGTCGTGCGTGGTGCCGACGATTTTTTCGAGCGCTTGCCGATAGTACTCGCGCACCGGTGCGTTGCCTGGCGCAGCGTCGCCCGGCGGCAAGCCAAAGAGTCCTAGCAACAGGGGACGATAGAATCCGTAGTTGGTGACGACCAATTCCTTGGGCAACCTGTCGGCCGACTGTTCATCCGCCATACCAGCCCGCAACTGCCGCACAACCTCGAGGAACTGTTGCGCCGCATGCGGACCGCCTTCCGGCAGCACGAATACATCCGCGTCAGCGTAGCGGGCGAACCGCTCTTCGTGCTCGCGCGGATTCTCGTTCGTGCCGAGTATCGTTACGCGTGGGACGCCGATGAAGTGCGTGCGCGCAGCGCTGAGGGCGCGCACCGCATCGCCCGACAACGCGACGCCGGCCGTATGAATGTGATCCGTGCGGGACTTGCCGGCCTGGTTGACGTATTCCGCGCCGTGCTGGGTCACAAAGTCGAACCGCTTCATGTTCTCCAACTGCCTCGGCACCCACGATTCGGATGCATCGAGAAACGGCTTGCGGGTCACATAGGGATCGCTGAGCATATCGAAAATCTTCGCGGCCCGCCCGATCGCACTTTCGGCATGGCTGATAGCTGCGTTCAATTCCAGGTTCGGCCGAGACACCGCACGCGGCCCAATGGAAGGCAACCCTCTCAATTGCCCCGACGCCACACGCCGGCGCAACGCTGCGCCTTGGAGATAATCGAGCCCGCCCTCTGGCGGCTGACTTCTGCTCTGCGCCGGTTCCAAAGGCCGGCCCGCAAGCGCGTCTCGTCCTGCCCCGGCACCCCTCGTGGTCATGTCGTTCACTCGTTCACCTTTTAAGAAAAGCGTTGGGCCATGCGCACGGTTGCGCGCGAGGCGCATTGTCACGGAATGACCGCACCTGCCGTTACGCGCACAACGAAGTGACAAGCGACGATCCGAATCGATTGGTGCAACGCATCAATCAATTCAGGAATGGCCCATTTCGATGTCTTTTCGGGTATTCCGCCCAGGCGGATGCGCTCGACCCGGGCGGGATGCCGAGTTCGAAGCCCTCCCGTGCGCCGAGCGGATAAACTCGTCGGCACACCGTGGATCGCTACCCACGCTCACTCACTCTCGAATTCAATAGGGAAATGAGCCATGCCTGACAAACCATCCGCCACCCCCGACAGCACGGCGGTGCGCGTTGCGCTTTGGCGAGCCCTGCACACCGAGGTCGATGCCCCGCCGCACGTGCTGGAAGACACGATCGGTCTGCAGATCGCCGCGCCCGACGAGGACTGGCGCGCGCGACCCGATATGCATCCGGAAGGCACAAGCGGCTATCGCGCATCGATCGTCGCGCGCGCCCGCTTCGTCGAAGACGAACTCGCCGAGGCGCTCGCATGCGGCGTAACGCAATATGTCATCCTCGGCGCCGGCATCGATACGTTCGCGCAACGCCGGCCCGAGCTTGTCGAGCGGATGCGCCTCTACGAGGTGGACCAACCGGGCCCGCAAGCATGGAAGCAGCAACGTCTGGGCGAGATGGGTCTGGCTATTCCAGACGGGCTGAAATTCGTACCCGTCGATTTCGAAGCGGGCGATTCGTGGTGGGAAAAGCTGGTCGCGGGCGGCTTCGATACAGCCCGCCCGGCCATGGTCGCGTCGACCGGCGTCTCGATGTATCTGACGCGCGAGGCCGTGGCGGCCACGCTGCGTCAGATCGCAACGCTCGCATCCGGCTCAACGCTCGCCATGACATTTCTGGAGCCGCTGGAGCTGATCGATGTCCCGGAGCGCGCGCAGCATCAGGCGGTTTACGAACGGGCGCGCGCAGCCGGGACGCCGTTCCTGAGCTTTTTCGCTCCCGATGAAATGCTGAAACTCGCGCTTGAAGCCGGCTTCAGGCAAGCGCGGCATGTGTCGACAGCCGATCTCATCGATCGATACTTTGCCGATCGAACCGATGGCTTGCGACCGTCGAGCGGCGAATCGATTCTCGTCGCCGGGACCTGACGAACGGTGGCCTTCAGCGCCGCGAGGCCACGACGATTCCGCCGACGATCAACGCGAAGGCTTCACCGTGATAGAGCTGCGGCCATTCGCCAAGAAACGCCGCGGACATCAGCGCAGCAAAAAGCGGCGCGAGATTGGCGAAAAACCCGGCAATATTCGGTCCGACACGCTGAACGCCGAGTCCCCAGCAACAATAGGCGAGGATGGCCGGTCCCAGGCCGACATAGAGCAGCGCCGTAACCAAGGGCCAGCCCCAGACGATATGCGCACCGGTCAACGCCCATTCGCCGGCTGAAAAAACCCCGGACCAAAGCAAACCGAACGCGATCTGCGCCACCAGAAACGCCGACCAGTCGTTGCGCCATCGAGCGGGCTCGCGTGTACGCATGAGCAGCCAGCTGTATAGCGCCCAGCCGAACGCCGCCACGAGCATATAGAGATCGCCCGCCACGAGATGAAACTGGGCCAGCGCGGTCCAATGCCCGCGGCACAGCACCAGCAAAACGCCGGCAATCGAGAGCGCGGTGCCAACCCATTGCCGCCCGGTAATTTGCTGCCCGAAGAAAAGCCGTCCCACACAGAGCATCCAGATGGGAATGCTCGCGGCCATCAGCGTCACGTTCAACGGCGTTGAAGTCTTCAGTGCAAGGTATTGCAACGCGTTATAACAACCGACGCCAAACAGGCCGAGCAGCGCAAACCGGCGCCAGTGCGCCCACAATCCGCTCGATGGGTGCAGCACACGGCCCGCGAACGGCGCGAGAAAGACAAAGGCTACGAGCCACCGCAAAAAGTTGAGCGTAAGCGGCGGTACGAGCCCACCGACCATCCGGCCGACGACGGCATTGCCCGCCCATAGAAAAGGCGGCACGGTAAGCAGCAAGGCGGTGCCCGGTGTTAAGCGCTGTTGCATGGAATGCGCACTTATGTGCGTTCTCGCGTGAGAGGTGGGGGACATCGGCAATTCGTGCAGATCATAGCGAGATTGCCGTAGCCGACGCGGACTATCCCTCATAGACGCAAGGTCTTGGCTACGGTGCTCGGGACTCATCGCCTGCACGATCAACGCCGTCATGGTAGTTTCGCGTCTTTATTCGACAACGAATGGATCGGATCGATGGAATACCGCAAACTCGGCGACTCGGACGTCAAAGTCAGCGCAATTGGCCTCGGCACGATGACTTGGGGCGAGCAGAACACGGAAAGCGAAGCACACGCGCAGATCGACTACGCACTCGATCAAGGCGTCAATCTGATCGATACCGCGGAGATGTACCCAGTCCCGCCTAAAGCCGATACGCAGGGTTCGACCGAACGCTATATCGGCTCTTGGCTGGCGAAGCACCCCAGCGCACGCGAGAAGATCGTGCTCGCGACGAAAATCGCGGGCCCGGCGCGTCAGCCGCACAACCCGCGTCACATTCGCGGCGAACAGAACCAGTTCGATCGGGCGAATCTCACCGAGGCACTGAACGGCAGCCTCGAACGTCTACATACGGACTATATCGACCTATACCAGTTGCACTGGCCGGATCGCAGCACCATGACGTTCGGAAGGCCAACCTATCCATGGATCGACGACGAATACACGGTGCCGATCGAGGAAACGCTGAGCGTACTCGCCGAATTCGTGAAAGCGGGCAAGATCCGTCACATCGGCGTATCGAACGAGACTCCGTGGGGGGTCTCGCAGTTCCTGCGCGCCGCCGAACGCCTCGGTTTGCCGCGCATCGTCAGCATTCAAAATCCTTACAGCTTATTGAACCGGACATTCGAAACCGGACTGTCCGAGTTCAGCCATCGCGAACGGATCGGTTTGCTCGCTTATTCGCCCCTCGCATTCGGTTGGTTATCGGGAAAATACGAACGCGGGGCGCGGCCGGCCGGAGCGCGCATCACGCTTTACGAGCGTTTCCAGCGGTACAGTAAGCCGCAAGCAATCCAGGCGACGAGCGCTTATGTTGCGCTGGCCCGACGCTACGGTCTCTCGCCCGCGCAATTCGCGCTGGCATTCGTGAATTCCCGGCCGTTCGTGACGAGCAACCTGATTGGCGCAACTTCGCTCGACCAATTGCGCGAGAATATTGCGAGTATCGACGTGACGCTGCCCGAGGCGGCGTTCGCCGAAATCGATGCGCTTTACGAGGCGCAGCCCAACCCGGCGCCCTGAGCTGGGGGCGGCGCTCCTCGCGCGTCCTTAGGAGTCCTCACGAAGCCATGCGTCTTTCGCGACATTGGCGTCTTTCGAGCGGCGCGCTTGCCCAGGCAATCGGCGCCGCGCTCGCATGGGTCGTGACGTTCTCGCCGGGATACGCCGCGGCGCCCTCACCGGCCGCGCCGCTCAGCGTGAAAGAGCTGGCGCCGGGACTCTACGCGCACCGCGGACATGACGACGTGGCCACGCCTCGAAACGGCGGCGATATTGCCAATATCGGCTTCGTCATCGGCACGCGTTGCGTCGCAGTGATCGACACGGGCGGCACACTGGCCGAAGGGCGCGCACTGCGGGCGGCCATCCGCCGCGCCACGCCGCTGCCGGTTTGCTATGTGATCAACACACATATGCATCCCGACCACATCTTCGGAAACGCCGCATTCCTCGACGATCACCCGCAGTTCGTCGGCAGCGACAAGCTCCCGGAAGCCGAGCTCTCGCATTCGCAAAGCTATCTGCACGTGCTGACGCGCGAACTCGGCAGCGTTGCCGCGGGCAGCCGGGTGATCCCGCCGACGCTGCTCGTTCACGGCACGCTCGATCTGGACCTGGGTTCCCGGGTGCTGACGCTGCAAACCTGGAAAACAGCACATACGAACAGCGATCTGACCGTCTACGATAAAAGCAGTGGGACGCTGTGGCTCGCCGATCTACTCTTCGCGGGCTGCCTGCCGGTGGTGGACGGCAGTGTAGCGGGTTGGCTCGACGATCTCGCCGCAATCCGCGCGTTGCCGGGAGTCCGGCGCGCGGTGCCGGGCCACGGTCCGCTCGACGCGCCCTGGCCCCAGGCGCTCGACGCCGAGCGCGGCTATCTCGAGCGACTCGCCAACGACGTGCGCGCGGCCATTCGCGCGGGCCGGACGATGCGGCAGGCCATCGACACGATCGGTGCGAACGAACGCCCGCAATGGAAGTTGTTCGATGTCTATCAACGCCGCAACGTCACGACGGCGTATGCTGAGCTCGAGTGGGAGCCCTAGCTGCCTAGCTGTGGAGGCGACACATGAAGACCGAATCTATTCGTCGGGCAATTGCGGCCGCGGCGTTCGCCGTGGGCGCGATAGGCTCGCTCGTCGCAGCGCCCGGTGCCCGGGGCGCGACACCGTCGGCCGATGACGACCCCAACAAGGTAGCCAGTTGGGTCGATTTCCGCGACGGCACCTTCAAAGACCGCCAGATCGATCCGCACGGGGAGGCGGTCATCAAGCTCGATGCACCCGCCCGCGCGGCGGACGCCGCGATCGTGCCCATCTCGATCACGGCGCAGTTTCCTCAAACGCCGGCGCGCTACATTCGGCGGATCTACCTGTTCATCGATCAGAACCCCGAGCCCTACGCGGGCTGGTTCGAATTCACGCCCGAATCGGGGCGCGCGAGTATCGAAACGCGCGTACGCGTGGAGGACTACACGTTCATGCGCGCGATTGCCGAGACCAACGACGGCCACCTCTACAGCGCGATCCGCTTCATCAAGGCATCGGGAGGCTGCTCGGCTCCCGTCGGTAAGGATGACGAAGCGGCGCTCGCAAACATCGGAAAGATGCGTCTGCGCGCGCAAGGGAGTGCCGCCGCGGGCCAACCGCAGCTTGCGCAGTTGATGATCAGCCATCCGAACCGCACCGGCATGGCGATGAACCAGATCACTCGGCAATACGCATCGGCGTATTTCGTCCGCAAGATCGAGGTCTCCTACGGGGGCAAACCGGTGATGACCGCAAACGTCAACTTCTCGATCAGCGAGAATCCGAATTTCCGCTTCTACTTCCTGTCGCGCACGCCCGGCGAGTTGAAAGCGACGGTCCGCGATTCACAGGAGCACGTGTTCGAAGCCACCATGCCGGTGCCGGCCAAGAACGCGAGCGCCGAGCCGGCGCCCGCGCGGATGTGACGATGGGGGAAACGCCGCTATCGCGCACACGCCGCGCGCGGGTCGGGTTGCTCGGGAAAACCGCCGCGCGCGCGCTGCGCGTGAGCGTTGCGATGGTATGGCTGACGAGCGTCTGCATCATGGCGCTACCCGTCGCGGCCGCAACA
Organism: Trinickia sp.; assembly: GCF_057351765.1. Classification (NCBI taxonomy): domain Bacteria; kingdom Pseudomonadati; phylum Pseudomonadota; class Betaproteobacteria; order Burkholderiales; family Burkholderiaceae; genus Trinickia; species Trinickia sp. The sequence continues at coordinate 179,825 of NZ_JBMRBK010000051.1, read as the reverse complement.
CCCACCGCACAAATCAGTGCGGCGTCCGGGGCGGCGGCCGCCGTCGATCGCGAGCCAGAAGTCGCGAACGAGCGCGACATCCCCCGCCCCGTGCAAATCGCGCCGGGCGTTTATGCCATGTTGGGTAGCGGGGACGTCGTCGCGCCGCGCAATCACGGAATCGTCGCAAACAACGGATTCGTTGTCGGCAAGCGGGGCGTGGTCGTCATCGATACAGGCGCGTCCTATCGCTACGGCCGTGCCATGATCGAAGCGATTCGCAGGGTCACACCGCTGCCGATCGAACTCGTCGTCATTACGCATCAAGCGCCGGAGTTCGTATTCGGCGCGGCGGCTTTTCGCGACGCGGGTGTGCCCATCCTTGCGCATCGCCGTACCGCCGAGCTGATCGCCGCCCGTTGCTCCATTTGTCTGGCGAACCTGCGCCGCACGCTGGGCGAGGAGGAAATGAGCGGTTCGCGCGTGACTGTTCCGGACCGCACAGTCGAGGCGACCACGCGCATCGACGCGGGCGATCGGCAACTGGAGCTGCTGTATTTCGGTACGGCCGCAACACCTGGGGACCTCGCGGTTCGCGATGCGCAGACCGGGGTCTTGTTCGCCGGCGCGCTCGTGAGCGTGGGCCGCATTCCCGAGTTGCGCAACGAATCCATTCCTGGGTGGCTGGCAGCCCTCGACCGGATTCATGCGCTCGATGTCAACGAGGTCGTACCGGGTTTCGGTCCGGTCGTGAAACCTGACCGGATCGATTCGGTCGGACAATATTTGAGAGAGCTCGATCGTGGCGTACATGAGGCCTATGGCGCAGGCGTTGGGCTGACGGATGCACGGACGCAAGTGCAAACGCCGAACTTTCGTCATTGGAAGCTGTATTCGGTCGCGCACCCCCAAAACGTGCAACGCGTTTATCTGCAATTGGAACCGCGCTGACCGATGGCGGCGATGTCTTGCCCGCTTCGCGTTTCCTAATGCCCGCGAATGATGTCCGAACGCGAAGTCGTATAAACGACGCCTTCGGCGTTGAAATGGACGTTGAAGTAGGCCTCGCCCGCGGGCGGCCCTTCATTCCATTTCCAGCTCCAGACCGTCTCGGGCTTGAGCCGATAAACGGCGACCTCGCCGGGCTTGCCGAGCAATCGACGCACCTCGTCCTCGGTCATGCCTTGCCGGACCTTCGCGAAGTTTTCCGCACTCAGCACCTGCGTGACGGCACGTAGCTTGCCTTGCGGGTCGATGTCCACCATATACGTCGTCACGCCCTGCGGGCCGCGCGGATATTCGAGCCGCTTCGAACCGTCGGTGAAGGTGCGCTCGGTTTCGGGTTGGCCCATTTGGTCGCGAATCTGCGCCTCGGTCGTAACGCCCGGCGTCAGCCCTCTCAGCAATAGCGCATCGGGCTTGATTGCGTTGAGAAAAGCCTTGAATTTTTGCATGGCATGTTCGCTGTCCTGTTGATCGCAGCCGGCCAGCAGCACTGCAACGCCGACAGAAGCGACGGTCATCAGCCGGAAGACGAATTTCATTGTGCGCAGAAGTCCCGCGGAGTCATGGAGTTCCATCGTACCCCAAAGCCTCCCATGAGCCGCTCCGGGAGTCGGGCACGAGGGCACGAGGGCGCGATGCCCGCGCCGCGTTACGTCGAACACGCCGTCGCTGCGCGCAACGCTTTGCCGCTTCGCACGTGCACGAACCGGGGCCGCGAACCATCCTACCATTGGCCCATTCGAGCCACCTCGCCCAAAAACCAGATGCCAATATCGATCGACGGAAGCAACTTTCCTCCGCGCCATGAGACAAGCACGGCGCATGGCGAAACGCCGGCCGCGGTATCGCCCCCTACTGTCCGCGCGTTGGGCCGCCATGGCGATGCGCCGAGCAGACTTTCCGCTGGCCGTGACAGTGGCGCGCCCCGCATCGATGGTGAAACGCCGGGTGCGATGGTTACCACGCGCTTTGCGCATGCAAAGAACGCGGACGGCGTACGCGCGCCAGACACGTCATCGTCAGCAGCGCCCCTCGTGATACGCGACGGCGCCGCGCTCAAGCGGCTCGGCGAGCGGTACGACGGCACGGAGGCACTGCCGCTGAAACTCGAAGGCTATTTTGGACCCGGCGAGTTGCGATACCTGCCGGAATGGGTCGGCGCGCTCGATCTCTCCGAATGCCGCGGGCTCAGGCACGCCGACCTCGAAGGTTTGTCGTCGTTGCGGCTCACTACGCTCGATGTGAGCGGACACCCGATCGGACAATGGAAGGCCGCGCCGACGCTTGCGCAACTTGGCACTTTGACATCGCTGACGGCGTGCGGCTGCGGTCTCGACGATGCCGACGTGAAACCTCTCGCCTCGCTGCCCGCGCTGACGTCGGCCATGCTGGGGAACAATCGCATTGGCTACGAAGGGATAGCGACGATCTTCGAGAGCGACACGCTTCGGCGCATCGATGTCAGTCGCAACGAGTTCGGCACCCTGGGCGCGTTGTCAATCGCCCGAGACTCCACGTCGCGCGAGTGGGTCGACGTGTCCGGCAACCATATCGGAATCATTGGAGAACAGGCGCTTCGCGAACGCCAGGCAAATAGCGGCGTCTCGATCATCGGTATCGGCGAACATCCGAAACGCGCCTAAGCAGCGACGCTGGCTTGCGACCCGAACCAGGTGGGCACGTGCGCGAGCGCGTCGTCGAGCTGGACGAGCACATGCAGACTCAGCGCGGCGATTTCATCGGTTGGCGCTTTGAGATCCGGCACGGCGACGACTGCCATGCCAGCATCGACGGCCGCTCGGATGCCGTTCTCGCTGTCCTCGAACGCAAGACAATGAGCGGCCGGGGCACCCAGGCGCTCGGCCGCGAGCCGATAAACCGCGGGATCGGGCTTGCCGCGGGCAACTTCGTCGCCACCCGCTATCGCGCGAAAGAACGGCAGCACGCCGACGCGCCTCAGGCGCACTTCGATCTCCTCCCGCCCGGAGGAAGAGGCCACGGCACAGGGAATGCCTGCGCGGGCGAGCGAGGCGAGCAAGTCGCCGGCGCCCGATTTCAACGGAAACAACGGCCCTGCTTGCGACTCCGTCAATTGCGCGCGCACGCGAGCGCGCGCCTCGCTGAAAACAGCCTCGCTGCCCAGCATCTCGGCCAGCATCACGTGACACTCGCGCAACGATCGCCCAATGATCCGAACATAGTCGCTCGGCAGCAGCGTGATGCCCAACTCCCGCGCGACGGCAATCCAGGTATTCATGATCGTGCGCTCGGAATCGATGAGCAATCCATCCATATCGAAAACAGCAGCTGAAAACATCTATTCCGTCCGAGCGCATGCGTGAAGACGACGCACTATACCAAACCGTTGCCCTCGCCGCGCGAATCGCTTCGTCGTCAAGCCGGCGCCGGCGGCCGCGTTTCAATGCGGAATTCCGCACACGAGGGAGGGTGAATTCCGACGCGTCGCACAGGGCGCCCGCCGCAGCTAGCAGGTCCCGTCTGCTTTTCTTTTAAAAACAACGGTTTGCAACACGATCGGCGTGTAGCCGGAATTGGCATACCCATTGCGTTGGCAAGCGCCGTCGCTCCTTCCCGAGCGAATGGTTGACAACATTCCGGAGACACGATGAATCCTGTTCCTTCAAACGTGGCCGCGCCCGCGCGCGTCGCCAGTACCGGCGAATTGCCGGTTTCCACCTCGAAAGACACGCGCTGGCGCCTGCGCTCGATCTTTTCCGGCTCGGTCGGCAACCTCATCGAATGGTACGACTGGTACGTGTATTCCGCGTTCGCGCTCTATTTCGCGAAGTCGTTTTTTCCGGCCGGCAACAGCACCGCCCAACTGCTCAATACGGCAGCGGTCTTTGCCGTCGGCTTTCTTGCCCGCCCCATCGGCGGCTGGTTGATGGGCATTTATGCCGACCGGCACGGGCGCCGCTCGGCGCTGCTCATCTCGGTGGTCATGATGTGCCTCGGTTCGCTCATCATCGCGCTGTGCCCGAGTTATCAAACCATCGGTGCGGCCGCTCCGGCACTGCTCGTGCTCGCGCGCCTGCTGCAGGGTCTCAGCATCGGCGGCGAATATGGCACGTCGGCCACCTATCTGAGCGAGGTCGCCACCGCAAAGCATCGCGGCTTTTACTCGAGCTTCCAGTACGTGACCTTGATCATGGGTCAACTCGTGGCGATCGTGCTTTTGATCGTCATGCAGCAATTCCTGCTGACGACGCAGCAACTCGAGTCGTGGGGCTGGCGCATCCCGTTTTTTGTCGGTGCGGCGTGCGCGCTCGTCGGCATGCGTTTGCGCGCAACGATGGAAGAAACGGGCGAATTCGAAAAAGCCCGTAAGGCGCGCAAAGAGCGTGGCTCGCTGGCCGAGTTGGCCAGGCATCCGCGTGCGGTGCTGACCGTCGTGGGGCTCACGATGGGCGGTACGGTCGCGTTCTACACCTACTCGATCTACATGCAGAAGTTTCTCGCGAACACCGTCGGCATGAGCAAGCTCGACGCAACGCTCGTTTCGGGTGCGTCGCTTGTGCTTTTCGCCGCGCTGCAGCCGCTCGTCGGCGCCATTTCGGACCGCATTGGCCGGCGCCCGATCCTCATTGCCTTCGGCATTTTCGGCACACTGTTTACCGTGCCGATCATGACGGCCATCAGTCATACTCACAGCGCGTGGACCGCCTTTTTCCTGATCGTGGCGGCACTCGTCATCGTCTCGGGCTACACCTCGATCAACGCAGTGGTGAAGGCCGAGCTTTTCCCGGCCGAAGTGCGTGCTTTGGGTGTGGGCCTTCCATATGCTGTTACCGTATCGATTTTCGGCGGTACCGCCGAATACATTGCATTGTGGCTCAAGCAGGCCGGACATGAGGAAATGTTCTATTGGTACGTCACGGGGGCGATCTTCTGTTCCCTGCTCGTCTATATCTTCTCGCGCGATTCGAAACGGCATTCGCGGATCGAGGACTGATCCCGGCGTTGCCGGCTGCGCGGCGGGACGCACGCGATGAAGCTGCGTTCCGCGCTGCGGCTACGGTATGTCGCGATCGGTGCCGGCGTTCTGGCATGCTGCGCGCTGATGGCCTGGTTCGCCTACGTGGGGGCCCTGCGCCACTATGAACGCGTCCGTGCCGCAGAGGTGGCGCAGCGCGCCTCGTTTTACGCGTTATCGCTCGAAGCGCAGCTTGCGCGCTACGAGTCGCTGCCGCGTATTGCCGCGTTGGCCCCGGTGCTGTCGCGGTTGTTGCGCAATCCGGGCGATGCCGCGGAGCAAGCGGCGGCCAATAGCTATCTGAAAGCGGTACAGATAAACGCACAGCTCGCCGCAGCCTATGTGATGGATACTCGCGGCGATACGCTTGCCGCGAGCAATTGGAACGAGCCCGGCAGTTTCGTCGGCAGGAACTACGCTTACCGGCCGTACTTCAGCGACGCCATCGCACACGGCGTCGGCCGCTTTTACGGTGTCGGCAACACCACGGGGGAAGCCGGCTACTTTCTGTCGGTGCCGATACGAGATCCCGAGCATCCGAATGCACCGCCCGTCGGCGTAGTGACGATCAAGGCGCCGCTCGCAAGCTATGAGGACGCACTGGCCAACAGCGGCGATATCGTCGTGCTCGCGGATCGCGACAACGTCGTGTTTCTCGGTTCGGTACCCCAATGGCGTTATCGTGCGCTCGCCCCGCTTTCGGCCGAAGCTCGGGCACGTTTGCGTGCGACGCGGCAGTACGGGGACGCTGCACTCGAGCCGCTCCCGGACGATACGCGACATCGATACCGCGTGCATTATCGGCCGACGGGCTCGCTCGGCTGGCGCATCGCCATTCTCACGGCCCCCGCCGAAGATCGCCAGACGGCCGCGCTGGCGGCCATAGGTGCCGCCACGGCCAGCGCGCTCGCCTTCGCGTTGGCCGCGGCGCTGTGGCTGCGACACACCCGCGAGCGCGAACGCGTGCGAGCCCGCCTTGCATTACAGGCGGCACATCGCGATCTCGAAGCGCGCATCGCGGAGCGTACGGCCGAGCTGACGCAGGCCAACAGCGATCTCGCCCGGAAGGTGGAAGCGCTCGATGACGCGCGGCGGATACTGCGCGATACGCGCGATGCGGCGATCCAGGCCGGTAAGCTCGCCGCATTGGGGCAAATGGCAGCGGGTATCACGCATGAACTGAACCAGCCGTTGACGGCCCTGATGACGCTTTCGAACAACGCTGTCCGTCTCATCGAGCTTCAACGTATTCGCGAGCTGGCGCGCAATCTCGAGCTCATCGACGATCTCGCCGCGCGGATGGGAAAAATCGTGGCGCACGTCAAGGCATTCGCACGCAACGATGCCGTGGAGCGCGAACCGGTATCGATCGGCGAGACGATCAAGCAATCGCTCGCGCTCGTGCAGGCGCACCGCAAAGCAAACGACGTGACGATCCGCGTGGCGCACATTCCCGACGAAGCCATCGCATTGGCTAGCGCGATTCGCGCGGAGCAGGTGTTCGTCAACCTGCTCACCAATGCAATCGACGCGTGCGCCATGAGCGAAGATCGAAAGGAAGTCGTCATCGAAGCCGAGATGACGGCTCGCACCGTGCGGGTGAGTTTCCGCGACAGCGGGCCCGGCATCGCGCCCGAAGCGTTGTCCAGGCTGTTCGAACCGTTTTATACGACGAAGCAGCCGGGCAAGGGGCTCGGGCTGGGACTGGCAATTTCGCAGGCCATCGTCGACGAATTCGGCGGCAGCCTCACCGCGGCCAACGTCGAAGCCGAGCCCGGCCGACGCTCGGGTGCGGTGTTCGTCGTCGAACTGCAACGCGCAACCGTTCAATCAGAGTCCATCAATTGAATTCAGTCGATTTTCAGAGCGACCACCCCGTGTATGTCGTGGAGGACGATCCCGCCGTACGGCTGGGATGCTCGCAAGCGCTCTCGCTCGCCGGCATTGCCGTGCGCGAATTCGAAGACGCGGAAAGCGCCTTCGCGGCGCTGTCCCACGCGGTGCCCGCAGCGATCGTCAGCGATATCCGTCTTCCCGGTATCGACGGACTCACGCTTCTGGCTAGCGTCAAAGCGCGTGCGAAGGACGCGGATATCCCGATCATCCTCATCACCGGCCACGGCGACATCGCGATGGCGGTGACCGCCATGCGCGCCGGCGCCTACGATTTCATCGAGAAGCCGTTTCAGTCGGACCGTCTCGTCGAGTCGGTGCGCCGCGCGCTCGAGCATCGTCGGCTTGTCGTGGACAACCGCCACTTGCGGGCGCAACTGCGCGGCGAGCAGCTTCTGCTGGGCCGCTCGCCGGCCATGCGTAATGTCCAGGCGATGATCGATGCCATCGGCCCCACACCGGCCGATGTGCTGATTCGGGGCGAAACGGGAACCGGCAAGGAGGTGCTCGCGAGAGCGCTGCACGCGTCCAGCCGCCGCAGCGGCCCCTTCGTCGCGCTCAATTGCGCCGCACTACCCGAGGCGCTCTTCGAAAGCGAAATCTTCGGCCATGAAGCCGGGGCATTCACGGGCGCGCAGCAAAAGCGGATCGGCAAGTTCGAGCACGCACACGGCGGCACACTGTTTCTAGACGAGCTCGAAAGCCTTTCGCTGGCATTGCAGGCCAAGCTGCTGCGTGTCTTGCAGGAACGCAGCGTCGAGCGTCTTGGCAGCAACACGGCAATGTCCGTCGATGTGCGCGTCATCGCGGCCGTCAAGGACGACCTCAAGCAGCTGGTCGAACGCCAGACGTTTCGCGCCGATCTCTATTACCGCCTCAACGTGGCGACGATCGATCTTCCACCGCTGCGGGAACGGCGCGACGATATCCCCGAGCTCTTTGCGCATTTCGTCCGCGGTGCCTGCGCACGTTATGGACGCGCCGAGCCGGCATGGACAGCCTCCGATATGGCGCGCTGGCAAGCCTACGATTGGCCCGGCAATGTCCGGGAGCTCAAGAACATCGCCGAGCGCTTCTCGCTCGGACTCGACGATGGCTTGCCGCAACCGGCGCACGATGCAGGTTCGCTCGAAGCTCGGATGGCGCGCGCCGAACGCGCATGCATCGAGGAGGCATTGCGAAGCGCCGACGGACAGGTGCTGCGAGCAGCGGAGCTGCTCGATCTGCCGCGTAAAACGCTCTATGACAAGATTGCCCGGCATGGGATCGATGTGAACGCGTTTCGCTAAGCGTCTGCCGATCGCGCGGCCGATCCCATCCGCTATCCCATAAATCCATCGATGCCCACCCGTCAACGGCGATAGGTACCCTCTTCGCCGACGACGCCTATGCTGAATCGACTCACTTGTCGACGGCGGCGTCGCGCATCTCATCCGCCGTCTGCTGCATCCACTGAGCGGAGAAGACGAATGATGAATCCAAGAATCTGGGTTGCCATCGCTGTCGCCGGATGCTGCGCGTGTCTCGGCCAGCCCGCGTCGGCGCAAGACTGCGAGGCCTCCGACACTTGGTTCGCGTCGACCGGCGTTCCAAAGCCGGACGACGCGCACCGAAGCACATTCAACTCGAACTGCGCGTTCCATCAATTCTCGTGGCAAGCGTTCCTATGGCTCACCGACGCCCTACAAAACGGCACACCGCGGTTCCAGAGCATGTTTTCGGACGCTTCAATCGATTCCAAGGTCAAGAATCCAACTGAACACGTGCTCGACGGCGTGCAGCAGGCCGATTCGCTCGGCATTCTGGTGGACCAGAATGGCCGAGCCGTCTATACCAACATGCTCATCAACGATGTTTATCGCCAGTTCGTCCTCGACCGCCGACTGAACACGCGGGAAGGCATGAAAGAGGCCGCTGCCAACCTGGTCTTCCCGACCGGCGCCATCTCGCTGAAAGCCGCCTGGAAAATCGTCGGCCCGAACGAAGACGTCAGCCGCTTCTATACCACCACTGCAAAGATTGCCTTGCTCTCGAAAACGGGTAACACCGTGGATATCGACCCACAGCGCAAGCTCGAGACCGTAAAGGTCGCTCTGGTCGGCTTTCATATCGCATGGGTGGTAGACGGCCATCCCGAAGCCATCTGGGCCACGTTCGAACACGTCGATAACGCGCCGGATTTCAAGGAAAACCAGCAGATGTCGCAACCTGTCGCGAACAAGTCCTACACGTTTTACCGTGCCGGCACCCCTGCTCAGGATTGCAACGTCAACAATGCATCAGTGATCGAGCTCGATAAGTCGACACAAAAGCTCACGCCCGTGACTCAGACTTGCCGGCAGTACCGGACCGGAGGGGGCGAAGAACCCAACGTCAAGAATATCGATTCGCTCAACAAGAGCGTTCGGGACCACCTCGCAACCAAGCAGTCAGTCTGGCGAAACTACGAAGAGGTGGGTGCCGTATGGATGGGAGAGGATCAGGCCTCGGCGAAACCATTTCATCCTGATTGGAGTCCGCAGATCGATAACTCGCAGATCAAGGGCTCCGATCAGCTCTCGAACTCGGTGATCGAGACGTTTACGCAGAACAAGGTTTCCAAAAATCAATGCTTCAGTTGCCACAACACGATGGCAGTCACGGATACACGCGACCTGCCGCTCGTATTGCCGGGCAAAGATATCAACACCAGTCATATCTTGCTGCGCAAATACATGAACAACCCCGTCATCAAGCGATAGCCGGCACACGACGCGGACATTCATTTCCGCGCGATACCGACATCCCGCACGTTCGCCGTCAAGATCAGGGAGCCCGCCATGTCGAAAACCAGCCTACGCATTCATCCCAGCATCGGATTCGCGCGGGTCGGCAGCAGTGAGGAGTACTACATCGGCCCGGAAACGTCCGCTGGCTTGCCCGTCGCCGGGCAAGAGGCCACGGGAGGACTTCCCATCAAGCCGGGTACGGAAGAAAACACCCCCATTACCAGTGCGGACCTCCGCGATCAGCATGGACGTCTCAAGCGCCAAGCCGCACGCTTCCGAATTTACCAGTACGACGATACCGGCTCCACCGGATATCCCTGTGGCGCAGGCACGGAGGTCGTCATCGGCTCGAGAGTCGATGGCAAGCTCGTGAAGGACATCGTTTGGACCGTGCATCTTGCCAACAAGAAAGCGAACTGCTGGCGGATCGAGGCAGCGCCGTGGCCCGGCGGCCTCGACGGCTATGAAGGCGATAAACAGCCACCGCTTCGCAATCCGAATTTTATGCGGGACCCTTCCGGCAAGCCGTCGGACCCTGGCGACGAGATCCGCCTGAGGCACCTGGTCATCGATGCCGGTCCTCGAGCGATTGCAGCATCGAAACAGGAGAAAGTTGCATTCGATAAGACCACGATGGCGAGCTACTGCAACGCCAAAGGCCAGCTGGTCGACTTACACCACTATCCGAAGTCGTTTCCGCCGTCCGATGGTACGGAACAGGTTGCGTCGTCGGCCAGCCAGCCGATTACGAAGCTGGGAGAGATGACCACCGAGCCAAAGGGGCGTCTGCTTGTGCTGGGGGCTTACGGTCGCGCTTGCGGTTTCGATTCCAAGGGACATGCCAACCCGGATGCACCGTTGAACGAGGATGTCGATAACGACAATTGGTTCGACGACACCGCTGACGGCCCCGTTACCGCATGGCTCGTTTTGGACGATGGCAGCAAGCGTGAAGTGAACAGCGGTGCGTGGGTGGTGTCGACCGACCCGGCCTATGCGCCGCAGACGAGAAACGTCGTGACGCTGTGGGACGACATCCTGAACACATGGATCGAGAAGTTCCAACTCAGACCTGACATCTACAGAGATCTCAACTACCAGACCGACTTCCAGCCGTCGTTCGATGAGGACGTCTTCCCGATTCTTCGCGCGGCCTCATTGCAGATGTGGACCACGAATCTGCCGAAATCGGCGATCAGTAGCCATCGCAACCTCGACCAGCTCAAGGCGACGAAGCCTACGTTCAACATTCTGTCCTTCATTCGCGACCCAAAGTCTTCGACGCAGATAAAGACCGGCTCGCCGCTGATGCCGCTTTCCCTGGGCGATAACGGGAAAAGTTTCCTGACGCTCACCACGTCGCAGTATTTCTTCATCAAGCAGTGGACCGACGGCCGGTGCCAGCCGTCCGGGCGGCAGGCGCATCTCGGCCCGGGCGAAGCGCTCGATAAAGCCGTGCTTTCCAACTGTCTGGGTGGGCGTTTCAGCCCCGGAATCGACCTGACGTTTATCGTCCGGGATCCGAATCTGTACAAGGCGAACTGGCATGACCCGACGATCGGACCGTTTCGGATCAACATGCGCAAGCTCGACTACGGAACCGCGACCGCGGACAAGCCATTTCTCGGCATCGGTTATATACCGCGATCAACAAAAGAGAAATATCAGACGGTCGAGCCCGGAGATCTTTGCAAGTTCATGTCCATTCCATGGCATACGGACTACAACTCATGTGCGACGCATGTCCCCGACCCCAACCCGAACGGCCCGTTGACCGAGAGCAACGTATATGGAGGACGGGTGAATACGACCTTGTTCTGGTCCTGGCCAGCACAAAGACCGGTGGCGGTCTACACCTATGACGATCTTGCGGCGAACGGCGGTGAGTTGCCCGTTCAGCGTTATTCCGTTCGCGGCGAAGGCACGGCGGCCGTGTCTCATGCCGGATCCGACAAGTTCAATACGCCGGCCATGAACGTCGGGCGTTATCAGCAGCGCCGGGATATTCTCGTCAACTGGGACAAGATCGGCTTCGTCATACAGGGTGTTGCGATAGAGGGATATCACCCCAGCTATCCGCGAGACTACTATCTGGAGGTCCAAAGCCGCTTCAAGAAGGATCACAGCAATCTCGTCGAACCTTGGGCCAACACAGTGACCGATCCGGTCCATCCGCCGAGGAACCGCGATAGGTGAACACCCAATGCGAAGGGGCCCATGCCGCCCTCGTGGAGAATCGGCTTTCACCGGCACCCAGTCAATCGCACTATCGGGTCGCGGTGATAGGAGGCGGACCCGCCGGTAGCAGTTGCGCACTGGCGCTGGCAAACGCCGGCGTCAGCGATATCCTGGTCGTCGAAGCTTCTTCATACAGCGGATTCAAGGTGGGCGAAAGCATTCCACCCGAATCCCGAATATTGATCAGAAGCCTGAATATCGACGACGCCTTTCTCACACGGCATCATGAGCCCTGCTACGGGAGTTGTTCATATTGGGGCAGCGACAAACGCGGCTACAACGATTTTCTTCTCAACCCCCATGGGCACGGATGGCATCTCGACCGAAGCCGGTTCGATGCCTTTCTCGCCGCGCAAGCGCATGCCGCCGGCGTGGAATTGCTGACCGGAAGTTCGCTCTCGGGATCCGAGCCGCTCGGTTCAACGGGATACATGTTGAGCCTCAAATGCCCTGGTGGGGTCCTCGCGCGCGTGCACGCGGATTTCGTTGTGGATGCAAGCGGTCGACGTTCCGTGTTTGCCCGACAACGCGGTGCCAGACAAATCAATTCAAATCCCCTCATCTGCTTTGCTGCGAGCTTGCGTCGCCACAACGCCGACGTATCGTTTTCCAGGCTTACTCATCTCGAGGCTGTCGAGCAAGGTTGGTGGTATGTCGCGTCCATACCAGGCAACGCCGTCATCATTGCATTCGCAACGGACGTGCCGATCGTGCGCACGATGCAGTTGCAAAAAGTTGAGCGCTGGTACCGAATGCTGCGCGCTGCGCCTCATACATCGCAACTGATGGATGGCATCGATCCGCGGGACGCGCAGGTTCGGTGTTATCCCGTGCCGTCGTACTGCCTGGACCGCCTATGCGGCGAACGGTGGCTCGCGATCGGCGATGCCGGGTCGGCCTACGATCCCATTACTGCTCAGGGAATCGTCAAATCGCTCTCAAATGGGATTCACGCGGCCCAGGCGATTCAGAGCCACATGAGTGGAACCTCCGATGCGCTCGAAGCGTTTGCGCAAATGGTCCGCACGCAGTACCGCCGCTATCTGGACTTGCGACGCGATCTCTATTGCCTCGAGCAGCGTTGGCCGGCCTCGGAATTTTGGCAAAGGCAAATCACGCCGGCGAGCATGTAGCACGGATAAATCGTACAGTTAGCGACGCTTAACCCTACGTCGTTTCTCGAAACGTATACTCGAACGCATCCGAAATCCATGTCGAGGTTGCGCAACGATGAACGCCCGCTCGGAGCACTATCCCAAGGCCATATTGTTCGATTTGCTGACCGCATTGCTCGATTCGTGGAGCTTGTGGAATCGCAGTGCCGGGACGATCGAAGCCGGCCGCGCATGGCGCGCCGAATATCTGCGGCTCACCTACGGATGCGGACGATACGTGGCGTACGAAACGCTCGTCAGACAAGCCGCCGAGAACGTGGGATTGCCGCCGTCCGCGCCGCACGCTCTCGAGGACAACTGGCTGACACTGGAACCTTGGCCCGAGGCCGCCCAAGTGCTGGGCCGGTTGCGCAGCCGCACGAAACTCGCGGTCGTCACGAACTGCTCCGAGCGGCTCGGCAGACAAGCCGCCTCGATCGTTCCTGTCCAATGGGACGCCGTCGTGACGGCGGAAGAGGCCGGCGCCTACAAGCCTGACAAGCGCCCCTACGAGCTCGCGTTGAAAAAGCTCGGCGTGGGCGCGGGCGATGCCGCCTTCGTTGCCGGATCGAGCTACGACATGTTCGGCACCGCCGCGCTCGGGATGTGTACCTACTGGCACAACCGTGTCGGGCTACCGCTCGCCGCCGGCGCCCAACGTCCCGCAATCGAATCGCCCTCGCTCGATTCGCTCGATGCCTGGGCGAGCCACTTCCGCAGTCCCGCGTGAATCCGATCGCCGCATGCCTGCACAACGCGCACGCGGCTTCAATCGTCGATTAATCCGCCAAAACGTAGTTCCAGCCCAAAAATTAGCCGGAGATTACGAACAATCCGTCAAATATGAAGTAACGACGCGTCATTATTGCGCTTTCAAGAATTGTGTTTCTACGGATATAGCGATGTTCGTTCAGCGCGCGGGCGAATACATTTAGGGAGCTCGATTCAAGGAGCTGCAATGAGGACTAGAAAATCTCCCGCCCCCGACCTAAGCCGCGTCCAGATCGAAATACTCGAGCAGTCCGAAAACACGCTCGTGATCCGCTGGGTCGAGCCGGGTCGTTGCCATTATGGCGAGCAGCGCTGGCGCCGCCGCTCGGCCAATTCGTCGGGAACCTGCGTCGTTTCACGCCGTGCCATTCGCCGCGGCGACGCCGTGTTTCGCCCCGCCGAGCGGCCTGCACCGGCCAATGCGTCGGCCATGATTTCGGTGGAAGCGTTCATGCAAGGCGAGACGAGCTGTCCACGGGCAACCTGAGCTAGCCCTGGCCGCCGCTTGCGCTAATGCGCATCGAGCGATGCACGGACCGCCTGCAAACCGTTCGCTCCCTTTACCGTCGTCACACCATCGAGCCACTTGTCGAGCATCGCCGGATGAGCCGATAAAGCTTGTCGCGCGGCGGTCTCCAGGCTGGCCTTATCGCGCAGCACGCGCGCGATCATCTGGTTTTCTATCGCCACATCGAACGTCATCTGCTTGAACAGCCGCGCGAGATTCGCGCATTGCCCGGTGAAGCCGCTACGCGCCACCGTATTGACCGTTGCGCCCCCATAGTTGGGACCGAAATAAGTGTCGCCTCCCGATAAATACGTGAGATGAAACTCGGTATTCATCAGATGTGGCTCCCACGCAAGAAACACGATCCACTGTTTCTCGCGCACCGCACGCGAAACCTGGGTCAGCATGCCGGTCTCGCTCGATTCAACGATCTTCCAATCGCCGAGGCCGAACGCTTTATCCGCAATCATTTTCTTGATGTTCTGATTGGCCGGCGCTCCGGGCTCGATGCCATAAATCCGGCCGCCGAAGCGCGACGCATTGCGGGCGAGATCGGCGAAGCTGTGAACGCCGGCCGCGGCCACGTAGTCGGGCACGGCAAGCGTGAACTTCGCCCCGGTCAGGTTGGCCTGCACCACGTCCAATGAATGAGCGTCGATAAACGGTTTGATTAGCGGCGCCTGAGCCGGCATCCAGTTGCCGAGAAAAACGTCGATCTGTCCTTTGCGAAGACCTTCATAGGTGATCGGCACGGACAGGTTCTGCACTGTCTGCCGGTAGCCCAGCGCCTTGAGTACGACGCCCGCCATCGCGTTCGTCGCATCGATATCGGTCCAACCCGGATCGGCCATGCGCACCGACGTGCAGGTCGCGCCGTCGGCCGCGGCAGCCGTCGACGCCCAACTGATGAAGAATGCGGACAAAAGCGACGACAGGCACCAAAAAGCAAGCGTGGTCTTCCTCATTGCGGCTCTCCATGAGAGGCGGTTGGGCTCAGCGCGACGCGGGGCAGGCGCGCCATCGCTTCGAGCGTGTCGAGTTCGAGATGGTTACGCATGAAACGGCGGCTCGCGTCGGAAAACGGTTGCCAGTCCCATGACGCGATCTTCCCTTGCGTCGTGGCTTCGTAGTGAAAACGCCGGCGCCGCTGGCTCGCCAGCACCAGTTCGCGCAAGCGCGGCAAATCCCAACGCTGCAGCACGCGCGCACGAAACGCGTCGAGCACGCCGGCCGCACCGGGATCGGACGCCAGGTTATGCAGCTCCCGCGGATCGTCCGCAAGGTCGAATAGCTGATCGGGGTCGGCCGGCGAGTGAATGTATTTGTATCGCCCCTGCCGAATCATCACGACGGGAGCGATCGCGCCTTCGGCGAGATACTCGCCGAAAACCTCGTCATGGCCGTCCTCGCCGCGCAGATGCGGCATCAGACTCGACCCATCGACGGGGTCCGGCCAGCTCCCGCGCGGCTTGCCGCTCGCCAGCTCGACGAACGTGGGTAACAGATCGATGTGCGAAACCGATGCTTTGACCCGGGCGGCGGCGAAACGCTGCGGCGCGTGCACGATCAAGGGAACACGGCAAGCGTTTTCGAAGAACGTCATCTTGTACCAAAGCCCGCGCTCGCCCAACATGTCTCCGTGGTCCGACGTCACGACGATGACAGTGTTCTCGGCGAGGCCCGTCGAACGCAGCGCGTCGAGCACCGCACCGAACTGTGCGTCGACGTAGGAAACCGCACCGTAATACGCGTGCCTGGCGTCGCGGACCTGCTGCGGCGTCGGTGGCGTGCGGTCGATCTCGCAAACGGCACGCACACGCTTGGAATGCGGATCGCTCTCGTCATGCGAGAGCGACACGGCGGGCATATCGATCTCATCGTCGCGATAGAGGTCCCAGTACTCGCGCGGAATTGCATAGGGATCGTGCGGATGGGTCAACGAGACGACCATGCAAAACGGCCGATCGTCGATGCCGGCTTCCCGCTCGCGGGCCATGTCATAAAGCTTTTGCTTCGCGCAAAACGCCACCTCATCGTCAAAGTCGAGCTGGTTCGTTCGAACACATGTGCCCGCGTCGATCACCGAACTCATGTTGTGATACCAGCTTGGCCGAACATCGGGATGGTCCCAATCGGGCACCCAGCCGAAATCCGCGGGATAGATGTCGGTCGTCAGGCGTTCCTCGAAACCATGAAGCTGATCGGGGCCGCAAAAATGCATCTTTCCCGAGAGTACCGTGCGGTAGCCGGCAGCCCTCAGATAGTGTGCGAAGGTCAAGGTCTGGGCGGGCAATTCGGCTGCGTTGTCGAACGCGCCGATCGCGGAGGGCAGTTTCCCCGCCATGAATGCGAAGCGCGACGGCGCGCACAGCGGGCTCGCGCAATAAGCCGATTCGAATACGACGCCCTCGCGGGCAAGCGTATCGATATGCGGCGTCTTCGTGAGGCGATGTCCATAGGCGCCCAACGCGAAGGGCGTCAGTTGATCGGCCATCAGGACGAGCAGATTGGGTTGAGTGGCGTGCATTGTCGATCGATGCGGATTCGATGGTTCGAATAGTCAGGAGTCCGTGGTAGACGGCGCTTGGCCGCGCAAAACGCACCGAGCGGGCGGCATGCGAAATGCGCGACATCGAATCCACTATTGCGCTTCAATATGTGCTTGAGAAGCGCTGGGGCGTTATGTGCTCATAAGGTGGGCTTATGGCTGCGAGCCGCCGGCCGCGCTTACGGAGGGCCGCGTGTCGCGGCTCAAACGGGAAGGCTTACGCCGGTCAGTTTTTCGCAGACCTCGATCAGACGGTCCCCCGCCGCAACGTCGCATGCACGCCGCGCGACTCGGGCGTTCCCTACGCGCTCGCCGCGCATTTCCATCAAACCTCGAGGGCCGTAGTAGCCGCCGCTGATGGCTGCGTCCGAGGTTGCCGCGAAAAGCGTCGGCAACGCGCCGGCGTAATCGCTATTGAAAAAAAGTCCGATGAGCCTGCCGACCATCCCGCGTGCCGCACGCTCGACGGCCGGTCGGTCCGAGCCGCGAAAGAGATTGGTATTCGCCACGCCCGGGTGCGCGGCAATCGACATGATGGGCGAGTGGGCCGTGCTCAACCGCCTGGCGAGCGCGAGTGCAAAGACCAGATCGGCCAGCTTCGATTGACGGTAGGCCGCCATCGGTGAATACGATCGCTTCGATTGAAGATCGTCGAACGCCAGACGTCCGCCCTTATGCGCGATGGATGCGACGGTCACGATGCGAGGCGGCTCGCTGGCCTGAGCCGCAGCCTGCTCGATAGCCGGAAAAAGCAACGCGGTCAACGCGAAATGGCCGAGGGCATTGACACCGAATTGAAGCTCGAAACCGTCGGCTGTCGTGCGCCGGCGCCGCGGCGCCATGACACCGGCGTTATTCACGAGTACGTGCAAGGGGCGCTGCCGCGCGAGTTCGGCCCGGGCGAATGCCCGCACCGATGCCAGCGACGCGAGGTCGACGATCGCGATCTCGACGTCGGCGGCGGGTATTTCGGCTCGAATCGCGTTTGCCGCGCGCTCGGCGCGCTGCAAGTCGCGGCAAGCGAGCACGACCTGTGCGCCCTTGCGCGCCAGGACACGCGCCGCCTGATATCCGATGCCGCTGTTTGCACCGGTAATCAGGACGCGTTTGCCGCTCTGCTCGGGGAGATCGGAGACGGTCCAGGACTGGGCGTTCTTCATCGGCGCTCCCGTTATGCGTACAGTTGGCATCGAAGACTAACACTGGCAATGGGCCGCGTGGTTACGGGGTTGCCGAGCAACGGAGGCGTAGCGCATTGGCCCGCTGGAACCGGGGAGACTGTGCCCTCGTCACCGCGGTAGCCAGAGAGGCAGACCAGAAACCGACACGGCCGTTATCTCCTGCAGGAATAATCTTCCTCTATCTCTGACACAAATATTTGCGTTATATCTCTTGTACGAATATCTTGCGGAATATTTGTATCGGAGATATCTGCCATGGAGATCATCATTCGGACCCCGGCGCAATTGGGCCAGGTTCTTCTCTCGGCGAGGAAGACGCAAGGCATCACGCAAACGCATGCGGCGGCTCAAATCGGCGTACAGCAGCCAAGGCTGTCAGCGCTCGAGACCACGAGCACCGGAAGCCTTTCGCTCCAACAGATGCTGATGCTGTTTGCGCTGTATCGGCTGGAACTCTGCGTGCAGACGCGAGACCGAGACGAGCCGGATCACGCACAGCCGGAATGGTGACGAGGCCCCGATGCCGAGCCTCTCATTACGCGGCTCATTGCGCGCACTCCCGACGTTATCGCGAGCGTCTCGCGGCATCTGCCAACCGGATTTCCGGAGCGCGTCGCGGTGCGCGTTTTCGGAGGTCTCCAGCAATCCGTCTCCAGCCTCGAAGCAACGGCGAACGCTGCGGCATACCGGTGACGTCTGCAGCTTCGCCAATCATTCCAGCGGAAATCCATCCCTGAACGCTTGCCGCAAGAAGTCGGTAAAGCACTTGACCGCGCGTGCCACCTGTACGCCGTGCGGGCGCACCACATGCAGTTGCGAAGCGAATGCGCCCACCGGGCGCCAGTTATTCAACAGCACCGAGAGCTTGCCCGCTTGCAAGGCGGATTGCGCGGTGAAGTCCGGCAACAGCGCAATGCCGAGATGCTCGAGCGCCGCATCGCGCAATATCTCGCTGTTGTTCGCCGATACCGGTCCGTTCACCGTCACATTGACGCGCGACTTTTCGTTGCGTCTGCCGACCTTCTCGAAAGACCACACGCCGGAACCCACTGGGCGCGGATAGTAAAGGCAATCATGCTGCGCAAGATCGGCCGGCGCCCGCGGCGTGCCACGCCGCTCGAGGTACGCGTGCGTCGCGACGATCACGGAGCGCGTATCGCACAGCTTCCCGGCCACATGGGTATCCGGCACGTTCGCGCTATGGCGGATGGCAAGGTCGAAACCCTCGCTCGCAATCGAGGTAAGCCGATCGGATAGCTCGAGCTGCACCCTCACCTCCGGATACGCGCGCGAGAATTCGGCGAGGCGCGGCACCAGTTGCTGGCGCGCGAACGCGACCGGCGCAGTGACGCGCACCGTCCCACGCACCGCATCGGCCAGTTCGCGCACGCTCGCGAATGTCGCGGCAATGCGCTCGAAGTCCTCCCGCGTGTCGTCAACGAGGCGCCTGCCCGCCTCAGTGAAACGCACGCTGCGGGTGGTGCGCTGCACCAACACCACCCCCGCTGCCCGCTCGAGCTCCGCGATGCGCTGGCTGACCGCCGCCTTGCTGACCCCGAGCCGAGCTGCCGCCGCCGTGTAAGTACCCTGCGATGCCAGCACGTTGAGCCAATGCAAGTGGGTCCAGAGCGCCTCGATCTTTTGCGTATCCATATATGGAGTTCCGTAGCACGCCGATAAGCCTGCCGATGATAGCACCGCGTCGAGTTATGTTTTACGCATCGCTCATTGATTGTTCGCCGTAGAAAACAATCAATTCAGTTGGAGAGGCTTTGCATGCGGCCCCCGCATTCGTACACTGTCAGCATCAACCAACCCGTGAGGAGACGAAATGCAGCCCTATGCCGATTCCGCAGACGTGATTCACTTCATTGGCGGTAAAACCGAGCGTGGCGCGGGCGATCGCACGCAGGCAGTCTTCAATCCGGCGACAGGCGCAGTGGCCCGCCGCCTCGTGCTCGGCACCGTAGCCGACGTCGATGCCGCCGTGGCGAGCGCGAAAGCCGCGTTCCCGGGCTGGCGCGACACGCCGCCGATTCGGCGCGCACGCGTGCTGCTGCGCTTTCTCGAGCTCATGAATCGTCACAAGGACGAACTTGCGGCCATCATCGTCGCCGAGCACGGTAAGGTCTTCTCCGACGCCCAGGGCGAAGTCGCGCGCGGCATCGACGTCATCGAATTCGCGGCGGGGATCCCGCAACTGCTGAAGGGCGACTACACGGAGCAGGTTTCCCGCGGCATCGACAACTGGACCGTGCGGCAACCGCTCGGTGTCGTTGCCGGCATTACGCCCTTCAACTTCCCCTGCATGGTCCCCTGTTGGATGTTCCCCGTCGCGTTGGCCGCCGGCTGCACGTTCATTCTGAAGCCGAGCGAGCGCGACCCGTCGGCATCGCTTTTCATGGCGCGTCTGCTGAAGGAAGCGGGCCTGCCCGATGGCGTGTTCAACGTCGTGCAGGGTGACAAGGTCGTGGTGGATGCGCTGCTCGAGCACCGGGACGTGAAGGCAGTCAGCTTCGTCGGCTCCACCCCGATCGCCAACTACATCTACGAAACGGGGGCCAAGCACGGCAAACGCGTGCAGGCGCTGGGCGGTGCGAAGAACCACCTGGTCGTGATGCCGGATGCGGACATCGATCAAACGGTGGACGCATTGATCGGCGCGGGCTACGGTTCGGCCGGCGAGCGCTGCATGGCGATCTCGGTCGCCGTGCTGGTAGGCGAGGTAGCCGACAAGATCGTGCCGCGCCTTGCCGAGCGCGCGCGCCAGCTCGTCGTGAAGAACGGCATGGAGCCCGACGCGGAAATGGGGCCGGTCGTGACCCAACAGGCGCTCGAGCGCATCGAAGGCTATATCGCGACGGGCATCGAAGAAGGCGCGACGCTCGTGGTCGACGGCCGCGGCCTGAAGGTGCCGGGCCACGAAAACGGCTTCTTCACGGGCGGGACGCTGTTCGACGATGTCACGCCCGAAATGCGCATCTATCGCGAGGAAATCTTCGGCCCGGTACTGGCGTGCGTGCGCGTGAAGGATTTCGCCGAAGCCGTGCAACTGATCAACGACCATGAGTTCGGCAACGGCGTGGCGTGTTTCACGCGCGACGGCCACGTGGCCCGCGAGTTCGGCCGGCAAATCGAAGTGGGCATGGTCGGGATCAACGTACCGATTCCTGTGCCGATGGCCTGGCACGGGTTCGGCGGCTGGAAGCGAAGCCTGTTCGGCGACATGCACGCCTATGGCGAGGAAGGCGTGCGTTTCTATACGAAACAAAAATCGATCATGCAGCGCTGGCCCGAAAGCACCGAGAAAGGCGCGGAATTCTCGATGCCTGTCGCGAAGTAAGCCCGCGACGCGTCGCCGCGCGTTGGATTCGCGCGGCGACGACACGATTGCCCGGAACCCGGAAACTCCCTAATATCGGAGAGGATTGCCCTACTCGCTTCGTACTCCTTCACTTTTTCACACTGTTTGTTATCCGACCGCGGTCGGAGGCCGGCATGAACGATCGATTTCGTCGCCCCGACAGCTTGCCGCCTATGCAGGCAGTCTTCGTGTTCGAAGCGGCGGCTCGCTTGTCGAGCTTCACCGCCGCTGCACGCGAGCTCGGTTCGACCCAGCCCGCCGTGAGCCAGCGTATCGTTCAACTCGAAACCGATCTTGGCGTTCCGCTCTTCGAACGCAGTCATCGCGGCGTGAGATTGACCGCGGACGGCATACATCTTTTCGAGGCCGTGAAGAAGAGCCTCGACGAAATCCGGCATGCCGCCGCGGATATCCGAATCCGCACGGCGCATGGCACCCTCACGATCCTGACCGACTTCGGTTTCGCGACCTACTGGCTCATGCCGCGTCTGGCCGAGTTCAAGCGCGCCGTGCCCGGCGTCAACGTCAAGATCGTCACGTCGCAGGAAGGCTTCGATCCTGAGCGGGATCGCGCCGATATCGCGATCGCTTTCGGCTCGGGAGATTGGTCGCCTTATCGCTCGACCCGTCTTTTCCCCGAACAGGTGACGCCTGTTTGTACGCCAGCCTTTCGAAATGCGCACCCCGGGATCGCAAGCCCCGCGGACCTTCGCGCGGTGCCGCTGCTGCATGTGCAGCCGACACACCCTGAACGCTGGCTCGACTGGACAGGCTGGTTTGCCGCGCATGGCCTCGGCGCGCCGCCGGAAGACCAGGGCATGACGTTCAACAGCTACGCTCTCGTGATCCATGCCGCGCTCTCGCATCAAGGCGTGGCGCTCGGCTGGGTGCCGCTTATCGACGAGCTGGTTGCAACGGGACAACTCGTGCGCGTGGCTGAGCCCCCCGTGGTCACCGAGCGCGGCTATTTCCTCGTCTGCCCCGCCGCGCGCCCGGAAGCGCCGGCTGCACCCGCGTTCCGGCGGTGGCTCTTCGCCGCCTGCGGCTGCGCCGCAAACGCCGCGCCCTACTGACGGGCCGATCGTTGACGGGCCGATACCAACGGGACGGCGTTTCGGTTCTATCCTGCGCTCCTTGCACCTGATTTACTTCGGCATGCTACGCGCCGCATCCGCATTCCACCGCGGTAGCTCGCGCATTTCCCAATGAGATTCAGAGGCCACGCGCATGCCATCGACCGATCGCACTCATCAGTTCATTTTGACGCTCGATTGCCCCAGCGCCGCGGGGCAGGTCGCCTCCGTGGTGGGACTGCTCGACAAGCATCAGGGTTATGTCGACGAACTGACCGTCTTTGATGACGACAGCAGCGAGCACTTTTTCATGCGCTGTGTCTTTCACGGGGCGCGCCGCGACGGGGCAGCGCTCGACATCGACGCGTTGAAAAAAGAGTTCGCGCCCATTGCCGATCGGTTTCGCATGCAGTGGGCCATCCACGATGCGAACATGCGACCGAAGGTGCTCATTTTGGTGTCCAAGCTCGAGCACTGCCTCGCCGATCTGCTGTTCCGCTGGCGCATGGGCGAGTTGAAGATGGATATCGTCGCAGTGGCTTCGAATCACACCACGCTCGAACCCCTGGCGCACCAGCACGCGCTCCCGTTTCATCACCTGCCGATCACGCCCGAAACGAAGGCGCAGCAAGAGGCGCGGATTCTCGATCTCTTCGATACGACCGGTGCCGAACTCATGGTGCTTGCGCGCTATATGCAGATTCTTTCGGGCGAAACCAGTCGCAAGCTTGCCGGACGCGCGATCAACATCCACCACTCGTTCTTGCCGGGCTTCAAGGGCGCCAAACCTTATCACCAGGCGCATGCGCGCGGTGTGAAACTGATCGGCGCAACGGCGCATTTCGTGACCGACGATCTCGACGAGGGGCCCATCATCGAACAGGTCGTCGAGCGGGTCGACCACTCGCATCGGCCCGAGCAGTTGCTTGCGGTGGGCCGGGATGTCGAATGCATCACGCTCGCGCGTGCCGTCAAGGCCTTCATCGAGCGGCGTGTATTCATCAATGGCGATCGGACCGTCGTCTTGCAGTGAGAGGAATCGAACGCGGGCGGCTATGCGGTCGGTTCGAACAGCCGAGCGAGTCAACGGATGCCCGCAACCGGAGCCTCTGACGGTACGTCGTAGGATGCTTGTACATTCTTTGTCGACGGGCGCTCCCACCTGCGCGACATGCGGTTGACCCGGTCGCGGCACGGCGCTTCGACGAACCGATAGACGACGTGTGCAAGGAGGACCGAGCCCACGAGATAGACAGCCGTAGTGGCCAGAACGGCCGCGAGCGGACGAGGGTGGAGTCCAGCGAGGGGAGCGAACAGCGGGCCGAGCAGATCCGCGTGCACGAGGTAAAGCGAATACGATACCTTGCCAAGCGACTGCCACATCGGACGGTGAAAGAACCGTGCAGCGGGTCCTTCATCGGAGGCTACGGCCGCGATCAAGAACACAAAGACGACGGGGGCGGCAAATGCAAGGCCGCGCAGCGAGCCCGCGAGATTCATGTAGACCAGCGCGGCAGCGGCCACAACGAGCTGTGCATGTCCTCGAGATAAAGCGCGCACTATGTGCGTGTCGCGGTATTCAGCGAGCAGTGCACCGAGGAAGAACCCGGCGACACATCGCGCCCAACCGAACCGGAAGGTGAGCTCGAGGCATCGACCGCGATGCAAACAGTCGTCTTGTATGGTCGAAGCCCAGACGCATATCGCCCAGGCAGAAAGCGCACACACCGCAAGGATCGCCACACGGTGTCGTCCCCTTGCGAGTATGCAGATCGCCGCGAACATCAGATAGACATAGAACTCGTCCGAGGACGACCAGCTTGAAAAGTCTCCGACGAGACGATCGAACAAGTTGAACCCGTGAACCATCGTCAGGTTTGCCACGAATTCGCTCAGGGGCGGCAGCCCGACAGGGTGCGCGGAGAGGATCCAGGCGACGAGGTTCCAGTTTGCGATATACAGCATCAACCCCACAAGATGGACGGGCCATAAGCGGCCGAGCCGCCGGGCCACGAACGTAGGGAGATCGGCGATGCGCTGGAGCCGCGAGCCGTAGGTGGCGCAGATGACGAACCCGCTCAAAACGAAGAAGAGATCGACAGCCAGGTAACCGTTGTCGAATATTGGCGGCCGCGAGATTTTGGCATGGTAAAGCACGACAAGAAGCGCCGCGAGGCCGCGCATACCTTCCAGGCTTTTTATTGGGCGGTTCATCAGCGACCTTTTGCCGTGTCAATTGCCGGCCGGGAGCAAGGTGCCTGTTATGGCTACGCTTCGACACTGAGCCCCCGTCGAAACGACATGCCCCCGCTTTCAATCCCCGTGTGCTCGCATAGTTACGTGGAAAGTCGCGGGATAACGTGCGGAACGCCACAAAAAAACCGATCTTTCCAATCCCGGAATCGTCGGCGCGCCGGAAGGCCAGGCTTTGTCCGCGCTTCCCCGATATCGAACCTCAGCCCCAAAAAGATTGCGCCCGGCATCGTTCCAAGATGCCGGGCGCTCAGTCGCTTCGCTAAGACGATCGATTACTGCGAACCGGCCACCCACTCGTTGATCCGGTCCTTATGCGCGGCGATCCACGTGTTCGCCGCATCCTGCGGCTTCGCACCGTTTTGCGTAGCCAGCATCACGCTGTCGATCTCGCCCGGCTTCCACTGGAATTTCTTCAGGAACGCCACCACCTGCGGTGCCTTCTTCTCCAGCCCCGGATTCACGACGTTATCGACGTGCTCCGCTCCGCCGAATACCTTCTTCGGGTCCTCGAGGAACTTCAGCTTCCACTTCGCGAACATCCAGTGCGGCGCCCAACCCGTCACGATCACCGGCTTCTTCGCGTTTTCCGAGCGAGCCAGCTCGGCCGTCATCGCGCTGCCCGAGCTCGGCATCAGCGTGTAGTTGAGGCCGTAGTTCTTGATTGCTTCCTCAGTCTTGCGCATCACGCCCGCGCCCGCGTCGATGCCGACGATGCGGCCACCGAACGCACCCTTCTCGGTGTTGAGATCGTCGATGCTGTTCGCCTTGGCGTAGGCGGGAACGATCAGACCGATCTTCGCATCGTTGAAGTTCGGTCCAAGATCTTCCACCTTGCCCTTGAACTCTTCCCAGTACGAGCCGTGCGTGACCGGCAGCCAGGCGGACAGCGTCGCATCCAGATCGCCGCGGGCCACACCTTGCCACATGATGCCCGCTGCCACCGGCACGAGCTGTACCGGATAACCGAGCCGCTTTTCGATGACTTGCGCGGCAACGTTCGACGTTGCGACGCTGTCGTCCCATCCCTCGACGTAGCCGATCTTGATCGTCGGCTTGCTATCGGCCGACGCGGAAAACGCCGTACAGGCGAGACCGGCTCCAATAATAGCCGTCAGCACCAACTGCTTGATAAGTTTCATGTTCAGGTCTCCTGATCGTCGAGATCAGCGCATCTAAGGAGTCTCTAGAGTGCGCAGCCATTAAAACGCGGTAGTCAAGTTTTCCGACACCGTCTTGTCCGTAAACGACGTTTCTTTTATTTATCGATGACGAGATCCGTCAGAGGTTTACTACAGCACAGCAAAACCATGCCCTGGTCGATTTCGCGCTGACGAATTCCACCGTTGTGTTTCATGTCCACCTGCCCCGACACGAGCTTGACCTTGCAGGTGCCGCACATGCCTTGCGTGCAGGAGGACGGCAAGCGCACGCCTGCCTGCCGTGCCGCGTCGAGTACGTGTTGATCGGCCGCGCATTCGATTTCGCGTCGGCTCTTCGCGAACGAAACGGCAAAACGCTCGCCGGCGGGCGCCGCATCGGACACGGCCGGCGACGCTGCGACAGCGTCCAGCTCGGGCGCCACTGTTTCCTCGAACGAAAAACTCTCTTCGTGATACTGGCTGCGATCGAATCCGGCATCCGCCAGCATCTTGCGTACGGCCTCCATATACGGCGCCGGGCCGCACGTGAAGATTTCGCGCTCCATGAAATCCGGAGCGATGAGCGAAAGCAGCGGCAAGGTCAGAAAGCCGGTGATACCGGACCAATTGCTTCGTTGTCCTATCCGTTCGCAGACGAACGCAGTCCGGAAATTCCGGTGGTTCGATGCGATCAGATCGAGCTCGCGCGCGAAGATGATGTCGTCGGGCGTCCTGGCGCTATGCAGAAAAACGATGTCCCGGTCTTCGCCGAGTTCGTGGTGGGTACGGCTCATCGACATGAGCGGCGTAATGCCCGACCCCGCGGAGAGAAACAAATACTTGCCCGACGGGCGCCGCGCACAGGTGAACGCACCGGCAGGCCCCAATACGCGCACGGCATCGCCGGCGCGCAGATTGTCATGCAGCCAGTTCGACACCTTGCCGCCCGGCACGCGCTTGACCGTGATCGAGATCGTATGGGGGCGCGTGGGCGCCGACGAAATCGTGTAACAGCGATTGATCGTTTCGCCGTCGATTTCGAGTTCGAGCGTCACGAACTGCCCGGGCTCGAAGACGAACGTCCGCCCTTCCCGCGACATGAAGAAAAAGCTCTTCACGTCATGCGTTTCCTCGCGTACCTGGCAGCACACGAGCGTTTCCTCGTCGTCGCTCGTCCACCGCTCACCCAGCCGGCTCCAGAACGCGGGCCGCGTGAGCCGGCTCTCGCCGGGCTCCAACATTTGCGCGTCTCGCATCATCGTATGCCTCGCTTCCATTCCCTTTCGGATGTTTTCCGTTGCCCGTTATGCCGCGATCCCGGCACGCAGACGTCGCACGTACCAGTCGCTGAACTTCTCGACGAGACCTTCGGTGAAGGGCGAGTAAGGCCCCGGCTCGTAAGCGCTGCTGCCGATGCCCCGTTGCGAATATTCAACGAGCGTACGGTCCTGATCGTTCGTCGCATTCCAGACGGCCATCAGGTTCTCGATGTCGTAATCGACGCCTTCGACCGCGTCCTTGTGCACGAGCCATTTCGTACGCACGAGCGTCTTGCCGGCCGACAGCGGAATCACCGTGAAGGTCACGATGTGATCGCTCATGAAGTGATTCCACGAGTTCGGCTGCGTCCAGAACGAAAGGCCGCCCAGATCGGCGCGCTTGAATTCACCGAGCAGCTTCTTGCTGGCGACCTTTGCATCGAGTGTCTGCGATTCGCCGCTGCGGTCCAGCGGCAGCCGCTGGGTCCGGAAGCCTGTCACATCGGACAGGCGCTCGACCTCGACCGACGGCAAATTCATCGCTTCCCATTGCGCGGCGCGTTCGAGGCAGGCGCGCTCGAAGGCCGCCATCCCCTCCGCATTCGACGGCGACGGCTGATACCCGAAACCGTACTCGTAAAGCGAAATCGTCAGCTCGGGATGGTTTGCCACGCAGTGGTAGCACTCGCGATTGTTCTCCATCGTGAGCTTCCAATTGCCGTCTTCGACCAGGTCGACCTGAGCCGCAATCTTGCAGGTGGGCAAGTCGTGCGGAAGCAAGTAGGGTTCCATCGCCGCGCGCATCACCTCGAAGTCGCCCGGAGGCTCGTCGGCGAGGCAGATGAAAATGAGGCCCGCGAGGTTCTGCAATGCGACCGGCTTGAGACTATGCTTGCAACGGTCGAACTTCTCCCCCATGTGCTCGGCGAACATCAGCTCGCCGGTCAGGTTGTAAGTCCAGCTGTGGTAGGGGCAGACGATATTGCCCACTGCGCCCTTTTCCTCGTTGCACAGGCGCGCCCCGCGATGGCGACACACGTTGTGAAAGGCGCGAATCGCCATATCGTCGTCGCGCACGATCAGCACCGATTCGCCTGCCAGTTCGACCGTGACATAGTCTCCCGGCTCGGGGATATCGGGCTCCACGGCAACCTGAATCCAGTGTTTGCGGAAAATCGCGTCCATATCGAGCGCGAAGATCTCCTCGCTCCGGTAAAACGGCGCCTCCAGGCTGTAGCCTGGCTTGCGTCGTTCCACGAGTTCGCGAATGGCTGCCGATACGTTCATGTCTACTCCGGATTCGTGACGTCCTGGTTCCAAAACACATTCCATCTGCTCGACGATGCGGCCCGGCGATGGGTCCGCAGCCGTCGATTCAGTAATCGATGAGTCGATGCTCGCGCAAATAACCAAGGATGACTTGCGCTTTTTCGACCGAACTCCCCTCAATTACGACGTTTCCGCCGCGGCTCTCGGTAGTCGTCGCCATCAGCATCCGCGCGTGGCCTGAACGCTTCTCGCTCGCCACGAGCTTGCGCGGCTTGCGTTCCGTCGGCGCAACCGACCAACACGGCGAATCGAGGTCCTTGCGCGCCGCGGGCGGGCCCTGCACGATCGCGCCGTCGGGCACGCGCGCATAGGCGTAGCGCGGCTTCACGTTCGCTTGAGGATGAATAGCGACGACGCACGGCAACGCCACCTCCACCCGCCGACGCACGCCCTTCGGCATGAACTGCGTGACGGTCGCAAAACCGTCGCCGAGAGTGACATCGAGCGCGGAGCCGACGAACGTGTAGCCAAGCTGTGCCGCCAGCTGGTAGGGCAGCATCCCGGTGTCGTAGGCGCCTTCGGCGCGCGTACCGGTCAGCACGAGCGAAACGCCCCGCAGCCGCTCGGCCAGCGCCGGTATCGGATCGTCGCCGTCGAGTCCCGACGCGCAATCGATGACCTCGATCCGTCGCGCGCCGAGCGCCAGATAATCGGTGAGCGCTGGATTCGAGGCGTCGCCCGCATGGAGCACCTCGACCGAGCAACCTTTGGTTTGCTCCAGTCCGCGCGCAATTTCGAGCGCGGCCGCGTCGTTTCGGCTATAACAAGGCGCCGCGCTGACGCGATGCCTGCCGACCGAGACGAGCACCGCGATGCGTGCGTCATTCATCGCTGCGTTCATGCGGCTACTCCTTCGTTGAGCGTCGCGCGCGAGGACGCCGTGCCCGGCGCCGGCTGCGCGCCGCGCGCGGACGTGACGGCTTGGGTCAGCGCGGCGATAGTCGTCTGCGCGTCGCCGACGAGCGTCAAATCGGCGCGCTTCGCGATCGGCGCGCTGGCGTCGAGGTTCACGGCGATCACGTGGCGACAGTCTTTGATCCCTTGCAGATGCTGTACCGCGCCGGAGATCCCGAAAGCGATATAGACACTCGCGCTGACCGTCTTGCCCGTTGCGCCGACTTGCTTGTCGCGCGTGAAATAACCGTTGTCGACCGCCACGCGGCTGGCGCCTATCGCCGCTCCGAACGCACCTGCGAGCGCCTCGAAAGCCGCAATATCGGTCACCCCGTTGCCTGCGGAGACGATGAAGTCCGCCTCCTCGAGCGCGACGTCGGCCGCATCGAGCTGAACCGTGCCGAGGTCGCGATAGAGTTGGTCGCGCGTGTCGACGACGCCCTCGGCCGCCGATTCCGCCGGCAATGAGGCGCGCTCGCCGGCGCCAACGAATGGCAGCTTCGAAGAGACGGCGTCCGCGGCGAGCAGCACCACATCGGGCCACGCACGCGACGCGAACTGTCGTTGAGCGTCGACGTAAACACCCACGTGCGACGCATCGATTTCCACTACCTGCGTGGCGATGCTCGCCCCCGCTAGCGCCGCATAGCGGCGTCCGAGATCGCCGTCTCCGGTGGCGTTATCGGGCATCAGGACATGCGCCGGCGAAAACGCGGCAACGCACGCCTTCAGCGCCGCAACGGCGCGATCGGGCGCGAAAACCGGACGGCCCAGCGCGGGCAATTCGATGACTTTATCGGCGCCCAGTTCGGCGGCATCGTCCGTCAGTTCACCGAACACGACGAGCACGACTTCAGTACGCGCATCGGCAACGATCGCGGCGGCGGCCACGGCCTGTCGCGCATGTTCGTCGAGCGCACCCCGGTCGCTATGCGCGGCCACGAGCAAAACGCGCCCGGCTTGCTCCACGGTGCGGCGCGGCTTCTCGCGCTCGCCATGCGCGCCCAGACGCGGGATATCGTCCGTCGCGGCGCCCGCCACGTGCTCCTGCCCCAGCGTGATGCGGCGCAGCCCCGACGACGCAATGACGAACGGCCGGCGCGGATCGATACGTTTGATCGGATTCATCGTCTTCACTCCAGCGCCGCTGCAACGAGTTCGGCTACATCGAGCACCTCGGGCCGAGGACCGACCACCCCCTCGAGCATCGCCGTGCAATTCGGACAGCCGACGGCCACGATCTCGGCACCGACCTCGCGCGCATCGGCCATCCGCAAATCGGGAATACGTGCCTTGCCCGGGATATCGGTGAGCGGCGCGCCGCCGCCACCCCCGCAGCAGCGCCCGCGCATACCATGGCGCTCCATCTCCACGACTTTGATGCCGATCGATTTGAGGGCGCGGCGCGGTGCTTCGGTCTCGCCGTTGTAGCGCCCGAGATAGCACGGATCGTGATAGGTGATCCGCTTGTCAGCGAGCGCGGCCGATGCTTTCGGCGACAATTTCCCCGATTGCACGAGCTCGGCAAGGAGGCTCGTATGATGCTGGACCGTATAACGCGCACCGAGCGCGCGGTATTCGTTGCGCAGGCTGTGCATGACGTGCGGATCGGCCGTGACGATGCGTTTGAAGTTCAATCCATCGAGCGTTGCGATCAGGCGCTTGGCCATGCGCTGGAAGGTTGCCTCGTCGCCAAGGCGGCGCGCCACGTCGCCGGTGTCCGTTTCGCTCGGCCCCAGCACGGCGTAATCGATGCCCGCCCGGTTCAGCACCTTGACCAAGGCGCGCAGCGTGCGCTGATAGCGCATGTCGAACGCGCCTTCGCCCGCAACGAGCAATACGTCGACAGACTTGCCCGATTCAGCGATGCGTGCGTTCAAGTCGACGGCCCAGTCGTAGCGCGCCGCGATGTCGTAGCCGCCGGCACTGCCCGTCTCGCGCAGATTGGCGAGTACTTCGGGCGCCTTGCCCGGCAGATCGCCCTCGGTGAGCGTGCGATTGCGGCGCATATCGACGATTGCGTCGACGTGCTCGATCAGCATCGGGCACTCCTGAACGCAGGCGCGGCATGTCGTGCAGGACCAAAGCGTGTCGGCTTCGATCAAACCCGAAACGATCGGCAGATCCGGCTGGCCGCCATGCTTGCCGAGCGCGATGCCCGGGGTGGGGCTGCCCGCATAAGCGGCGTCCGTGCCGCCCACCATGCCGGTCACCAGGTCTTGAATCAGCTTCTTGGGATTGAGCGGCTGGCCTGCCGCGAACGCCGGGCACGCCGCTTCGCATTTGCCGCATTGGACACATGCGTCGAAGCTCAAAAGCTGGTTCCAGCGGAATTCGACAGGCTTGCCGACGCCGTACTCGCGAGCATCGAGCTCCGGCATCTTGAGCGCCGTCGGCGGCACGACACCGGGCTTGTCAGTTTCCGCCGCGCCAGTGCGGAAGCGTTCCTGACGCGGGTGGAAGGCGAGATGAAGAAGGCCCGCGAGCGCGTGCTTCATCGGCCCGCCGCGCGCGGCACCGACCGTCATGGCAAAGGCGCCGATCGCGATCAGGACCGCGATGATGACGGCGACGAAGCCCGAGGCGGCCGCGCTCGGCACGACGGCGAGCAAGATCAACCCGAGTGCGAAGGAGCCGAGCAGCCAGGGCAGCGCATTCCACGGCCCGCGCGAAAGCCTGGCCGGCATCGCACGTTGGTCGCGCCGGCGGCGCCAGACGAAGACCGCACCGATCAGCATCGTCACGGCGGCCACGCCGATGAGCTTGTCGAGCCACGGCGAGTAAATCGCGAGCCCGTAGTTGACGAAGACGAGCGCGAGCGCCGCGATGGCCCCTCCGGCCGTCGCCACGTGCGTCTTCGCGATGTAGGGATCGCGTGCGACCACGTGATGCAGATCGACGAAGTACCGTTTGGGAATGGTAAAGAGATTGGCCACCCCGAATGCGCCGGCCGGCGTTGCGCGCCCCACGCGCCAATATGCGGCGCGGCGCGCGAGCGCGTAGGCGAGGCCGGCCATCGAGAGCCACAGCAACCCTGTGATGACGAACGCCGGGCTCATGATCAGAAGTCCTTGCAAAGACGAAGCGAATCGTAGATTGCGCCGTGGATGTTATGCATCGAGATGCAGTCGCCCACGCGGAAGAGCAGGAACCGGCCGTTGCCGAGTTCCTCCGAGAGGCACGGCTGCGGCTCGGCCGCGAACAGCTTGTGCACATCGGTCTGTCCGCGGTTCAGCGATTCGGGTTTGAGCTTCCAATAGAGTCCGTCGTTGGGCGTGCTGCCGTTCTCGATCACGACCTGATCGACGGCGCGCTCCTCCTGCTCCTCGGTGTACTCGTTTCGAAGCACGGCGATTTTTTTGCCGTCTTCCTCGTACACGCGATCGAGCCAATAGTTCGGCGTATGGATCACGCCTTCCGCATAGAGGCGCCGATAGAAAATCGGGAACGTGGTGCCGCCGCAATCGTCGGCTACTTTCACATCGGGCGTCACGATCTCGACTTTCGAGCCGCGGCTCGCGATGAAATCGGCTACCCCCGCACCGGCATGTGTGCTGACCCCGTCGTAGACGAGCACGTTCTTCATCGGCTCGACACGGCCCGACAGGATGTCCCACGAGCTCACCGCGAGCCCCTGGGCGACACCCCAGTCCTGTACCTGGTCGGAGAATGCGCGGCCGCCCGTGGCCAGCACGATGATGTCCGGCTTTTCCGCCATGATCGCCTTCTCGTCGGCCTCGACGCCGAGACGCCTATCGACGCCCAGACGTTTCGTCTCCATGTCGAACCAACGGACGATGCCGGCCATCTGCTCGCGCTGCGGCGCCTTCGAGGCGAGGACGATCTGACCGCCCACTTCGGTATGCTTTTCGAACAGCACCACGTCGTGGCCGCGCGAGCGGGCAACACGTGCCGCTTCCAGACCCGCGGGACCGGCACCGACCACCACCACCTTGCGGCGCGGACCACGCGACTTCTCGATGACGTGCGGCATCGTCGCTTCGCGCGAGGTTGCGGCGTTCTGCACGCACAGCACGTCCAGGCCGTTGTACTGGCGATCGATGCAATAGTTGGCACCGACGCATTGCTTGATCTCGTCTTCGCGGCCGTCCCGGATTTTGATGACCATATGCGGGTCGGCAATTTGCGCGCGTGTCATGCCGACGAGATCGATCATGCCCGAGGCGAGCAGCCGCTCGGCCTGTCCCGCATCGCGGATGCTTTGCGCGTGCATGACGGGAATGTCGACGACCGACTTGATGCCTGCGGCCAGATGCACGAATGGCTCGGGCGGCAGAGCCATCGGCGGCATGCAGTTGGCGAGCGTATTGTGCGTATCGGCACCGGAGCCGATGACGCCGAGGTAATCGATGAGCCCCGTGTCGGACATCGCGTGGGCGATTTCCTTCAGTTGCTCGTGATCGAGGCCGTCTTCATGGAATTCGTCGCCGCACATGCGCAGACCGACGACGAAGTCCGGCCCGACTGCTTCGCGCACCGCGTTCAGCACTTCGACGCCGAAGCGCAGACGGTTCTGCAGACTACCGCCCCATTCGTCGGTGCGAAAATTCGTGCGCGGGCTCCAGAACTGATCGATCAAGTGCTGGTGCGCCGCCGAGATTTCGATGCCGTCCATCCCCGCATCCTTCACGCGCTTCGCGGCGCTCGCGAAGTCGGCGATGATCCGGCGGATTTCTTCGACCTCGATGATCTTCGCGTTGCCGCGGTGCACAGGCTCGCGAACGCCGGAAGGCGACATCAGATGCGGCCAGTGTTCTCCGTGAAACGCGGAGCGGCGCCCCATGTGCGTCGCCTGGATCATGATCTTGGCGCCGTGACGATGCATCGCCTCGGCAAGTCGCGACAGCGGATCGACGATGCGGTCGGTCGCCAGGTTGACGGATTTCCACCAGCCCTGCGGGCTGTCGATCGATACCGGGCTCGACCCGCCGCACACCGCCAGACCGACGCCGCCTTTCGCTTTCTCCTCGTAATACCGGATATAGCGATCGCCGGGCAATCCGCCCGGCTCGGCGTAGACCTCCGCATGTGCCGTGCTGACGATGCGATTGCGCAGCGTCAGCTTGTTCAGCGTCATCGGTTTGAACAAATGGGGGTAGCGCATTTCGATCGACCTCGAATCTGTTTCCTTGAGCGGCCTTCGTCGTTCAGACGAGCGGCGACACTTCGAAGACGCAATGCGCGTGGCCCTCGCCCGCGCATCGCACTTCCTGCGATATCGAACGCGGCCCACGAGAAGCGGCCTCGGCGGTATCGTTGACCCAATCCATCGCGCCCGCGAACCAGCCGGCAAACATGTAGCAGAGCTTGCCGTGCTTGTTGGGCTGAGCGAGAACGAACGACGAGTTCCTCAGTTCGATGCGCGCCCGTGCCGCCTTCGGATCCGCCTCGTCGATGCTGAAGAGCCCCCAGCCGCGCTGCGACAACCTCTTCAGGTAGTGCTCGAAGACGGCCATGCCCGAAAGGCCATGCTGCTTCGCTTCCTTGTCGCACCAGTGATAGGCCGACTTGTAACCGGCCTTGTAGAGGATGTCGGCATACGCTTCGCGGCCCAACGCCTCTTCCACGGCGACGTGGTTGTTCGTGAAGAAATGGCGCGGCACATAAAGCATCGGCAGCGCGTCCGTGGTCCAGACACCGGTTTCGGGATCGACGTCGATCGGCAGTTGCGGTTGCATGATTGGCCTGTTGCTGTGTTGTGGGGTGGATGTTCGATTCGGATGCGCGGGCGGCCTATGCGCCCCAAACGTCGCGGAAAACGCGTACCCAGTTCTCGCCCATGATCTTGCGGATGCGCGTCTCGCTCCAGCCAGCGCGCTCCATGGCAGCGGTCAGGTTCGGAAACTCGCCGATGGTCCGGATCCCCTCCGGATTGACGACCTTGCCGAAATTCGTGAGGCGGCGGTAACGGCCCTTGTCGTGTGTGAGCCAATCGAAGAAATCGACGCTGTAGCCCTGCGTGAAGTCCGTGCCGATCCCCACCGTGTCCTCGCCGATCAGATTGACGACGTAGTCGATGGCTTCGATGTAATCGTCGATCGTCGCCTCGATGCCGCGCTTGAGGAACGGCGCGAACATCGTCACCCCGACGAACCCGCCGGCGTCCGCGATCTCTTTCAGTTGCGCATCGCTCTTGTTGCGCGGGTGCTCCTTGAGCCCCGAGGGCAGACAGTGCGAGTAACACACCGGCTTTTTCGAGAAAGCGATCGCTTCCGAAGAGGTATTGCCGCCGACGTGCGACAGATCGACCATGATGCCGACACGGTTCATTTCGGTAATGACTTCGCGGCCGAAGTCCGAGAGGCCGCCGTCGCGCTCGTAGCATCCCGTACCGACGAGGTTTTGCGTGTTGTAGCAAAGCTGCACGACGCGCACGCCCATGTCCGCGAACGCCTCGACATAGGCGAGGTTATCCTCGAACGCATGCGCGTTTTGAAAGCCCAGGATGATCCCCGTCTTGCCTTCTTTCTTCGCACGCAGGATGTCGTCGGTCGTCCGCACGAGCGTCAGCAGTTCGCCATTGTCGCGAATTTGCTTTTTCATCGAGCCGATGTTGTCGACGGTCTTCGCGAAGTTCTCCCAGACCGATACCGTGCAGTTGGCGGCCGTGATGCCGCCCTTATGCATGTCTTCGAATACCGAACGTTCGAACTTCGAAATGTTCAGACCATCGATGATGATGCTGTCTTGATGCAGTGTGCTCATTTATCGCTCCAGCGTAGGTCGATCGTCGCTTTCGTCGGTTTCGTCGGTTTTGCAGCCCGGTCTCAATAGATCGGGAAGCCCTCGCACAGCGCGAAAATCTCGCGCCGCACGCGTTGTTCCGTCTCGGCATGGCCTTCGGGATGTTGCGTGAGCGCATCGAGCACTTCGAGAATCAGCCGCCCGACCTGCTCGAACTCGGCCACGCCGAAACCACGCGATGTACCGGCCGGCGTGCCCAGCCGCACGCCCGAGGTCACCGTCGGCTTCTCGGTATCGAACGGAATGCCGTTCTTGTTGCACGTGATGCCGGCCCGCTCGAGCGCAGTCTCGACTTGCGTACCCTTCAAACCCTTGGGGCGCAGATCGACGAGCAGCAGGTGGTTGTCCGTTCCGCCCGTGACGAGATCGACCCCGCCCTCGCGCAACACGGCGCCGAGCGCCTGCGCGTTCGCGAGTACGTTACCGATATAGGTCTTGAAGCCCGGCTGCAGCGCCTCGCCGAACGCGACGGCTTTGCCTGCGATCACGTGCATGAGCGGGCCGCCTTGCAGTCCGGGGAAGACCGCGGAATTGATCTTCTTGGCGATATCCTCGTCGTTCGTCAACACGAAGCCGCCTCGCGGGCCGCGCAGCGTCTTGTGCGTGGTCGAGGTGACGACGTGCGCATGCTCGATCGGGTTCGGGTGCCGGCCGGCCGCGATGATGCCGGCGATATGCGCCATATCCACCATCAATTTAGCGCCGACGGCGTCCGCGATAGCGCGAAAGCGTGGGAAATCGAGCACGCGCGGATAGGCGGAGAAGCCCGCGATGATGAGACTCGGCTTGTGTTCGTGCGCAAGCGCTTCGATACGGTCATAGTCGATGCGCAGCGATTCGCGATCCACGCCGTACTGCACCGCGTTGAACCATTTGCCCGAGAGCGCGGGCTTCGCGCCGTGCGTCAGATGCCCGCCCGCGTCGAGCGACATGCCGAGCACCGTGTCGCCCGGCTTGGCCAGGGCGAGCATGACCGCGCCGTTGGCCTGGGCGCCCGAGTGCGGCTGGACGTTCGCGTAGCCGGCGTTGAACAGTTGCTTGACGCGATCGATGGCGAGCGTCTCGATGTCGTCGGCGAACTCGCAGCCGCCGTAATAGCGCTTGCCGGGATAGCCTTCCGCATATTTATTGGTCAGCACCGAACCTTGCGCTTCGAGCACGGCTCGCGACACGATGTTTTCCGATGCGATCAGCTCGACTTGCGACTGTTGCCGCTCGAGTTCCTTGAGGATCGCACCGCGTACGGGCGCATCGCGCTCAGCGAGTGACTGGCTGAAAAACGTCTGAGTATTCGACATTGTCCTATCCGTGATGGGTCCGACGCGGCACCCGCTTGCGGGGCCGCCACGGACATGCGTTGGCGACGACTCTATTCTTCTCGTTCGCCTTCACGCCGGATTGACGAATTCAGACGCGTTCTTTGCCTTTTCCGACACGTTCG
This sequence comes from Trinickia sp., assembly GCF_057351765.1. Taxonomy (NCBI): domain Bacteria; kingdom Pseudomonadati; phylum Pseudomonadota; class Betaproteobacteria; order Burkholderiales; family Burkholderiaceae; genus Trinickia; species Trinickia sp. Next base: position 142,266 of record NZ_JBMRBK010000051.1, on the reverse strand, counting down.
TCTGTTTTGGACAAGTCGCGCCGTGGCCGGCTGGCATACGGCGTTCCCGCACCGTCTCGCGTCGGCCTTGCCCGAAACGGGGGCGAAACGGGCACGGTTGCAGTGCAAGGCTGCGGCTGCCCGGTGGATGAAATGTGCGCCCGCATTAGGGTTAGGCCGTATGGCATGCTTGTTGCCCTGGAACCCAAAATGAGACGCCGAGGCTCCCCCAATCGGCCGCGCTATCCCGGATTCGAGGAAGGTCACCATGTCACCCCAGCGTACTGCGTCGCTCGCGAACTTCGCGTTCATGGCGCTGCCGAACTTCACGATGATCGCGTTCTCGAATGCGATCGAAGTTCTGCGGATGGCCAACTATCTGAGCGGCCAGACGCTTTATCGATGGTCCGTGGTCAGCCCGGACGGTGGTCCCGTGATGGCCAGCAACGGGCTCTCGGTCATGACGGAGCCGATCGCATCGCTGCAGGAACAACCCGACATCGTCTTCGTCTGCGGCGGCGTCGACGTGCAACGCGCAACCGATAATGCCCATCTTTCCGCGCTGCGGCGCTTCGCTCACTCGGGCATCGCGCTCGGCAGCCTCTGCACCGGAACCTATGCCTTGGCGCGCTCGGGCCTGCTCGATGGCTACGCTTGCGCGATCCATTGGGAAAACATGTCGGCGCTCAAAGAGGAATTCCCCAATACGCGGTTTCTGAAGGAGCTGTTCGTCATCGATCGAGACCGTGTCACCTGCACCGGCGGAGTCGCGCCGCTCGACATGATGCTGCATCTGATCGCCCCGCGTATCGGTACTGCGCGCGTGACGCAAATCGCCGAGCAGTTCATCGTCGAACATGTGCGCGATACGAGCGCGCAGCAGCGCATGCCGCTCGTGGCACGCCTCGGCTCCGCGAATAAATCGCTCTTCGAAGTCATTGCGCTGATGGAGAGCAATATCGAGGAGCCGCTTTCGCGCGAGGAGCTCGCGCGGCTGGCGAACATGTCACAGCGGCAATTGCAACGGCTCTTTCGCGAGCACCTCGGGATGACGCCGACGCATTACTACCTGACGCTGCGTCTGCGACGCGCGCGCGAACTTCTACTGCAAACCGACATGTCGATCATGCACATCACGATGGCATGCGGATTCCAGTCGGCCTGTCATTTCAGCAAGAGCTATCGCGACGCGTTCGGCACCGCGCCGACACGCGAGCGGCGCAAGCAAGTCGCCCCGCTTGCGCGCGGCAACGCGCCTGCCAGTACCACCTTGGCACGCGATACGCTCATGCACTGACGTTGCCCAGCGCAAGCGCGTCGCGCAAGGCCGCTGCCAGCCGCGCCGCTTCCTGCGCCGTTGCGACGTTCGTAAACCCCATCAGCAAGCCCTCCTGTTTCGTCTCCCCGAGGTAGCGTGGCGACAGCGCCTGGCAATTGAGCCCGGCGCGTTGCGCACGTCTGGCGAGCGTTTCGTCGCTCGTCCTCCCCGCAAAGCGGGCCACGAGATGCATGCCGCCGCGTGCGAGATCGATCGTCATACGCGCGCCGAATGCGTCGGTCAATGCGGCGGCCAACAGCGCGCGGCGGTGGGCATAAAGCGCGCGCATTTTCTTCAGATGCCGCGAGAAATGCCCGTTGTCGATAAAGTCCGCTACGATGGCCTGGGTCGCTCGCGCAACGTAGTTCGGCCAGATCTGCACGGACGCCGCGAACCGCTCGGTCAGCCGCTCGGGCAATACGAGGTAGCCGAGCGATAGGCCCGGGAACAAGACCTTCGAGAAACTGCCGGCATAGATGACGCGATCGGTCGTATCGCGGCTTTTCAATGCCGGCAGGGGCGGCCCGTGATAGTGAAATTCGCCGTCGTAATCGTCTTCCACGATCCACGCTTCATGACGCGATGCCCAATCGAGCAATTGCAGCCGGCGCGGCATCGACATCGACACGCCAAGCGGTGACTGGTGAGACGGCGTGACGACAGCCAGCCGCGCCCTCGGTGCTTCGCGAATGCCTTCGGCGACCACGAGTCCCTCGTCGTCGACCGGCACAGCGCACGGGATCGCTGCCGCGCGTTCGAGCAGCGTTCGCGTCGGCGGATAACACGGATTCTCGATCCAGACGCGATCGCGCGGGCGCAACAGCGTTTGCAAGATCAGTGCGAGGGAAGCGCGGTAGCCCCCCGTCACGAGAACCTGCTCCGCGCGGCACGGCACGCCGCGCGATACGAGCAGATAGGCCGCGATGGCTTGCCGCAACGGCAGGTACCCGCACGGATCGCCGTAGGACAGCTCGGACGGCGAGGTCGCGCGAATGCGTCTTGTCGCGAGGCGCGACCACAGTTTGCGCGGAAAGGCGTCGAGCGCCGGAATGCCAAGCTGCAACGGCGGCGGCTCGGGGTTCACGGCCATCGCGCCGCGGCCCACCCGCGGCCGGGCGTTGGCCGTCGTCCTCGCCGGCTGCCGTGCCGGGCGCTGCGCGAGATGGGGCGAGACGATAGTGCCGGCAGGGCCGCGCGCGAGCACATAGCCTTCGCCAGCCAGCCGCTGATAGGCGGACTCCACCGTCCCTCGCGCGACACCGAGCTCGCTCGCCAGCGCGCGCGCCGACGCGAGCCGAGCGCCGGGTCGCAGCATGTGCGCGTCGATCGCGTGACGCAAACGATCATAGATTTGCTGCGACAACGGGATGCGCCGGTCGATTGGGCCGATCGCCAAAGGTGGGGAAGGCTCTTTCATGGACTAGTCGTTTTGAGCGTTTTTGGCACTTTTCGGTGGGACATGATACGGCGACACTGCGAGGAACCGTCAACGTTGTTCGTCGACTTCGTCCGTCAATCCCATCCGATCCGGGAGCCCTTCTCATGAGTACGACACTCTTTCTGGCAGGCGCCGCCGGCGCCATTGGCAGCGCGCTCGTTCCGTTGCTCGTCGGTTCGGGCTACACCGTGTATGGCACGACCCGCAAGCCGGAGCGTGCGGGCGAGATCGAGGCGATGGGCGCACGGCCCGTCATTCTCGATGTCTTCGATGCCACTGCGCTCGCACGCGAGATGCAGCGCATCGCCCCGGCGATCGTCGTGCATCAGTTGACCGACTTGCCGCCGGGCCTCGACCCCGCCCGCATGGCGGACGCCGTGGCGCGCAACGCGCGCATTCGCGACGAAGGCACGGCGAATCTCGTCGCGGCGGCCCGCGCGGCCGGATGTCGGCGATTCATTGCGCAAAGCATCGCGTGGGCGTATGCCCCGGGGCCGGCGCCTCACGCTGAAACATGGCCACTCGATCTCGGTGCCGAGGGTGCGCGGGCGATCACGGTACGCGGCGTGGCGGCACTCGAAGCGCACGCGCTGAACGAGTCCGATCCGCGTTGGCAGGGAACGGTTTTGCGCTACGGCAACCTCTACGGGCCGCGCACGGGTTTCGACGAGCCCACCGGGGCGAGCCCGGTCCATGTCGAAGCCGCAGCGTGGGCCACCGTGCTGGCTCTGAGAAGCGAGGCGACCGGTGTATTCAATATCACCGACAATGGCACGCTGGCCAGCAACGAAAAGGCCAAGCGCGTGCTCGGGTGGGATCCCGCGTTACGCCTTGCGCCGCTCTCGTGAGCGTACCGGCTTCATCTCTCTTGCGCGGTGTACTGACGATGATTTCCGCACGCTACTCGTCATCGCGAAAGAAAAGGCTATCGTCCCTCGCGGGCCGTGCCACAAATCATCGCCACGCCCGCCTCCGCTGTCGCTCGCAACGTGCTGCGCTTGTCCCCCGCGCGAGAACGCAACGCGAGCGTATGAAGAATGGCCGAGGCGAGTTTGGAAAGTATCTTGGGATCGCTCGCATCGTCCACTTCGCCCTCGGCCTGGGCGCGGCGAATGCGCGCTTCGAACGACTTGTCGAACGTCAGCAATCCTTTGCCGAGCACACCGCGCACTTCGTCGTCGTTGACGGCCTCGACCGCGGCTGTCCCGATCAGAAAACAGCCTTGCGCCGCGCCATCCGCTTCGAAATAGAGCGCCAGCGCCAGATCGTAGATACGCATCAGCGCTTCGCGCAGCGGTAGCGGCGCGGCCAATTCGCGATCCATCGCTTCGCGATTCGCGACGACGTAACGTTCGAGCGTTGCGAGATACAGCGCCCGCTTATCGCCGAATGCACCGTACAGGCTCGGGCGGTTCATGCCCGTCGCCTCGCTCAGATCGTCGAGCGTCGTTGCGCTGTAGCCCTTTTTCCAAAACGTGTTTCGCGCATGCCGCAGCGCTTCGTCGGCATCGTATGCACGCGGGCGCCCGCGGGGGCGCTTCGGTTCTCGCTCGTCTTTTTGTACCATTTGAAACAAAATCCTTGACCATGAATATTTATGTTCAATATAGTACAAAAACAGACCGACGAGGAGGAACGAGGAATGGAACTGTACTTTTCGCCGCTCGCGTGTTCGATGGCCACCCGCATTGCGTTTTACGAAGCGGGCTACGAAGCTACCTACATTCAGGTCGACACGAAGCGCAAGCAGCTCGAGAACGGCAGCGATTTTTTTTCGCTCAATCCGATTGGCCAAGTGCCGGTGCTGCGTACGGATGAGGGCGAGTTGCTCACCGAAAACACAGCGATCCTGCCGTATGTCGCCGATCGGTTTCCGCACGCACAGTTGGCACCGGTGGGCAGCTTGGAGCGCGCACGTCTGCAGCAATGGCTAGGTTTCATCAGCACTGAACTGCACAAGGCGCTCTTCGTCCCGCTGCTCGACCCGAACGCCGGCGATGAAGTGAAGCGCTATACGCGCGAGAAGGTGGACATCCGCCTGAATCTCTTGGCCGCCCGCTTTGCCGCGCACGAATGGCTGCTAGATGCATTCAGCGTGGCGGATGCATATCTCGCCGTCGTGCTCAACTGGGCGCGCTACTGCGATGTCGAAATCGATCGATGGCCCGCCATCGCAGCGTACTTCAAGCTAGTCACCGCGCGCCCCGCTGTCGCGCGGGCAATGAGCGAGGAATTCGCGCTATACCGCGAACAAGTCGAGCGGGAAAAGGAAAGGGCCCAAGCAACGCGTGCTTGAGACGTACGAACGCAATGAAGCCAAGCGCGATGGAACGCACGCAAACGCCATACTGCGCGACTGCGCGGGCTCCATCGCTTACCGGTGCGGCCTCAAGCCGCCTTCAGGATTCCGTGCGGATCGATCACGAATTTACGCGGCGCGCCGCCGTCGAATTTGCGATAACCCTCAGGTGCCTGATCGAGCGAGATCACCGTGACATTGACGATCTTGGCGATCGGCAGCTTGTCCCAGAGGATGGCCTGCATCAGATTGCGGTTGTACTTCATGACCGGCGTCTGGCCCGTATGGAACGAATGCGATTTCGCCCAGCCCAGCCCAAAACGCAAGCTCAGACTGCCGCGGCGCGCAGCGGCATCGGCCGAGCCCGGGTCGTCCGTCACATAAAGCCCCGGAATGCCGATCGCACCCGCCGCACGCGTGACTTCCATCAGCGAATTGAGCACGGCGGCGGGTGCCTCGTCGCCGTGCGCGCTACCGTGCCCATGCGCCTCGAAGCCCACGCAATCGACGGCGCAGTCCACTTCCGGCTTGCCGAGTATGGCCTCGATCTGCTCGCCAAGCGTCGCATCCTGCGACAAATCGACTGTCTCGAACCCCATCTGCCGCGCATGCGCGAGACGTTCGGCGTTCATATCGCCGACGATCGTGCAAGCAGCCCCGAGCAGGCGCGCCGACGCGGCCGCCGCCATACCGACGGGCCCCGCCCCGGCGATATACACGGTCGACCCCGGCTTCACACCAGCGGTGACGGCGCCGTGATAACCGGTCGGCAAAATATCGGACAAGCAGGTGAGATCGCGAATCTTGGACAGCGCCTGATCGCGGTCGGGAAATTTCAGCAGATTGAAGTCGGCGTACGGCACGAGCACGTACTCGGCCTGCCCGCCGATCCATCCGCCCATGTCGACATAGCCATACGCGCCGCCCGCGCGCGCGGGATTGACGTTCAGACACACGCCCGTGTGCTGATCCTTGCACATCGCACAGCGCCCGCAGGCGACATTGAACGGCACGGAAACGAGATCGCCGATCGATAGCGTCTCGACGTCACGGCCGATTTCGACGACCTCGCCCGTAATCTCATGCCCGAGTACGAGACCGACGGGCGCTGTCGTGCGTCCGCGCACCATGTGCTGATCGGAGCCGCAGATGTTCGTGCTGACCACCTTCAAGATCACGCCGTGCTGGATCGAGCGGCCGCTCGGGTCCACCATCTTCGGGTAATCGATCGACTGCACGTCGACTTTGCCCGGCCCCATATACACCACACCTCGGTTGCTGCTCATCGTAAGCGTCTCCATGTCTTCGAAGAAATTTCGCGCGCGGCTCCATCGGACGGCCCGCGCACGGTGTCCTACGCATTGCAGCGTAGTCCTCAATGCGCCGCGGCTATCCATCCAAACGCGACACGTCTTTGCCGGAACCCGACATGCCCGTCCCGATGGGTCCCTTATCGATTGAACGCATGGCGCAAAACGCCTATCGTGGAAGCCTTCGCGGCCCACCGTCACCGTTCGTTGGAGGTTCATTCGATGGCCCAGTCTTCCGTCTACGGCCTGAAGCGGCTCTATATCGACGGCACCTGTTGCGATGCCACCAGCGGCACGACGTTCGATACATTCGATCCCGCCACGGGCGCGCACCTTGCCACCGTCCAGCAGGCCAGCCAGGCCGATATCGACCGCGCCGTTGCCGCAGCACGCGAAGGGCAGCGCCTATGGGCCGCCCTCGGCGCCATGGCGCGCTCGCGTATTCTCAGGCGTGCCGTCGAGATCCTGCGCGCGCGTAACGATGCGCTCGCGGAGCTCGAAATGCGCGACACCGGCAAGCCGGTCGCGGAGACGCGCAGCGTCGATATCGCCACTGGCGCCGACGTCATCGAGTACTACGCCGGTCTCGCGCCCGCGCTCGAAGGCACGCAAATTCCGCTGCGCGAGGACTCCTTCGTCTACACGCGCCGCGAGCCCCTCGGCGTATGCGCCGGTATCGGCGCATGGAACTACCCCCTACAGATCGCCTGCTGGAAATCGGCGCCCGCGCTTGCAGCCGGCAATGCAATGATCTTCAAGCCGAGCGAAGTGGCGCCGCTCTCGGCGCTGGAATTGGCCGCGATCTACACGGAAGCCGGCGTGCCGCCCGGTGTGTTCAACGTCGTGCAAGGCGACGGCCGCGTCGGTGCCATGCTCGCGACGCACGAGGGCATTGCCAAGGTCTCGTTCACGGGCGGCGTGGAAACCGGGAAAAAGGTGATGTCGATTGCGGGAGCATCGTCGCTCAAGGAAGTGACGATGGAGCTCGGCGGGAAATCGCCGTTGATCGTTTTCGACGATGCGGACCTCGCGCGCGCCGCCGATATCGCGGTCACCGCCAATTTCTTCAGCGCGGGCCAAGTCTGTACGAACGGCACGCGTGTTTTCGTGCACCGTTCGGTCAAGGCCGAATTCGAAGCGCTCGTGGCCGACCGCGTCAAACGTATCCGCATCGGCAAACCGTCCGATCCGCAGACGAATTTCGGCCCGCTCGCCAGCGCGGCCCAGCTCGACAAGGTGCTCGGCTACATCGAAAGCGGCAAGCGCGAGGGCGCGCGGCTCGTGACAGGCGGCATGCGGCTCGTCGACGGCGATTTCGCGCAGGGGCAATACGTCGCGCCGACGGTCTTTGCCGATTGCCGCGACGACATGCGCATCGTGCGCGAGGAGATTTTCGGCCCCGTCATGTGCCTGCTCGATTTCGACGACGAAGCCCAAGTCATCGCCCGCGCGAACGCGACACACTTCGGCCTCGCCGCCGGCGTCGTCACCGAAAGCCTGGCGCGCGCGCATCGCACGATCCACCGTCTCGAAGCCGGTATCTGCTGGATCAATACATGGGGTGAATCGCCGGCCGAAATGCCCGTGGGCGGATACAAGCAATCGGGCATTGGCCGCGAAAACGGTTTGACCACGCTCGAGCACTACACACAGATCAAATCGGTTCAGGTCGAACTCGGGCCGTACCGGCCTGCCTTTTGAAAGGGGATGCGCTTGAACACCAGCGAATTCGACTACATCGTGATCGGCGCCGGCTCGGCCGGCAATGTGCTGGCCACACGGCTGACCGAGGATGCCGATGTGAGCGTGCTGCTGCTCGAAGCGGGCGGTCCGGACTACCGCTTCGACTTTCGCACGCAGATGCCGGCCGCGCTCGCTTACCCGCTGCAAGGGCGCCGCTACAACTGGGCCTATGAAACGGAGCCCGAGCCGCATATGAACAACCGCCGCATGGAGTGTGGGCGCGGCAAGGGCCTGGGCGGCTCATCGTTGATCAATGGCATGTGCTATATCCGCGGCAATGCGCTCGATTACGACGGATGGGCGGAAATCGAAGGGCTCGGGGATTGGAGCTATCTCGACTGTCTGCCCTACTTCAAAAAAGCCGAAACGCGTGACATTGGACCGAATGCCTATCACGGTGGCGACGGTCCCGTTCATGTCACGACGAGCAAGCCCGGCAACAATCCGCTTTTCGGGGCGATGGTGGAAGCCGGCGTACAAGCGGGCTATGCACGCACCGACGATCTCAACGGTTATCGGCAAGAAGGCTTCGGTCCGATGGATCGCACGGTCACAGCGCACGGCCGCCGCGCCAGCACGGCACGCGGCTACCTCGATCAGGCACGCGAGCGGCCGAACCTGACGATCGTCACGCATGCGCTGACCGATCGTATTCTGTTCTCGGGTAAGCGGGCGGTTGGGGTGGCCTATTTGCATGGCGGCGAAGCGCGCGAGGCTCGAGCTCGCCGCGAAGTGCTGTTATGTTCCGGCGCCATCGCTTCGCCGCAGATTTTGCAACGTTCCGGGGTCGGCCCCGGTGAATGGCTGCGCGCGCTGCAGATTCCCGTGGTGCTCGATCTGCCCGGAGTGGGCCGCAATCTGCAGGACCATCTCGAGATGTATCTGCAATACGAGTGCAAGGAACCCGTCTCGCTCTATCCGGCGCTCAAGTGGTACAACCAGCCCGCCATCGGGCTCGAATGGCTGGCAAAGGGCACGGGCCTCGGTGCCAGCAATCACTTCGAAGCCGGCGGTTTCATCCGCACGCGCGACGACGATCTTTGGCCGAACATTCAATACCATTTCCTGCCGATAGCGATCAACTACAACGGCTCGAATGCTATCGACATGCATGGCTTTCAAGCGCATGTCGGCTCGATGCGCTCGCCGAGCCGCGGGAGGGTGAAGCTACGGTCGCGCGATCCGCGCGATCATCCGAGCATCTTGTTCAACTACATGGCGGAGCCGCTCGATTGGCGCGAGTTTCGTGATGCTATCCGGATCACACGTGAAATCATCGCGCAACCCGCGCTCGATCGGTACCGCGGACGCGAGCTGAGTCCGGGTGCCGATCTGAAGAGCGACCGGGAACTCGATGCGTTCGTTCGCTCGCGTGCTGAAACCGCGTTTCATCCGTCGTGCTCATGCCCAATGGGGTATGACGGGATGGCGGTCGTCGATACCGAAGCCCGCGTGCATGGTATCGATGGTTTGCGTGTCGTCGATGCGTCGATCATGCCGATCATCACGACAGGCAATCTGAACGCACCGACGATCATGCTGGCCGAGAAAATCGCCGACAAGATTCGCGCACGTAAGCCGCTGGCGCGCGCCGATGTGCCTTACTATGTCGCGAAAGGGACGCCGGCATGCCAGCGTGGCACGAAACTGGCTGGTACGGTCGACGTCTGAACGGTCCAGGAGATTTCAACGTGCGCAATCGTCTCGCCTGTCGTCTCGCGCTCATTGGCGCGAGCATCGTATGGGGCCTGTCGGCCATGCCTGCGGGTGCCCAACAAGCTGCCTCGATGCCTGGCATGGATATGTCGCATGCGGCGGGCACGACGCCCGGCGGTTCCAGCGATGCCTCCTCGCAGGCTTTCAAGGAGGCTGATCAGAAAATGATGCAGAACATGAATTCGCCGAGTTATACCGGCGATGCGGACAAGGACTTCGTCTCGCATATGATTCCGCACCATCAAGGGGCAATCGATATGGCTCAGGTCGAGCTCAAGTATGGGAAAGATCCCATATTGCGGCGTCTGGCTCATCAGATCATCAAGGCGCAGCAGGACGAAATCAAGCTCATGAAGCGTTGGCAGGAGAAACGGGCTCAGTAGTGCGGCTTGGGTGGGTGGTCAACGCCCGCGGCACGTACTCACGCATGCGCAACTCGGGTTGTCAGCTCGAGGCCCAGCGCTTTCATTACCGACAGCATTGTTTTCAGCGTCGGATTGCCTCGCTCACTGAAGGAACGGTAGAGCTGCTCGCGCGAAAGTCCCGTTTGCCCTGCGATCTGCGCCATGCCCTTCGCTCGGGCGACCACACCGAGCGCATGCGCGATATAGCCTGCATCGTTCGTCTCGAATGCCGCAGCCATGAACTCCGCCATCGCTGCTTCACTGCCTAGATCCTCCGCCGGATCATAGACTGTCAATTTTTCGGCCATTTCACTCTCCCAACTCGTTCAACAAACGCTTGGCTAACTCGATGTCCTTCGCTTGGCCGTTCTTTGTGCCGCCGCACAATAAAACGACGATCGTATTGCCCCGCCTATGGAAGTAGATGCGGTAGCCCGGCCCATAGTGAAGGCGCAACTCGCAAACCCCTTGTCCAACCGACTGCGCATCCCCCGTGTGTCCGTAAGCCAAACGGTCCAACCGCGACGCGATCAGCGCCCGGGCGCGCTCGTCCTTCAGCCGCAAGCGCCACCGTCGGAAGGTTTCGGTTTCCCTAAGCTCGCTTATCGTAAGGCACATTGTATTTTAAAAACTACCCACCGATCAAGAAGAGTTACATGGTGATGCCGCCCCGAGAACGCGCACCGTTGTAGCTCAGATATAAGAAGAAGTAACGTCGATCGCTGAGGCGCCGAACACTGCGGCAAGGGCAGCCCGGAAACGGGCGCTCATCCGGCCGATGCCCGATCCTGAATGGCGCCGCTGAGCAAGTCCGATGGCGGATTTTCTATACCTCACGTTTTATTGGCCGCATCTACTGATGACAAGCCGCCGCGTAGGCGGTCTTTTCTCATCGGGAACTGCCATGCCGACCGCCACTTCGTCGAGGACCCCTCGCGCTCATGCCGCCGCCCGGCTCGAGCGTCTGCCATTTTCCTCGTACCATCGCCTACTTTTCATCGTCATCGCGCTGGCGTTCTTTTTCGATTCGGTCGATCTCGGCACCATGACTTTCGTGCTCGGCTCGATCAAGCAGGAATTCGGCTTGTCGACTGCGGCGGCGGGGCTCGTCGCCAGCGCCAGCTTCTTCGGCATGGTGTTTGGAGCCGCCGTGGCCGGCCTGCTCGCCGACCGTTTCGGTAGACGTCCTGTATTCCAGTGGAGCATGGTGCTCTGGGGAGTCGCCTCCTACCTTTGCTCGACCGCGCATGATGTGAATTCGCTCATCGCTTATCGTGTCGTACTCGGAATCGGCATGGGCATGGAGTTTCCCGTCGCACAGGCGTTGTTGTCCGAGTTCGTTCCGACCGCTTCGCGCGGCCGCCTCATCGCATTGATGGACGGCTTCTGGCCGCTGGGCTTCATTACGGCAGGCATCGTTTCGTATTTCGTGCTGCCGCAATTCGGCTGGCGCACGGTGTTCGCATTGCTGGCCATTCCGGCCGTGTTCGTGCTGATCGTGCGGCGCATCGTGCCTGAATCGCCGAGGTGGCTGGAGCATCGCGGGCGTCTTGCGCATGCCGACGCGGTACTGAACGATATCGAAACGAAGGTGTTGCGTGCGACGGGCCTTGCATCGCTGCCCCCCATACCGGATATGGACGCCGTGCCGTTCGGGCAGCGCCCGCGCAGTGCATTCCGCGAAATCTGGAGCGACGTTTATCGCAAGCGCACGATCATGGTGTGGACGCTGTGGTTCTTTGCGCTGCTCGGCTTTTACGGGCTGACCTCATGGCTCGGCGCGCTGATGCAGCAATCGGGCGTTACGGCGACGAAGTCGGTGCTCTATACGGTGCTCATTTCCCTCGCTGGAATCCCCGGGTTTCTCTGCGCCGCGTGGCTCGTTGAACGATGGGGCCGCAAGCCGACTTGCGTAGCATCGCTCATGGGCGGCGCAACGATGGCTTATCTCTACGGGCAGGCAGTCTTGCACGGCGGCGATCTCACACTGGTGATCAGCGCCGGCTTTGCGATGCAGTTCTTTCTCTTCGGCATGTGGGCGGCGCTTTATACCTATACCCCCGAGCTTTACGGCACCGGTGCGCGTGCAACCGGATCAGGGTTCGCGTCGGCAGTCGGCCGGATCGGCTCGTTGATCGGGCCGTATGTGGTCGGGCTCGTATTGCCTGTCTTCGGACAGAGCGGTGTCTTCACGCTCGGGGCGCTTTCGTTCATGCTGGCTGCGGCAGCCGTCGCAGTGTTGGGGATCGAAACAAAGGGGCGCGCGCTCGAATCGCTTTCGAGCGATGAAGCAGAAGCGACGGACGATCGGTACGCCACGGCGACGGAGCGAGTCAGGGGTGGCTAGCAGGCTATGGAATGGACCTGCCTCGATATCGAGTTCCCTCGCCGGCTGAGTGAACTTCCCAGGTAGGGCCGAATCGGAAAACGCCCCAATCGACGGCAAGGTCGATCGGGGCGTTTTGCCAGCGAGCCTGAAGCCACCGTTCAAGCCGTCTTCAACTGCTCTCCCACGGGTAACTTCCGTATCCGCTTGCCCGTTGCGGCGAAAATCGCATTCGTCAAAGCCGGCGCGAGCGCCGACGTGCCCGGCTCGCCGATACCACCCGGCGCTTCGCCGCTCTTCACGATATGCACCACGATCTCCGGCGTTTCATTGAGCCGCAATACACGATAGTCCGTGAAATTGCTCTGCTCGACCCGGCCATCCTTGATCGTGATTTCGCTATAAAGCGCACCGGTGATACCGAAGACGACACCGCCTTGTATCTGCGCTTCGATCGTCCTCGGATTGACGGCCATGCCGCAATCGACGGCACATACGACGCGGTCCACCTTCACCGCGCCGCCCTCGACCGTCACCTCCGCCACCATGCTCAAATAGCTGCCGAAGGCGTGCATGACCGATACGCCGCGCCCCTTTCCTTTCGGCAGCGGACTGCCCCAACCAGCCTCGCGCGTGGCAACCTGCAACACATGCGCGGCACGCGGGGCATCGCCTAGCAAATCGAGCCGATACTTCACCGGATCGATGCCCGCATGTGCGGCAAGTTCGTCGATGAAACTTTCGACGACGAACGTGCCGCGCGTCGCACCGACGCCGCGCCAGAACGCGGTCGGAATAGGACCGGGCTCCTCGCGCACGTAATCGACGAGTTGATTCGGCAGGCGATAAGGCAGTTCGGCCGCCACTTCGACCGCATCGGGATCGACGCCGTTCTTCACGACTGCCGGCGCGAAGCGTGCCAGGATCGACGAGCCTACCACCCGATGCTGCCAGGCTATGGGCTTGCCGTTCGCGTCGAGGCCGGCAGATATTCGATCGTAGTAGCAAGGCCGATACATGTCGTGCTGGACGTCTTCCTCTCGGGTCCAGACGACCTTGACGGGCGAATCGACGGCCTTGCCGATCTTCAGCGCCTGCACGATCGCATCGACTTCGAGCCTTCTGCCGAACCCGCCGCCGAGCAAATGATTATGGACGGCCACTTTTTCGGGGGGCAGCCCGGTCACTTTGGCGCCCACGGCGCGAGCGATGGTCGGAACCTGCGTACCGACCCAGATATCGCAGCGATCGGCGTGCACGTGCACCGTGCAGTTGATGGGCTCCATCGTGGCGTGTGCGAGCAGCGGTTGCTCATAGACCGCATCGATGCGCGCCTTGGCCTCGCCGAACGCTTTGCCGACGTCCCCTTCCTTGCGCGCGACAGCGCCGTCGCGCCGCGACGCTTCCGCAAGATCGGAAAAAATCTTCTGAGTCGATAGCGTGGCAGCCTGTCCGCCGTTCCACTTGATGTCGAGGGCAGCAACGCCTTGCTTCGCAGCCCAGGTATGCGCCGCGACAACGGCAACCGCGTTGTCGAGCTTCACCACCTGATGCACTCCGGGCACTTGCTTGGCACGCGTATCGTCAACGCTGTCGAGCGTGCCGCCGAACACGGGGCAATTGACGATGGCCGCGTAGACCATGCCGGGCAGGCGCACGTCGAAGCCGAACAGCGCAGTACCGTCCACTTTTTGCGCCGAATCGAGCCGGTCCGTGGGCTTGCCGATCAGTTCGAAGTCCTTGGGGTCCTTGAGCGGGACAGTGGCCGGCAACGGCAGCTTCGCCGCGGCATCGACGAGTTTGCCGTAGGCGATCCGCCGTCCGCTCAGCGTGTGCACGACTTCACCGGCGTGCGCCGTGCATGAAGCGGGATCGACGCGCCATTGCCGCGCCGCCGCCGAGACCAGCAACGCGCGCGCGGTGGCACCCGCCTGGCGCATCGGCTGCCATGCGAAGCGAATCGAGGTCGAACCGCCGGTGATCTGCCCGCCTCCCAGCAACGGATCGCCATACAGCTTGTCGTTGGGCGGCGCATGATCGAGCGTCACTTGCTGCAACGGCACGGCCAGTTCCTCGGCGATCAGCATCGGAATCGAGGTGTAGACGCCTTGCCCCATCTCTACCTTGGGCATCACGAGCGTCACGCGGCTTTCGCGATCGATTCGGATGAACGCGTTCGGCGCGAAGGTGCCGGGCGCTGCGACCTCGGAAGCCTGACCTTCGACGGCGGATCGGCGCGCATGCGCGCCGCGGTCGGTCGCGGCATCGGCTCGCACGCTGAAGCCGAGCAACAATCCGCCGCCAGCGGCTGCACCGAGCGTCATGCCGAACTTCAGAAACGTCCTTCGCGAGACGCCGGAACCGGCCGGCTCGTCTGCCAGGTCCGGAGCGCCAGCGGCGCTGCCTTCGAAGCTATGCGCGAGATTGAAGAGTCCTTTGGACATGTCAGACTTCCCCCGCCGCGTGCTTCACGGCCGCACGAATGCGGTTGTAGGTGCCGCAACGGCAGAGGTTGCCCGACATCGCCGCATCGATATCCGCATCGCTCGGCTTCGGGTTTTGGGCGAGCAGCGAGGCAGCCGACATCACCTGCCCCGACTGGCAATAACCGCATTGGACGACATCGAGATCGCGCCAGGCTTCCTGCACCTTACGGCCTGCCGGCGTGGCGCCGACGGCTTCAATCGTCGTGACTTTCTTGCCGGCGACGGCCGACACCGGCAGCACGCACGAGCGCACCGCGGCCCCATCGAGATGGACCGTACACGCACCGCACTGAGCGATGCCGCAACCGAACTTCGTGCCGGTCAGGCCCACCACATCGCGCAGTACCCAAAGTAGCGGCATGTCGTCCGGCACGTCGAGCGTGTGGACCTTTCCGTTGATCGTCAGCGTCGCCATCCTCAGTCCTTTCTTATTGTCTCAATGAGTCGATATCGATCACGAAGCGATATTTCACATCGCTCTTCAACATCCGGCCGTAAGCTTCGTTGATCTGCTGCATCGGAATCATTTCGATATCCGAGGTAATGCCATGCTGACCGCAAAAATCGAGCATCTCCTGCGTTTCGGCGATTCCCCCGATCAGCGAACCCGCCAGCCGGCGGCGCTTCAGGATCAGGTTGAACACTTGCGGCGACGGATGATCGTGCTCGGGTGCGCCGACCAGCGTCATCGTCCCGTCGCGCTTGAGCAGTGCGATGAACGGATTCAAATCGTGTTGCGCGGCAACCGTATTGATCAAAAGATCGAAGCTGTTTGCATGTTTGGCCATCGCCTCGGGGTCCTTCGAGATGACGACCTCGTCCGCCCCCAACCGCTTGCCGTCTTCGACCTTCGACGCCGACGTCGTGAAAAGCACCACGTGCGCGCCCATTGCGTGCGCGAGCTTCACACCCATGTGGCCGAGGCCGCCGAGACCGACGATGCCGACTTTCTTGCCCGGGCCGGCGCCCCAGGTGCGCAACGGCGAATAAGTCGTGATGCCCGCGCACAGCAACGGTGCGACGGCAGCCGGATCGAGGTTGTCGGGCACGCGCAGCACGAACGCTTCGTCGACGACGAGGTTCGTCGAATAGCCGCCGTAGGTCGTTTCACCCGTTACGCGATCCGTGCCGTTGTAGGTGCCGACGAAGCCGTTCTCGCAGTATTGCTCGAGGCCCTCCTGGCAGCTCGCGCAGGTTCGGCATGAATCGACGAGACAGCCGACGCCGACGAGGTCGCCCGCTTTATAGCGCGTGACGGCCGGCCCGACTTCCATCACGCGGCCCACGATCTCGTGGCCCGGCACCACCGGGTAGAGGGTGTTGCTCCATTCGTTGCGTGCCTGGTGCAGGTCCGAGTGACACACGCCGCAGAACATCACTTCGATATGCACGTCGTGCTCGCGCAGACCGCGACGCTCCAATTCGAACGGCGCGAGCGGCGATTGCGCGTTCTGGGCTGCGTAGGCGTGAGTCTTGTACATGGTCGCTCCTGTCATGCGGTTGGCAAATCGAGCCTCACATCCTAGGCAGCGGCCGTGCCGCGCGAAATACCTGAACCTCTTGAAGCCTTGCCTGTTTCTCTTGGCGACCAGCAAAACCGCGCCGTTGGTGGTAGATTTCGAGCCTGTTCCTCTTGCCAGACCGTTCCCCGGACATGACGCATTCTTCTTCGGAAACCGCTCGTGTGGGCATCGACGCATCGCAGGCACGCGTCGTCGAATTGCTGGGCCGGCTCGCGCCGGCCGAAGGCATCGTGCCTTCGTCGATCGAAGGCGTAAAGCTGATGCGCCTGAACCATCGCTGCCCGCGCATACCGGTCTTGTACGACCCGAGCATCGTCATCGTCTGCCAAGGACGGAAACGAGGATTCCTGGGCGCTCAGACCTTCGTCTACGACCCGCAGCACTATCTCGTGATGGCCGTGCCGCTGCCGTTCGAATGCGAGACCGAAGCGACGCCTGACGAACCGCTGCTGGCCGTCAAGATCCAGATGGATCTCGCTGTCGTCGCGGAACTGCTGATTGCGCTGAACGACTCGCGCGGTCCCATCCAGGGCGAGCCGCGGGCGTTTTACGCCACTCCGCTCGAAAGGCCGCTCGCCGATGCGGTATTGCGGCTCGTGGAAGCGCTGGCCTCGCCTGCCGACGCCCCGATTCTCGGCCCGGGCATCGTGCGCGAGATCTGCTATCGCGTGCTGACCGGTCCGCAAGGCGATGTCATTCGCGTCGCGCTGACGCATCAGCATCATTTCGGCCGCATTGCGAAGGCGTTGCGCCGTATTCATTCGGATTACCAGAACACTCTCGACGTCGAAACGCTCGCGCGCGAGGCAGGCATGAGCCTCGCGGTGTTCCATGCGCAGTTCAAGGCCGTGACGGCCACTTCGCCGATGCAGTATGTGAAGACTACGCGCCTGCACCATGCGCGTTTGCTGATGGCGCAAGACGGGCTCAACGTGAGCGCGGCGGCGGCTCACGTCGGCTATGAAAGTGCCTCGCAGTTCAGCCGCGAATTCAAGCGGCTTTTTGGCGTCACGCCCGCCGACGAGGCGCGGCGCGTGCGCGCGGCGGTCGGCTCGCCGCCGCCCGTCGCGCCTTTACGCAGCCAGTATGTGACGGCTGAATGAGCAAGCGTTCCGTTTTGGGCTCGGGGCTTCGTTACCGGGGCGCATCGCCGAAGCGATATTCGTAGCTCAATTCGTCGAGCTTCGTTTTGAGCGCGGCATCGAGTGGTCGGGCCGCGGCCGCGATGGAATCGCTCAATTGCTCGGGCCGGCTGGCGCCGATGATCGCCGAGGTGATGGCGGGATTGGCCAGTACCCAGCCGACGGCTGCGGTCACGGGCGACAGCCCGGCCTCAGCCGTCGTTTTACAGAACGCGTCGACCGTTTCGAATTCGCGCTCGTGCCAGTAGCGCTCCTGATACACCGCACCGGCCGTGCCGAGCGTGAAGCGCCCTTCGGGGGGCGTCGCACCGCGCTTATGCTTGCCCGTCAATAGGCCGCCGGCCAGCGGGTTGTAGGGAATCACGCCAAGCCCTTCTTCTTCGGCCAGCGGCAGCAGTTCGCGCTCGATCTGGCGGAACAGCAGGTTATAGCGAGGCTGAACCGAGACGAAGCGCGCAAGCCCGAGCGTATCGGCACGGCCTAAAGCACGCGCGAGCCGGTAGGCCAGGAAATTGGAGACACCGATATAGCGGGCACGTCCCGAGCGCACGATCGTATCGAGCGCTTCGAGTGTTTCGTCGATGGGCGTTTCGCGATCGTCGGAGTGCAGTTGGTAGAGATCGACGTAATCCGTGCCGAGCCGCTTTAGCGACGCATCGATGGCATCGAGCAGGTGTTTGCGCGAGGCGCCTTGATCCCACGGCGACGGGCCCATTTTGCCGACGGCTTTCGTTGCGAGCACGAAGCGTTGGCGCTTGTCCTTCAGCCAGCGTCCGACGATTTCCTCGGTGGCGCCGACGTTTGAGTCGCCACCGCCTAGGGGATAGACGTTGGCCGTATCGAAAAAGGTAATGCCGGCATCGGCGGCGGTTGCCATGATGCGGCCCGACGTCGCTTCGTCGGTCTGAAAGCCGAACGTCATTGTGCCGAGACACAGGCGCGAAACCGTCAGTCCGGTGCGGCCTAGCTTGCGGTATTCCATGGGGTTCCTCCGGGAGTCGAGCGCTTGGGGGGCAAAGCCCAAAGAATAGCTCTCTCGCAGCGAATGCGCGCTGGAGCACCGATCTGCGATCCGCAAATGGGCGACTTGTGCAGCGTGACGTTACAGCCGGCATCCAACAAAATGCGGCAAAAATAATCGGCAAAACTGCGGCGCACCACGATCTCATAGCTGTCGCTCCAGCGGCACGAGCACGATCGAAGCCTTGAAACAATGGCTCTGCGCGCATTGCCCACACGCCAATACACGCGGATGAAGATCGAGCGGGCAGCCACGCGCCAGCAGGATAACCGGCCTCGTGAATGCTTGCTTCGGACGCGCATTGCGTTGCGCGCAAGCTATGCCTCCAATCGTCCGAAATTTCGCAACAGAATGCTGACGATTGGCGGTAGTCCCTACACTCGCCAGCTTCCTGCCAAACGTCACTCTTACGGACGAGCCAATCTGTGTGGGTAGCCTGAATGACATCACTCGCCAAGCGCATGTCGCCTTATCGCGATGCGCTGCATTTCCAGGCATTCCGGAAGTTGCTGATCGGTCAAGGCCTGTCAATGGCAGGCGACGTCGTCTGTTTGGCAGCCCTTCCCGTCGCCATGATTCGCGCTGGATTCGGCGGCGAGACCCTCGGGGTTGTCCTGGCTGCGGTGGGAATCGGCACGGTCATCGGCGCTGTGGCGGGTGGGATGCTGGCAGATCGAACCTCGCCAAAGCAGGTTCTCATAGCCACAGATACCGCGAGAGGCGCGGTACAACTTATCGTCGTAGCGCTTATGGCATGTGGCTCGCCCTCATGGAGCTTGGCGCTTGCCTATCTTGCATTCGGCATCGGCATCGGCATCTCTCGTCCGTGCACTCAGGTGTTACTCGTCAATCTGTTACCGAAGCAGGCCTTGGCTGCAGGGAACGGAGCCATCAACTTTCTCGACAATCTCGTCGCGGTAATCTTTCCGGCCACACTAGGAGTCTTGATCATTTTGTGGGATCCGGTGTGGGGCGTGCTGATCGACGGCATTACCTTCTTTGCAGCTGCCATTTTCACTGCCTCGCTCCCCGATGGGGGCAAACTCCAATCCGACGATGAATTTTCAATTCGCGACGCACTGAACGGGGTAGCGGTGGTCATCCGCGATCGAGAGCTGCTACTCGGATTCGCTGCCACCGTAGTCGTGAATGTTCTGTGCTTTCCGGTCTTTCTGGTGGTCGCTCCCTACGCAGTGACGGATCGCTTCGGCGACACGATGTGGGCGGTGTGTCTGGCGGCCTCGGGCCTTGGCGCGTGTATCGGATCTGTAGCCGTCGTACTCGCTTCGGGCCATCGGCATCTAAAAATGCTGGCACTGACGTGTGGCCTCTTTGTCGCGAGCGCAATGGCCTTGCTGGGAATGGGTGGTTTCGGCTGGATGGCCGTCTTGGGAGCAATGTTTGTCGGGTTTGTCGAGGCCTCGTGGCTCACTGGCTGGGCAACGGCCATGCAAACGCTCTCACCGGAAAAAGACCTCGGCAAGGTTGTAGCGGTCGACACGATGATGACCAGCGGCGCGCACCCGTTCATCTATCTCGGCGCCGGTCTCATTGGCGAAACCGTGGGTCATTCCCATGCGCTAATATTCGCTGCCCTCATCAGCATCATCGGAACCATCGGGATCGGTCTCGCTGCCAACAGCCGAAAACATCAAGGAAACGCGAAATGATCTGATGCAAGGAACTCGAAGACGTCATCAGAGCGTGAGTAGGCCGGCCCTGAACTGCCCAAGGCCGACCACCCACCCTACATCAACAACGGCGCCGCGGCATCCAACAAAATGCGGCAAAAATAATCGGCAAAACTGCGGCGCACCACGATCTCATAGCTGTCGCTACCCAGCGGCACGAGCACGATCGAAGCCTTGAAATAATGGCTCTGCGCGCATTGCCCACGCGCCAACATACGCGGATGAAGATCGAGCGGGCAGCCGCGCGCCAGCACGTCGCGCACATGCGTCCCACTCGCTTCCAACACCGTATAACCGCTCCCCACATCGACAGCCGCAGCAAACAGCCCCTGAAACGCCGCGCCGAGCTTCGCTTCGAGCTGAGCCGCCCGCGGCTCGATCGAGCGAACGAGCCATTCGTCCGGACCCAACCAAAGCATGTCGCACTCGCTCGCCTGCGCAACCGTATTCGGCTTCACAGGCAAGCTCGCGCCAAGCACGCTTTGCACGGCACTCATGAACGCCGGATCGCGCGCATCGCCGCGCACGTTCACGAGTTCCAAAAACGGCCGCTCGCGCAGTCGAAATACATTCGATTGCTTGGCCTGACTCGCCGCAAGAATATCCTGCACGCCGACGAGCGGAGATTCGAGCCGTCCCTGGCCGCCGAGCGTCGCCGCATTGCCTTTCGTCTCATTCCACATGCTGACGCACTCCTTCGGTGTCATAGAACACGGGGCTCGAAATCGTCGCGTCGACGGTGCGCCCGTTCAAATCGATCGTCACTTTCTGCCCCATCTTGCCAAGCCCACCCTTGACAACAGCCATCGCAATCGAGCGCTTCAGAATCGGGCTGTAGTAGCTCGACGTGACATGCCCGAGCATCGGCACCGGCTCCGTCGCAACGGTATTCGCGGGCGGTGTCCTCGTACCCTTCGCCAGAATCTGGCCGCCTTCGGGCAACACGGTGGCGGGATCGTCGGTCAACAGTCCCACGAGTTGCTTGCGCCCTTCCTTCGCGGTGTCGGACCGGGTCAGCGACCGCTTGCCCAGACAGTCCTTCGTCTTCGCAACAAGACCGCCCATACCGAGATCGAACGGAGTGATCGACCCGTCAGTGTCCTGCCCGACGATGATGTAGCCCTTCTCCGCACGCAGCACGTGCATCGTTTCCGTGCCGTACGGCGTAATGCCGAACTCCGCACCGGCCTCCATCAGCGCTTCCCAGACCGCGCGCCCCGCGTTGGCCGGCACGTTGACTTCGTACGCAAGCTCGCCGGAGAAGCTGATCCGCATGATGCGCGCCTTCACTTCGGCCACCGTGCCATCGCGATAGCTCATGAACGGGAACGCCTCATTCGCGAAATCCACGTCGCGGCAAACCTTTTGCAGCACTTTGCGGCTCTTCGGCCCAACGACGGCAAACGTAGCCCAATGGTCCGTGACCGAAGCCAGCCGCACCTTCATGTCCGGCCATTCCGTCTGCAGCCATCGCTCGAGCCAGGTCAGCACCCGCGCGGCGCCGCCCGTCGTCGTCGTCATCATGTAGTGCTGATCGCCCAGACGAACGGTCACGCCGTCGTCGAACACCATGCCGTTTTCATCGAGCATGAGGCCGTAGCGGCATTTGCCCACTTCGAGCTTCGACCACGGATTCGTGTACACCCAGTTCAGCAGCTTCGCCGCATCGGGACCCTGGATATCGATCTTGCCAAGCGTGGACGCATCGAGAATGCCGACGCCCGTTCGCACCGCGAGACATTCGCGCGCGACGGCAGCGTGCAGGTCTTCGCCCGCCTTCGGGTAATACCAAGGCCGCTTCCAGTTGCCGACATCCTCGAACGCCGCACCGTTCTCCACGTGCCATTCGTGAATGCAGGTCTTGCGGATGGGATCGATGAAATCCCCGATCTCCCGGCCGGCGATCGCACCGAACGTCACGGGCGTGTAGTTGGGGCGGAACGTCGTCGTGCCCGTCTCGGGAATCGTCTTGCCGAGCGCGCTCGCGAGAATCGCCATGCCGTTGATGTTGCCGAGCTTGCCTTGATCGGTGCCGAACCCCATGGCCGTATAACGCTTCACATGCTCGACCGACTCGAAACCTTCGCGTGCGGCCAACAGAATGTCGGCCGCCGATACGTCGTTCTGAAAATCGACGAATTGCTTGGGCCCGCGTGCAGCACGCTCGTGTGAGCCGACCAGCCAAAGCGGCAGCAACGGCGACTCCTTGATATCGGCCACTTGCGGTGCAGGCGGACGCACAGCCTTGAAGCCCAGCGATTGCGCGGCTTCGAGACCGGCATCGAGCGCCAGACGCAGGCCGCGCGCAAGACTGAATTCGCCCGACGCGGCACCGACGCTCACTTCGGGCTGGGCAGCCTTGCCCGGCACGAAGCAGGACTTCTCGTCGTTCCAATGCGCCTTACCGCCCGACTGCGCGAAAAGATGCAGCACGGGGCTCCAGCCCCCCGACATCGCCACGAGGTCGCAAGCGATCGTCTCTTGCCGCGCGCCGACCACGCCCTTGTCGAACCTGGCGATTTCGACCGACGACACACGACGCTTGCCGTTCGCCACGGTGACGACGGCACCGCTTTTCACGGCGATGCCATGACGCCGCGCGGCGGCGGGCAGTGCACCGTCGCTCGATGCCCGCGGATCGACAACCGTGACCTTCGCGCCGCTCGCTTTCAAATCGAGCGCGCACTGATATCCGTCATCGTTGTTCGTGAAGACGACGGCCTCGCGCCCGGGGAGCACGCCATATCGATGCACATAAGTCGACACGGCAGAGGCCAGCATGATGCCCGGCAAATCGTTGTTGCCGAACACGAGCGGACGCTCGTGCGCGCCCGTCGCAAGGATCACGCGCTTGGCGCGAATCTTCCAGACGAGCTCGCGCGTACCCTTGCGCAGCGAAACCGGCAGATGGTCGGTCACACGCTGAACGACCGTCACGAGATTGTGATCCTGATAGCCGAACGCGGTACTGCGCGTGAGGATTTTGACGTCCGGCATCTGCGCGAGCGCCGATTCGATCTTCTCGGCCCACTGCACCCCGGGCTTACCGTCGATCTGCGCGCGGCACGACAGCAGGCTGCCGCCGAGCTCGCGCTGGTCGTCGACGAGAATCACGCGCGCGCCTGCCAACCCGGCTGCATGCGCCGCGGCCAAACCTGCGGGCCCGCCGCCGACGACGAGCACGTCGCAGTGCGCGAAGCACTTGTCGTAACGGTCCGCGTCGAGCGTATCGGGCGCTTTGCCCAGACCCGCTGCCTCGCGAATCTTTTCTTCGTACTTCGGCCACCATTTGCGCGGCCACATGAACGTCTTGTAATAGAAGCCCGCGGGAATGAAGCGCGCGATCTTCTGATTGATCGCCATGCGGTCGTCCTCGATCGACGGCTCCGCATTCACGCTGCGCGCGACGAGTCCCTGGTAGAGCTCGATTTCGGTCGCACGCGCATTCGGCACGGTATAGGCGCCGCGTTCGAGTTGCACGATGGCATTCGGCTCTTCCACGCCCGCCGTCACGATGCCGCGGGGGCGATGGTACTTCCAGCTTCGCGCCACGAAATGCATGCCATTGGCGAGCAGCGCCGATGCGAGCGTATCGCCCTGATAGCCCTGGTACGTACGGCCGTTGAACGTGAACGTCAACGGAATGGCGCGATTGATCCGCCCGCCGGCGCCGAGTCGGTCTTTCTGGCTGCTCATGATTGCGTGCCCTGTTGTTTGCCGTTGTGCTCCGCCCGCTCGGGGGTGGCCCCGTCGAACGTTTCATATCCCTGGATCGCGTACGTCACCGTATCGCGCGTTGCCTTGAACCACCGCCGGCAGCCCTGCGCGTGAAGCCATTGCTCGCGATGCACGCCGCGCGTGTTGTGCCGCATGAAGAGGTAATCGCCCCACTCGCGGTCGGACAATTTCTCGGGCTCGAGCGGGCGCACGATGTCGGCTTCGCCGCCGCAGGAGAATTCGGATTCGGCACGCGGGCCGCACCAGGGGCATTCGATCATCAACATGATTGGTCTCTCTCCAGTGCCTTCAGTGGGCTACGGCGGCAGCGCCGTGTTCGTCGATCAGATGGCCGGTGTAGAACCGGTCGAGCGAAAACGGCGCGTTGATCGGATGCGGCGCGTCGTTGGCGATCGTGTGCGCAAACACCCATCCGGAACCCGGCGTCGCCTTGAACCCGCCCGTTCCCCATCCGCAATTGAAATAGAGCCCTTTGACGTCGGTCTTGCTGATGATCGGGCACGCATCGGGCGAGACATCGACGATGCCACCCCATTGCCGATTCATCCGCACGCGCGAAAACACGGGGAACATTTCGACGATGGCTTGCAACGTGCCTTCGATCACATGGAAGCTGCCACGTTGGCCGAAACCGCCGTATTGATCGATGCCGGCGCCGATGACGAGATCGCCCTTGTCGGACTGGCTGATGTAGGCATGCACGGCGTTGGACATGACCACCGTATTGACGACAGGCTTGATCGGCTCGGAAACGAGCGCCTGCAACGGGTGGCTTTCGATCGGCAGACGGATACCGGCCATATCGGCAATCGTCGTCGTATTGCCGGCGGCGACCACCGCGACCTTCTTCGCTTTGATGAAGCCCTTCACCGTTTCGACACCGACGACGGCACCGCCATCGCGTCGAATACCCGTCACCTGACAGTTCTGGATGATGTCGACGCCATGCGAATCCGCGCCGCGCGCGAAACCCCAGGCCACCGCATCGTGACGCGCGACGCCGCCGCGCCGCTGAAACGATGCGCCGAGCACCGGGTAGCGGGCATTCAGATTGATCGTCGGCTCGATCTCCTTGATCTGCTCGGGCGTCAGATATTCGGCATCGACGCCGTTGAGCCGGTTGGCGTTGACGCGCCGTTGCGTATCGCGCACGTCCTGAAGCGTATGCGCGAGGTTCATGACGCCGCGCTGACTGAACATGACGTTGTAGTTCAGATCTTGCGAGAGCCCCTCCCAGAGCTTCATCGCCTTTTCGTAGAGCGCAGCCGACTCGTCCCACAAGTAGTTGGAACGAATGATCGTCGTATTGCGCGCGGTGTTGCCGCCGCCGAGCCATCCCTTCTCGAGCACGGCGACATTACGCATGCCGTGCTCCTTCGCGAGGTAATAGGCGGTGGCGAGACCATGACCGCCGCCGCCGACGATCACCACGTCGTATTCGCGCTTCGGCTCGGGACTGCGCCATTGGCGCTCCCAGTTCTCGTGATACGACAATCCGTTGCGCACCAGACTGAATAGGGAAAAGCGGCTCATAGCGGTCGTCCTTGCGGTGTTCCTCATTTAGCATTCGATGACGTTGACGGCCAGCCCGCCGCGCGACGTCTCCTTGTACTTCGTCTTCATGTCCGCGCCCGTTTCGCGCATCGTCTTGATGACCGAGTCGAGCGACACGTAATGCTCTCCGTCGCCCTTGAGCGCCATGCGCGATGCGTTCAGCGCCTTGATGGCGCCCATGGCGTTGCGCTCGATGCAGGGAATCTGCACGAGACCGCCAACCGGATCGCAGGTCATGCCGAGGTTGTGCTCCATGCCGATTTCGGCCGCATTTTCGACCTGACGCGGTGTGCCGCCCATGACCGCGGCGAGCGCGGCGGCCGCCATCGAGCAGGCCACGCCGACTTCGCCCTGACAGCCGACTTCCGCGCCCGAGATCGAAGCCGTTTCCTTGTAGATGATGCCGATGGCCGCGGCCGTCAGCAGAAAATCGACGATGCCGTCCTCGTTCGCGCCGGGCACGAACTTGACGTAGTAGTGCAACACGGCCGGAATCACGCCCGCCGCACCGTTGGTCGGTGCCGTGACGACTCGCCCGCCGGCCGCGTTTTCTTCGTTCACGGCCATCGCGTAGAGATTCACCCAGTCGAGCATCGAAAGCGGGTCGCGCAGGCATTCCTCCGAACGCGCCCGCAGGTGCTTCGAAAGCTCCGCAGCACGACGCTTGACGCGCATCGGCCCGGGCAGCTCCCCCTCGGTGCGGCAACCGCGCTCGACGCACGCGGCCATCGTGCGCCAGATCGCGAGCAGCCCTTCGCGTACCAGCGCCGGCTCGCGCGAAGCACATTCGTTTTGCATGGCTACTTGCGCGATCGAGAGCCCGTGTTCGCTGCATGCGCGCAGCAAATCGGCCCCCGTGCGAAACGGATAGGGCACGGATGCACCGCTGCTGACACCGTTGACACGGTCGCCATCGCGATTGACCACGAAGCCGCCGCCAACCGAGTAATACTCTTTTTCGACGAGCAATTGACCGAGCTCGTCGAACGCCTGAAAACGCATGCCGTTCGAATGGACGACGTTCGTACCGGTCATGAGCCGACGATAGAACGCGATGTCTTCCTTTTCATCGAAGCGGATGGGCGTCTGACCCAGCAGTTGCAGCGATTTTTCGCGCCGAATATGGGCGAGCCGGGGCTCGATCAGATCGGGGTCGATCGTATCGGGCAGATGCCCTTCGAGCCCGAGCAGCACGGCCTTGTCCGTGCCGTGGCCCTTGCCCGTCGCGCCGAGCGAGCCGTAGAGCTCGACCTTCACGCGGCGTACGTAGCCGAGCAGATTCGCATCCTCGACATGCGAGACGAACCGGCACGCGGCGATCATCGGACCGACGGTATGGGAGCTCGAAGGCCCGACACCGATCTTGAAGAGATCGAAAACACTGACGTTCATGGGGACGGCCTCGATTGACGAATTGACGTCTCGTGAAATGATGCGGCGCCGCATCCGCTCGCGAATTGCGTCGCGGTTGCCGTTTGCGGCGTACGATTACCGATGGACGCCAGTACACCAAAGCGTAGAATTCGCCGATAGAACAAAAGCGGCATCGCTGTGGGATGCCGTCGCCAAACCTACCCGCGCGGGCCCCTGTTGTACGCGTAAGTGATAATTTGCGGCGGAAAACCACAAGTGGGCACCCGGCGCCACGCGTCGGCGATGCCCTCCCAGGCGGCTCGCGCCGCCGCATCGTCTTTTTGCATTGGCAACATGAACGCAGTCGATCCGTCACCGCCGATTACCTCCGTCATACCGAAGGAACGCATCCGTTTCGGCATCGTTCTGCTGCCGAATTTCACGCTGACGGCATTCTCGGGCTTCGTCGACATGCTGCGCCTGTCCGCAGACGACAGCGATTTCAGCAAGCCCGTGCGCTGCGCCTGGAGCGTCGTGGGCAGGACGCTTGCGCCCGTGCGCGCGAGCTGCGGCATCCAGGTGACGCCATGGGAAACCTATGAGGAGTCCGAACCGTTCGACTACGTCGTCGTCGTCGGCGGGCTGCTGCATTCGGGACCGCACGCCGACGACGACACGCTCGAATTCATTCGACGCGCGGCGAACCGCGGCGCGACGGTCGTCGGCATCTGCACAGGCGTCTTCGCGCTGATGCGCGCGGGCGTGCTGCACGGCTACCGTACATGCGTCAGCTGGTTTCACTACTGGGATTTCATCGAGCGGTTTCCGTCCGCCGATACGAACCTGCTCGTGGCGGACAGACTGTTCGTCATCGATCGCCGGCGCGTGACGTGCTCGGGCGGTCGCGCGTCGATCGACGTCGCCGCCGCCATTCTGCTGCGTCACTTCGATCATGCGACAGTGCAAAAGGCGTTACGGATCTTGCTCGTCGGGGAAATGCAGAAGGGCAACGCGCCGCAGCCCCACCCACCGGGGCTCGCGCCCGCGACGCATCCGAAGGTCAAGCGTGCGATCCTGTTGATGGAGCAGCACGTCGGGCGCACGCTGCCGCTCGAAGAGCTGGCGTGCAAGCTCGATTTGTCGCCGCGTCAGCTCGAACGGCTCTTCAAGGCTGAAACGGGTAAGAGCCCTCAGACGTTCGCCAAGCATGTGCGGCTACGCACGGCCGCATGGCTGCTGACGAGTTCCGACCGAACGGTCGCCGATATCGCATCGAGCTGCGGGTTCTCCGATGCGTCGCATCTGGGGCGCGAGTTCCGCAAGCAATTCGGCGTGCCGCCCGTCACCTATCGCGAGCGGCAAGCGGGGCTGTCGAAGCAGGAAGAATTCGCGCTGATCGACGGTGAATCCCTGCCCGACGACGAGGATTGACGGGCAAGCCGCATTCGTCGGGCGTTTCGCACCAGCCGTGACTGACCCGCCTCGACGCGTCTATCAGCCACGGCACCCGATATCGACCCGATCGGACGTCAATGCGAGGCGATGTAAGACTTCACCGCCGCGAGCCCATCCTTCCCGTCGAACGTCGTCACGCCCGAGAGCCATTGATCGAGCACCTTCGGGTTCTGCTTCAACCAGGCCGTCGCAGCCTTCGTCGGATCTTCCTTGTTCATGATCGGCATCATCACGTGGTTTTCGACATCCGTCGTGAACTTCAGATTCGATACGAGCTTCGCCGCGTTGGGACAACGTGCCGCATAGTCGGGCGGCGTGGCGGTGAAAACCTTCGCCTCGCCGTAGTTCGGCCCGAACACATCGTCGCCGCCGCTCAGATAGTCGATCTTCATCTGCACGTTCATCGGGTGAGGCTCCCAACCGAGAAAAACGATCCACTGCTTGTTGCGGGCCGCCTTGTTCACCTCGACGAGCATGCCGGCCTCGCTCGATTCGACGAGCTTGAATTTGCCGAGGCCATACTGATTGCCCTTGATCATCTTTTCGATGAGGGCATTGCCGTCGTTGCCCGGCTCGATGCCGTATATCTTGCCATCGAGCTTGTCGGCATACTTTTGAATATCGGCAAACGTCTTGAGCCCGCCGTTATAGACGTATTCCGGGACGGCCAGCGTATATTTCGCACCGGTCAGATTGGGGCTCGCCAGTACCTTGACCTGCCCTGCCTTGACGAACGGCGCGACGATCGGATCCATCGTGGGCGACCAGTAGCCGAGAAACACGTCGATCTGCTTGCTTTTGATGCCGGTAAAGGTGATCGGCACCGAAGCGATCGTCTTCATCGGGTGATAGCCGAGCCCTTCGAAAACCGTCGAGGCCAAGCCCGTCGTTGCGGCGATGTCGGTCCAGCCCACATCCGCAAAACGCACGTTGCGACACGCCGCCGGGTCCGTCGCATAAGCGGACGTCGATAGCGCCGCGGCGGCCACTACATAACCGGCTTTCATCCACACCTGCTTCATCGCGATCATCCTCAGTTCCCTGCCTTGTTTTTTGCTGATTACAGGATCGACACTTCGCCGGGCAAGGCAAAGCATCGTACGGACTGCCAATCGATTCACAACGAACCTGCTTCGTTAATGCTCGCGCCTGCGCTCGCGGCTCGGCGCATACCCGAACTGCGAGCGATAAGCCTTGCTGAAGTGGCACGGAGACTGAAAACCGCATATCGACGTGACATGCGCGATCGATGCATCGGTCGTGCGCAGCAGCTCGCGAGCACGGCGAAGGCGAAGCGACAAGTAGTAGTGAGTCGGCGAAACGTCGAGATAGAGCTTGAACATGCGCTGCAGATGGCGCTGCGAGAGCCTGACGAGCCTTGCCAGTTCATCGAGGGAAAGCGGCTCTTCGATGTTCGCCTCCATGAGCCGCACGACTTCGACGAGCTCCGCCCGCGAAAAACCGATGCGCGCATCGACCGGAATCGGCTGATGGTCCGAAGCGCTGCGGATGCGCTCCAGGATGAACTGCGCCGACACCTGCCCAGCCAGGTTCTGCCCGTGCCGCCGCCCCACGAGATGGAGCATCAGATCGAGCGGTGCCGTACCGCCGGTGCAGGTGAGGCGATCGCGATCGATGACGAACAGCTCGTCGGTGAACTTCACGCGTGGGAACTCGCGATGCAGGGCGGACATATCCTCCCAGTGCACGGTGCACCGGTAATCGTCGAGCAGGCCCGCACTCATCAGAGCGTAAGCGCCCGTGCACAGCGCGCCGAGCGGCACATCGCGCGAGGCGAGATAAGCAAGCAGGCTGCGCACGCGCAGATCCACCCCCTCGCGAATCTGCGTGCCGCCGCAAACAATGAGTACATCGGGCACGCCCGCCGTTTCCAGCGTGCAGGTCGGCGTCACGGTGACCCCGTTGCTGGCGGGCACCGGAACACCGTCCGGCGAAATCACCGACCACCGGTAGTGGTCGGCCCGGCTGACGTAGTTCGTCATCCTGAGCACCTCGACGGCGCTCGTGAACGCAATCATCGAGAAGTTCGGCAAAGTCAGGAAGCCGAAATGTTCGGTCCTGGTCTTCGCCGCTTCGTCCGCAGCAACGACGGCCGACGCCATATGTGCCTCGCGTCAGCTTTGAGCGGCCGGCTGCGCCGAGCGCACGCGCATCACGTTGCGAAGCCCCTTGAAGCGCTGCGTCTGCACGACGCCGGGCATGCGTCCGAAGCTCTCTGTGATGCGGTCGAGGACGATCGCGAGCAGCACGACCGACAAACCGCTTTCGAACCCGAGCCCGATATCGAGCCGCTGAATGCTCGCCAGCACATCGTTGCCGAGTCCGCCGGCGCCCACCATCGAAGCGATGATCACCATCGAGAGCGCCATCATGATCGTCTGATTGACGCCTTGCATGATCGACGGCAACGCATTCGGAAACTGCACCTTGTAGAGCAGTTGCCACGGCGTGCAGCCGAACGCCTGCCCCGCCTCGACGATCTCGCGATTGACGTGCCGGATACCGAGGCTCGTCAGGCGCACGGCGGGCGGCATCGCGAAGATGACCGTCGAGAGAATCCCCGGGACGCGTCCGAGGCCGAACAGCATGGCCGCGGGAATCAGGTAGACGAACGCCGGCATCGTCTGCATGAGGTCGAGGATCGGCCGCACGACGAGCGCCACATGCTTGCTCTTGGCGGTCCAGATGCCGAGCGGAATCCCGATGACGAGGCTGATGATCGTCGATGAAAGCGTCAGGCCGAGCGTGACCACAGTCTGATCCCAGAACCCGGTGGCATAGATGAGCAACAGCGATAGCGTCGTGAACAGCGCGAAGCGCCAGCCCACGCGCCACAGCCCGACGCCGATGAAAATCGCCATCAGCGCCCACATGGGTATGGCCTGCAGCCCATGCTCGACGAGCGCCGCCAGCGATTCGATCGCCCGGCCGATCGCATCGAATGTGTTGCTGTCGTGATCGAGCAGATAGTGGACCGAGTGGTCCACCCAACTTCCGAGCGGAATGAGTTCAGACATGGGAACCTCGCATACGCGTGAGAGCTTGAAGAACGACGGCGCGATCGACCGAGCCGCAGTAGCAGCCGTCGTCGTCCACGACAGGCAGCGCGCGCGCATGCGCGACGACCCGCGAGACGACCTGCTCGAGCGTCGCCCCGCGTGAGATGCATTCGACCTGCCCGACGTCGGAGGAAGCCTTGCCGAGCGCATCGCGCGTGACGAAGCCACGGAACTTGCGCTCGCCGTCGAGCACGAACGCGTAGTCGGCGCTGCCGTTCAGCGATGCCGCGACGCCCGCCGCATCGAGGTGCCGCACGAGCGGCACGGCGTCCGTCTGCATGAGATCGCCCGCGGTCAGGTAGCGGCTCGTATCGACGCCGTCGAAAAACGCGCGCACGTACTCATCCGCCGGACTGCTGATGATTTCCTGCGGCGTGCCGAGCTGCACGAGCCGGCCACCTTCCATGATCGCAATCCGATTGCCGATCCTGAGCGCTTCCTCGAGATCGTGCGAAACGAACAGAATCGTGCGCCGCTGGTCCTTTTGCAGCTGCAGCAGGACGTTTTGCATCTCCTTGCGCTTGAGCGGATCGAGCGCCGAAAACGCCTCGTCCATGATCATCAGCGATGGATTGACGGCCAGCGCGCGTGCGAGCCCGACCCGTTGCTGCATCCCGCCCGACAGCTCGGAAGGCAGCTTGTGTGCAAACGTCGCGAGGCCCACCTGTTCGAGCACCGCCATCGCGCGCGCCTCGCGCACCTTGCGCTTTTCGCCGGCGACTTCGAGGCCGAAGGCCGCGTTGGCGAGCACCGTGCGCTGCGGCATCAGCGCGAACGACTGAAACACCATGCTCATGTCGCGCCGGCGCAGCGCCGTCAACTCCGAGCGCTTCACAGCCGCGATGTCGCGCCCGTCGACGAGCACCTTGCCCGCCGTCGGCTCGACAAGCCGATTGATCAGGCGAATCAGCGTGGATTTCCCGGAACCCGAGAGCCCCATCAGGACGAAGATCTCGCCCTCCGGAACCTCGAACGACACGTCGTGCACGCCGACGACCTGCCCTGTGCGCGCAAAGATCTCGTCTTTCGTCGCGCCCTGAGCCAGCATGTCGATCGCTTGCTTGGGGTTGCTGCCGAACACCTTGCAGAGCCCTTCGACGACCACCTTCGGTGAACTCATTTTCTCCGTCTCCTTGCGGCAGGCGCGTGCCTGCACAGTCTGCATACATAGTTGCCAGAAAAATCCCCGGGGAGCCGACGAATTCCGACGCACGCTTGCGAAAATGCGACACGGGCCGGCAAGCCGCCGATCTCGGCGCGGTTCCGCGTCGTTTCATGCCAAAATGGCCCCGTTTTTTGGCAAGTTCGTGTTCCAGGAAGACATTACGCAAGCTATGTCAGACAAGCCGCGCCATCGTGCCCCCGCGGGTCGTGCGATGTCTCACGGGAGCCGTATCCGTATCGGGCGCATGAGGCTCGAGCCGCGCCTCGCCGCCCTGCTTTGCGCATCGGTACTGGCAGCCGGCTGCGCGACGCTCGCCGCGACGGATCCGAACGCGCTATGGCAGATCGTTCACTTCGATTGCACCGCCGCCGCGCGTTCGAGCGGCCGCACCGGTCTGTGCGCCGCCGTCGACCTCGATCGGCATTTCGCCATCCTCAAGGATCGCAGCGGCATTGCCCAACACCTGCTGATCCCAACCGAGCGCGTTTCAGGCATCGAGAGCCCCGCAGTGTCGGCGCCGGACGCCCCCAACTACTGGGCCGACGCATGGCAGGCGCGCAGTTACGTGCAGGCTTCGCTCGTAAAAGCACATCGGCATGCGCTCGCCGACGATCAACTCGGACTCGAGATCAACTCCGCGTATCGCCGTTCGCAAGACCAGTTGCACATCCACATCGACTGCATGAGCGCCTCGGCGAGCGCCGCGCTCGCCAAGCATCGATACGACGTCGCGCAGCGCTGGACATGGGACACGATCGATGGCGCGCGTTATCGAGTGATGCACATCGACGGGCCCACACTCAGCGTGGATCCCTTCGACATCGTTGCGCGCGACCGACCGGGCGCGATGGCGATGCAAACGATCCTCGTCACTGGAGCCGGCCCGTGGGCACAGCGCGACGGGTGGCTGATCGTGAACAGCGCCACCGATGTCGACGGCGGAACAGGCTCCGCCGAAGTCCTGCTCGACCATCGCTGCGAGGCGGCAGGCCCGATATAACGCCGCGCAGACGCCCCTCGCGCTCGCGTGAATATCGCCCACGCCAGGTCGCAATGAGACCATTTCATGTCGCCTTTATTCACATGGCCTGGAATATGGACTTGTAAGTTGCGGTAATCGTCGCCTTTGCACTACTTGCCCGACTCGCGACGACTTGCTGCCGCATCTTCCCAACCTCCAGAGACAGAAGCGATGAAAAAACGACTGAATGCAGCGGCGTTCACGGGCGCCGCGCTCGCGATCGCATGCATGCCCGCTGCAAGCTATGCGCAAAGCAGCGTCACGCTCTACGGCATCATCGATGCCGGCATCACCTGGGTCAACAATACGGGCGGCTCTCATGTCGTCAAGTTCGATGACGGCATCTCCTATGGTAATCGCTGGGGCATCAAAGGCCAGGAAGATCTTGGCGGCGGGCTTTCGGCCGTTTTCGTACTCGAAAGCGGCTTTCATGTCGGCAACGGCCAGTTGGGATTCGGCGGCGCCGAATTCGGGCGCCAGGCTTATGTAGGACTGCAGAACAGCTGGGGCACCGTTTCGCTCGGCAATCAGCTCGACATGACGGGCGAAATGGTCGGGCTGTACAACGTCTCGGCATGGGCCAGCGGCTATGCGATCCACCAGGGCGACTTCGATCGTTTCAATATCGACCGTTTGCCGAACTCGATCAAATTCCTGTCGAACGAATTCAGCGGCTTCAAGTTCGGCGGCATGTATTCGTTCGGCAATGTGGCCGGCAACTTTCATCAGGACAGTGCATGGAGCGTCGGCGCGCACTATGCGAACGGCCCCTTCACGATCGGCACCGCCTATACGCAGCTCAACAATCCGCACGGCATCTATGCGTTCGATCCTTACGCGATGATCGGCACCCACACGTTCCTGGGACGGCCGACCGTCAGCGTCGATCCGGCAACCGGCGCGATCACGGACCTGTTTTCGAGCAGTGCTTTCCCGGTGGACAAACAGGCCACGTTCGGCATCGGCGCGAGCTACCTGATCGGCACCGTCACCCTGATGGGCAACTACAGCTACACGCAGATCAAGGGACTCGGTACCAAATCCCACATGCACGTGGGCGAAGGCGGTGCCAGCTGGCAGGTCACCCCCGCATTCAGTGCCGTGGGCGGTTATCAATACACGTCGTTCGAAGGCCACCACTGGAATCAGGTGTCGGCAGGCCTGCACTACCTGCTCTCGAAGCGGACCGATGTCTACATCTCGGGCGATTGGCTGAAAGCGTCGAGCGGCGTGGATGCCGTGATCGGCTACAGCTTCACACCCTCCACGACGACGACGCAAGCCGACGTCCGAATCGGCATGCGGCACTCGTTCTGAACTCCATCGCGGGGAGGCGCCGCGCCGCCTCTCCCTCCCGCTATCCGTCCCGCTTAATTATTCGACCGAAGTGCCGACATCCTGGATAGACGGCCATGTACGGTCTCGATCGCATCGGATGGGATGAGATCGAATCATTCAAACATCACAAGGGGACAAGGTGAAGTTCACACATTCGATCGCGTTCAAGATCAGCGTGGCCTCCGGCTTCGCGTTGGCGGTCACCGTCGCGTTATTGACCACGGTAGGCGCGCTGAACGTTCGTCATCAGGCTATCGATGCTTTCGAGCAATCGAGCAGTGCGCGAATCAAGCAAGCCGATGAATCGCTGGACGG
Organism: Trinickia sp.; assembly: GCF_057351765.1. Taxonomy (NCBI): domain Bacteria; kingdom Pseudomonadati; phylum Pseudomonadota; class Betaproteobacteria; order Burkholderiales; family Burkholderiaceae; genus Trinickia; species Trinickia sp. Next base: position 106,851 of record NZ_JBMRBK010000051.1, on the reverse strand, counting down.
GCTTTTCCGCGAAGTCGAGCAGAACCTGACGTACCTGGTGAATACGGTTCAATTGCAGTCCGCCGATAACACCATCGTCGATTACATGACGCACAGCGATACGATGACGCCGGAGTCGAACGGCCCCGTCGAACGATCGATCTACGCGTTGCTGAAGGCCTTCGGCGACAGCCACCCGAATATGCGCTACCTCGATATCGGGACGAAATGGGGCGGCTATGTACAGTGGCCGGTCGAAAGCTTCAACGGGGCACACTACGACCCACGCGTGAGACCCTGGTATCAGCTTGCGATGACCGCACCCGATCGCGTCGTCAGACCGGCTCCCTATCTGAATGCGGCGGCCTCGGGCGGCGCAATCATTTCGTTCGCGCGCGTCGTGAAGAATCCGCAAGGGGAAGTCATCGGCGCGCTCGAGGGCGACATTACGCTCGACGGCTTCGCCAAGCTCACGAACGTCATCCGTTTCGGCAAGACAGGCTACCTGATCGTCGTCGACAACAACGGCAAAATCCTCGTCGACCCACGTGACAAATCGCACGAGTTCAAGGATATGAAAGCGCTCGGCGAAGGGTACCGCCAACTCGCCGCCGCGAGCGATGGTCTCGCGACGATCGAAATGAACGGCACGTCGTATCGCGTGTACGTCTATACCTCGCCTCGAAACGGATGGAGGTATTTCGCGCTGGTTCCAAGCGCCGAAATGATGGCGGCCGCCAATCGGCTCACCGCGATGCTGATCGGCGTCGGTCTGCTGGTGCTCGCGGGAGCGCTCGCCGTAACGATTGCGCTCGGACGCCGGATGACGTCGCCTTTGCGCACGCTGGCGGGCTCGATGTACGAGATTGCATCGGGCGATGGCGACATGACGCGTCGCCTGCCGCTCGTCAGCAAGGACGAGGTGGGACACCTCGCGACCCAGTTCAACGCTTTCGTCGAGAAACTGCATGGCGTGCTCGTCAAGGTGATGGCAAGCAGCCGCCACTTCGAGCTCGCCGCCAACGAAGTGTCCGCCGGCAACGGCGACCTCTCGGCGCGCACCGAACAACAGGCCGCTTCGATTCAACAGACCGCCGCAACGATGGAAGAACTCGCGAACACGGTGCGCGGTACGGCCGAGCAGGCGAAAAACGTCAACGAAGTCGCAACGGGCGCGGTCCAGACCGCCCGCCGCGGCAATGAAGCCGTGTCGAGCGCCGCGCGGACGATGGACGTCGCCGTCGAGCAATCGGGGCGTATCGTCGGCATCGTCGCCATGATCGAAAGCATCGCTTTCCAGACCAACATCCTGGCGTTGAACGCGGCGGTCGAATCCGCGCGTGCGGGCGAAAGCGGCCGCGGATTTGCCGTCGTCGCATCGGAAGTGCGCAACCTCGCACAGCGATCGACGAGCGCGGCGAAGGAAATCAAGGACCTGCTGGAATCGTCGGTGGACCACGTGAGAACCGGTGCCGAGCAGGTCAACGTCGCCGGCCGGACGATCTCGGAGCTAACCGACGCCATAGCGAACGTCGCGACGATCACGACCGAGATTTCAGCATCGGCCCGCGAACAGAGCCGTTCGATCGACGAGGTGAACCAGGCCGTCTCGCTCATGGATCAATCGACGCAACAAAACGCCGCGCTGGTCGAGCAGATCGCGGCCGCCTCGGCGTCGCTGAGCGAGCAAGGCCGCGAGCTGCACACCACCGTCGGCTTTTTCAAGCTCGACTGAGGGGAGCCATCAGCCGGCCCGCAACCCGCGCTGCCGCAACCATTCGCTATTGAACAGGCGCGCGAAATAGAGGCTGCCGCGATCGCAAAGCAGTGTCACGATCGTATGGCCCGGCCCCATTTCGCGGGCGACCTGCACGGCGGCAGCCACATTGATTCCTGTCGATCCACCGACGAAGAGGCCTTCCTCGCGAAGCAGCCGATAGACCATCGTGACGCAGGTCTGATCGTCGATACGAACGGCATCGTCGATCGGCGTGCCTTCGAGGTTCGCTGTCACGCGGCTCGAACCGATACCCTCGGTGATCGAGTTCCCTTCGCTTTTGAGCTCGCCGCTTTTGACGAAGCTGTAAAGCCCGCTGCCGTGAGGGTCGGCCAATACCGTCTTCACCTCCGGTTTGCGCTCCTTCAGACAGCGCGCCACGCCTGCCAGTGTGCCGCCCGTGCCGGTCGCGCAGACGAATGCGTCGACCCGGCCGGCCGTATCGAGCCAGATCTCCGGGCCGGTCGTTTCATAGTGCGCCTGGCGATTGACGAGATTGTCGAACTGGTTCGCCCAGATGGCGTTCTCCGTTTCCTGCGCCAGACGGCCCGCGATTTTCTGGTAGTTATTGGCATCCTTGTAAGGCGCGGCCGGCACGGGCCGCACCTCGGCGCCCAGAACCCGCAAGAGATCCATCTTTTCCTGCGATTGCGTGTCGGGAATCACGATGACGCATCGATAACCGCGCGCCGCACAGATATGCGCGAGGCCGATGCCGGTGTTGCCCGCGGTACCCTCGATCACGGTGCCGCCGGGCCGCAGCGCCCCCCGCCGCTCGGCATCCTCGATGATGTAGCGGGCCGCCCGGTCTTTGACCGAACCGCCCGGATTCATGAATTCCGCTTTGCCGAGAATCTCGCATCCGGTCTCGGCACTGAGCTTGCCAAGGCGCAGCAGTGGCGTATTGCCGATTGCGCCGGTAAATCCATCGAGCGCGGGCATGATCCCTCCCTTTGCCGTTCACGTACGGAACGGTCTCAGTATAAGCCGGTTCAATATAAACAGATCGGTATGTCTCAATACAAATCGCCCCGGCAAAACACCCGATAAGTTTCAATTAGGCTATATTCGACGCATCAAAGATTGAAACGAATAAATCGGAGACCGCCCTACCGCCAGGACTTCGCGTCGCCATTGAAACGAGTTCGGCCATTTCGAGCCCGGTTCGATTTAAAACGTTTTCAGCTTATTCGGTTACAGAAGATTTGCCTTTGCAGCATTCTCTTTTGCCGGAAATATGCGCATACGGGGGATCGGCGAATAGTCGGTCGAAAACGTCAGCCTGTACCACCGCGGCCTTCACGACGAAAGGGATGCTCGTTCAACCCATCGTCGGGGGTCATTTTGAACATCAGCACTCGGGAAAACACCGTCTTCGAATTGATCGCGAAAGGCCTTACAGATCGCGAAGTTGCCAATCACCTTTCGATTTCGATCGCGACTGCCCGTAAACATCGTGAAAACCTGCTGGGCAAATTCCACTTCACGAAGTCGTCTCAACTCGCCACGCATTACTTCCGACTCAATCCGGACGCCCTCAAAAAAACGATGACTTGCGAGTGACCGTCGTTTGCACGCCTCGCGAACGAGAAATATTAAGGCTTCTCGCAGTCGGCCTCAGCGACAAACAGGCGGCACGAGCACTTTCGATCAGCGACATGACCGCGCGCAAGCATCGAGCCAATCTCCTGCGAAAAACCGGCGCCCCCAACGTCTGTGCATTGATTTTCATGGCGGCGGCGGCCGGATGGCTCGACGACCTTTTGCAGCCGCCGGAATCGGCCTGATTGCGATCTACCGCATTTGCCGTATGGAGCGGGCGAAGCCGCACTCGCACAATCGGTTCGTCGATTGTTCAGATGATTCGCCCAATAGGTGCCAACGGCATCGGGGTTGTTTCATCCCCGGTCGGCACGTGACCGGCGCACACACTCCATTCGACTTACGCGCCGGACCATTCCGCTCTCTATCGAGGATTCCGAAATGACTTACGTACATCCTGCTTTTGCCGGCGTAGTGCCGCATATGCCGTACGTGCACCTTCATCATCTCGCGGCGATGCCGCAGGCCGTTGCGCCGCAATCCGTGGCACCGCAAGCAGTCGCGCCCATGGCCTATGCGCCGCAAGGCATTTTCAGCGGCATCGTCGGCGCGCTCGCGCCGACCGTAGGTCAAGCCGTGGGCGGTCTTTTGGGCGATGCCGGCGCAGGCAGGGCCATCGGTAATGTGGCAGGGCATATCGCCAGCTTTCTGCCGTTCGCCGTCGAGCCGCAAACGGCCTTCGCACCGCAAGGCGTTTTCGGGAACATCGCGGGTGCGCTGGCCCCGACGGTCGGCAACGCGTTGGGCAGCGCACTCGGCAATGGCGCACTCGGTCAGCAAATCGGTAACGTCGCCGGGCATTTCGCGCAGTTCCTGCCGTTTTCGGTGCAGCCTCAACAGGCGTTCGCGCCGCAGGGCGTCTTCGGCAACATCGCAGGCGCGCTGGCCCCGACGGTCGGCAACGCACTGGGCAGCGCGCTCGGCAACGGCGCACTCGGTCAGCAGATCGGTGGCGTTGCCGGGCATCTCGCGCAGTTCCTGCCGTTTTCGGTGCAGCCCCAGCAAGCCACCCTCATGCCACAGGGTGCCTTCGGCAACATCGCAAGCGCGGTGGCTCCGACGGTCGGCAGCGCATTGGGCAACGCATTGGGCAACGCGGCGCTCGGCCAGCAGATCGGCGATCTCGCGGGACACTTCGCACGCTTTCTGCCCTTTTCGGCACAGCCTCAATCGGCCCCGCTCATGCCGCAAGGGTTGATCGGCAACATCGCCGGAGGCCTTGCATCGATGCTGCCGTTCGCGGCACAGCCGATGGCCGTGCCGATGCACGTGTCCCCTCTCGGAACCATGCACTGACACGCGACGGGAAGCCACTTGCTGTCGCGCCGGCCACATGCGCGGCAGCACGCCCCTCATGACGGACGGACGAACTTTACCGGCTTTGCCGCCGCGTTCGTCCGTCGATCGATGCGTCGTTCTCACGGCGACGCGAAGGAGACTGCGATGGACAAGGACAAAAAGCCGATCGCGCCGAAATCCGCGGCCGAAGGCGACGCCGATTCGACGCCGAAGACCTCGCCCGCCGCCGCGGCAGGAAATGCGGTCCCGGTAGCCGGCGGCAAGCGCCAGTACCTGATTGCGCCACGGCGCGGCGTGCTGGCGAGGCAAGCGGCCGTCACGCCGATGTCGGCTGGCGACATGAGCAATGCGATAGATCGCCTGCCCGGTGTCGAAGTCGTTCGGGTCCTGGCCGGCCACAAGAACGCGCGCATGATGTCGGCGCGCCCCGACGAAGCAACCGACACCTACGTGGTCAAGGTCGATCCGGCCCACGCGCAGATCCTGCAGGCAACCGCACCGCCCGAGATGATCGTCGAAGAGGACCATTCGCTCGGCTACGGCCGCAAGCCCGACGCCGACGCCGGCGCGCAACTGAACCCGCAATCGGCGTTCTCGTCGGCCACGCTCAGACAGGTGACCATTCGCGTGCTGGGCACGGACGACGCACCTGTTGCCAACGCCGTCGTCGAGGTCGCCGCCGACGGATTTCCGGCCAAAGGCACGACGAACGCAGGCGGGGAAGTCACGCTGACGCTCGTGCAAATGAGCAACGGGCCGGTGCAGTCGCTCTCGGTTCGTCCCGCGCATACGTACTGGAACAGCTATCTCGTCGGACCGTCGCTCGCGAGCGACCAGGTCAATATCGTGAAGCTCGCACCTTTATGGCTGCCGAATCGCAACGTGCCCCCGTTCGCACCGCTCGGCTGGGGACAGCGGCTCATGGGACTCGACGAATCGCCGAGCACGGCAAGCGGAGCCGGCGTGCGCGTGGCCATCATCGATTCCGGCGCGGACACCTCGCATCCGTTGCTCGGCCATATCCTGCGCGGCGCCGACATGACCAACGAGCAGGACCCGGCCACATGGAAGACCGATGTGATCGGCCATGGCTCGCATTGCGCCGGTGTGATCGCCGCACGCATGGGCGAGCAGGCGAAAACCGAGAGTATCGCCATGCGCGGCTTCGCCCCCGATGCCGAGATCCATGTGCTGAAGGTCTTTCCGAGCGGCCAATACAGCACGCTCATCGAAGCGCTCGACTACTGCATCAATCACGATATCGATGTCGTCAACATGAGTCTCGGCGCGCCGCAGCCTTCGCTTGCGGTCGAACAAAAGCTCATCGAAGCGGTACAAAGCGGCGTCGCTTGTGTCGTCGCTGCAGGCAACTCCGGCGGCCCCGTGCAATATCCCGCGGCCTCGCCCTACGTACTCGCGGTCTCGGCATTGGGGCTGCACCGGGAATTGCCGCCGAGCGCCTGGGAACAGACGCAAGTCGTCGCGCAAACGCTGACTGCCGACGGGCTCTTCTCGCCGACGTTCTCGTGTCATGGGCCGCAGATCGGCGTGTGCGGCCCGGGCGTCGGAATCGTGTCGACCGTGCCGGGTGCGGCCTTCAATCCCGAGTCCGGCACCTCGATGGCAGCGCCCCACATCACCGGTCTCGCGGCACTGCTGCTGAGCGATCCGCATCTTGCCGGCTATCTCGGTCCGAGGGGGCCGCAACGCGTCGCCGCGCTCTTTCAATTGATCCGGATGATCTGCACACCCGTTTCGGCGAACGATCCATCGAACCGCTTCGGCGCGGGTCTGCCGAGATTGCAAAACATTCGCCGGCTGCTGCCGCAGGTCTACCGGTAAGGACGCCACACACGCTCGATGCCCAAGCGCACGCCGCGAATATCGCGGCGGCGCCGCGCACCGGTATCAAAACGACAGGAGAACATCGACATGTCGACGCTATCGCACTGGAGAATCAGGCGGGCCGCATTGCTCGCGGCGATCGGCCTCGTTTCGGTCGGCGCCCACGCGCAAGGCTGGACGCTCGCACTTTCGTGGAAAGCAGGATCGTGCGACGAGAACAACGGAACGACCACCTGCATCGCCCAGGCGGCGCAGAGTGTCCCGGCCCGTGGCGCCGATACGGATGCGGGTGCCCCGCCCCCGATGCTGAAAGCGATCGCGCTGCGCACGGATCGCGTCGATTGCGATGCGACCGCGCTCGCCGACGAGAGCCTGCCCGCCGGCCTCGAACGCTATGTGTCGTCGACGAGCGGCAATTCGTTGCAACGGCGCTGGAACCGCTATGGCAGTTGCAGCGGATATACGCCGGCAGGTTACTTCACGGAAATCGCGGCCATGGCGCGTGCCGTCGGCCGTACGAACCTCGGACAGTACCTCGAGCAGCATGCCGGCAAACGGGTGCAGCTCGACGAGCTGAAAGATGCGCAACTGCATGACTTCTTCTTCGGCGCCGATAAAGCCATTCAGTTCTACTGCGCGCCGGACGGGCGCCTCGCCGAAGTGCGCTACACGTTGCGCGACTGGTCCGACATGTTCGTTTACCGCGACAGGGGCAGCCTGCTCGTGCCCACACCCGGCGGAAACTGCGGCGAAGAGGTCATTCTCTAGCAGCGCCCAATAGAAGACGCCCGCAACGTCCCCACGCAACAGGAGACCTCATCATGTGTGCTGTCCGAATCGGTGTGCAATATCCCTCGCCCAAGATCGGTTTCGACCAAGGCATTCGAGGCGCGCCGGCCGGCGCGGCGATTGCGCCGGCCGTGCCGAGGCACGCGCTGATCGCGCAATTGCAAACGGAGTGCGACGCGATGGCTCGCTATGCACTCCGGCACGGCATGGCAATCGCCCCGGAGCTCGTGGCGCAACTGTCGCCGCTTCTCGCCATCGATCCCGAGTCGGTGAGCGCTTCGACGAACGGTGCCGAAGGCATCGGCAACGGAGCGGCTTCGTCCGCGCAGACTCCGCTATGCCACGCGCTCGCCACGATTCACCGGCGCCTCGCAATCGCGATCTCACCGGCCACGCCGCAAGCCGTCGCACTGCTCGATAACGAGCGTCGGCGCCAACGCTTCTCCTGGCTGGGGCCCGTGCCGCTGATTCGCACGCTGACGGTCTGCGCGCTGTCATTCCTGTTCGCGGTGATCGCCATGTCGCTGCCGCCCGAGGTCTCGGCCGCGAACATCGACCGGGGATTCCTCGATTCGTCAGGCATACCGCTGTTGTTGAACGCGATCTTTCTGCTGTCGTGCGCCGGCCTCGGCGCGTCGTTCGCCACGCTCTTTCAGGCGCATCGATTTGTCGCGAATGCGACGTACGACCCTCAATACGACGCTTCGTACGGCGCACGCCTGATACTCGGCGTCATCGCCGGGCTGATTCTCGTGGAGATACTGCCTTCTCATCTCTACGACAGCGGCAGCATGCGCAGCTTCGGCAAGCCTGCACTCGCCATGCTGGGCGGATTCTCCGCGACCGCCGTGCATCGGCTGCTGCATCGGCTCGTCGAAACGCTCGAGACGCTCGTGCGCGGCGACCCGCGGCCGGCCGCGGAGGCGGCCTTCGAGACGCGACGCGCACAGGCGGCGACCGAGCGCGTCCAATGGAAAGGCGAGCTTGCCGCGGAATTGCTCGAACTTCAACAATCGATCGAGGGCGGCATGCCGGTGGACGCGGTCAAGCAGCGGCTGGCCAGCTTCACGCGCAACGTCCTGCATCCCGATGCACCGAAGCCCGCCGCAAGCGCCGCGGCCGAGCCCAGTCGGAAGGAGTAAGCCATGCTCTTCCTCTATAACTGGCCGTCATCGATCATGGGACTCTTCGTCGTCACGCTCACGCTGATCGTCGCGCTGGGCGGCTATGCCTTCTTTCGCCGCGTCGTGCGCGTGCGTCCCGCACCCGAAGAGCAATCGATGACGATTGCGATGGTCTCCGTCATCACCACGATCAACTCGCTGCTGATTGCGTTCGCCGCCATCAATGTATGGGGGGCGTACTCGGACGCAGCCCACAACGTCGACCTCGAAGCCACGACGGCCGGCGAACTCGCGCGCGACCTCGCTGCATTCGGCGAGCCGCTGGCGGGGCAGGCGGTCGATGCACTCCATGCCTATCTCGATGGCGTCGTGCGCTTCGAATGGCCGAAGATGCAGCAAGAAGCAGCCGGCGATCCCAAGTCGGAAGCGCGTTTCGACGCACTCTTCGACAAGGTCAACCAGATTCAGCCGCGCAACGAGCGGCAGCGCGCGCTGCTGGCCGAGGTGCTCAAGCGCGTCAACGAACTGGCCAAACTGCGCGATCAGCGCCTGCTGACGCTCAATGTCGCCATGCCGGCGACGCTGTGGACCGTCATGCTGATTGCGAGCGCCGTCTCGTTCCTGCTCCTCTATACGCTGCCGGGCACGATGTTCAACGTCGCGTTGATCGCCGCGTGGGCGCTAACGCTCGGGCTCGCATTCTTTTTCGTGCTGGCCGTCGACCGGCCCTTCGCGGGCCGGGTCAGCGTGGGGCCGGAGCCGCTGGCGCATCTGGTGCAAGCGCTGAATGCTCGCGCGCAACTAACGATCGGAGTCGATCATGACACGCGATGACTTCCTGGCTGCTGCACGGCTATCGGACGCGCTCGTCGAGCAATGGTACGCGCCCATCCGTGCCGCGTTCGACGAGTTCGATATCTCGACGCCGGCGCGCATGGCCGCCTTCATCGCCCAGGCAGGCCACGAAACACTCGGCTTCACGCTCACCCGCGAGCTGTGGGGGCCGACGACGGCTCAGCTCGCTTACGAGCCGCCCTCGCCAAAAGCAGCCGAACTCGGCAATGTGCGACCCGGCGATGGACGGAGGTTCCGCGGTCGTGGACTGCTTCAGATCACGGGGCGAGCGAACTACGCGGCCTGCGGTCACGCGCTCGGCATCGACCTCGAGACGCAGCCCGAGCAGCTCGAGCAAGCGCTCGCCGCAACCCGCGCTTCCGCATGGTGGTGGTATCGGCATGGTTGCAGCGCCTTCGCGGATAGCGGCGATTTCATCGCGCTGACCAAGCGGATCAACGGCGGCGTCAACGGACTCGTCGACCGGCAACGCCGGTGGGAGATCGCGAAAGCCGCGTTCGGTATCTGAGCATGCGCGTCGCGCATCGACGCGGGATCGATCACTTTAACGAGCACCCCCCGTGCGCCGGCGCGCCACTACACGCAATACTTGCCCAGGCTCCAGCCGCCGTCACCCGCCCGTCTCCATGACGAGCAGCTGCGCCCCGTCGGCCACCTGATCGCCGACGCCGTACAGCACCTCGGAGATTTTTCCGGCGGCGGGCGCGCCGATCGTATGTTCCATCTTCATGGCCTCCATGACGATCAGCGGCGTGCCCTTTTCCACAACGGCGCCTGCCTCGACGAGCACCGCGATCACTTTGCCCGGCATCGGGGCAGTCAAGCGCCCCTCTCCATGCTCGGCATCGGCCGCATGCGCGAGCAGGTTCGTCCACTCGAAAGCGAGCGATGTACCGGAGCAAAATACATGGAACGTATCGGCATCGATAAAAACCCGGCCCGTCGTTCGAACGTCGCCAAGGCGTACCCCGTAGCCATGAGGCTGCGCCTCGCGCCACCAGTCGAACGGCTCCGTCCATTGCTCGTGCTCGAGGGCGCGAACGGAATCGTCGCGGGTATAGACGACCCTGCATGGCGCGTCGTCCTCGATCGCGCGCCACTCGATTGTCTGGCGATAGCTGCCGTTCAAACGCCAATGCGATAGCGCATCCCACGGAGAGGCGCCATGCGCGGTGCCGCCTTCGCGCGTCAGCAGCGCTGCGCAGGCAAGCGCGAGCGCTTCCTTGAACGGTTTCTCGGTGCGAGCGAACAGCGCATCGTGATGACGCTCGATGAGGCCCGTATCGAGTTCGGCCGAGGCGAACGGCGGGCACGTCACGATGCGCCGCAGAAATTCGATATTCGTTTGCGGGCCCACCGCTTCGCAGGCTTGCAATGCGCGGTCCATACGGGCAAGCGCCTCGTCCCGGTCCGCGCCGTGTACGATCACTTTCGCGATCATCGGGTCGTAAAACGGCGTGATCGTATCGCCTTCGCGCACGCCGCTATCGATACGCACCGCCGCGCGCCGCGGCTCGCCGATCGTGAACTCGACGCTTGCGGGCATGCGCAGATACTTGAGCGTGCCCGTCGAAGGCAAAAAGCCGCGCGCCGGATTCTCGGCATAGACGCGCGCTTCGATCGCATGGCCATCGACCTTCAACTGGTCCTGCCGCAATGGCAGCGGCTCTCCGGCCGCTACGCGCAACTGCCACTCGACCAGATCGAGCCCCGTCACCATTTCGGTAACGGGATGCTCGACCTGCAGGCGCGTATTCATCTCCATGAAGTAGAACGCCGTGCCGGTCATGATGAACTCGACGGTGCCGGCGCCCACGTAGGACACCGCTCGCGCCGCCGCGACGGCAGCTTCGCCCATCGCTCGCCGAACGTCCGCCTCGAGCCCCGGTGCGGGCGCTTCCTCGAGCACTTTTTGGTGACGCCGCTGCACCGAACAATCGCGATCGAACAGGTAGACCGCACCGCCATGGCGATCGGCGAATACCTGCACCTCCACGTGCCGAGGCCGGAGCAGGTATTTCTCGATGAGAATGCGATCGTTGCCGAAGCTGCTCGCCGCCTCGCGCTTGCATGATGCGAGCGCGGCCGCGAAATCCTCGTGTTTGTCCACCACGCGCATGCCCTTGCCGCCACCGCCCGCGCTCGCCTTCAGCAGGACGGGATAGCCGATCGCATCGGCCTCGCGGTGCAATCGTTCGGGGTCCTGATCGTCGCCGTGATAGCCGGGCACGAGCGGAACCGCCGCCGCTTGCATCAGCGCTTTGGCCGCCGCCTTCGATCCCATGGCCGCGATAGCCGACACCGGCGGCCCGATGAAGACGATTCCGGCCGCTTCGCAGGCTTCGGCGAATGCTTCGTTTTCCGAAAGAAATCCATAGCCGGGATGAATGGCCTGCGCGCCCGTCTTCAGCGCCGCATCGATGATGCGCTCGATGCGCAGATAGCTTTCGGCCGCGGGCGAGGCACCGATATGCACCGCTTCGTCGCATGCGGCGACATGCTTCGCACCGGCATCGGCGTCCGAATATACGGCCACGCTCGCCACGCCGAGCCGGCGGCAAGTCGCCGCGACACGGCAGGCAATCTCGCCGCGGTTCGCAATCAGGATCTTGTTGAACATGTGAGGTCTCGCAATGGGAGTGCGCGTCGCGCTGCCGTGTCTCGCCGGATCGTGGATCAATCGCGCCAGGCCGGCGCCCGCTTGTCGAGGAACGCGGCCACCCCTTCGCGGCCTTCGTCGCTGGCCCGAATGGCGGCAATGCGCGCGGCCGTATCGTCGATGAGCGCTTCGTCGAGTGCGCGACCCGCGACATCCTGCACGAGCCGTTTGGATTCGCGTACGGCCTGCGGACCGTTCGCGCAGAGCGCGGCGGCGAGCTTTTGCACTGTGGCGTCGAGCGCATCGGCCGGCACGGCTTCATGAACGAGCCCGAACCGGCAGGCAACCGCGCACTCGAACGGCTCCGCCGTCGTGAAATAGCGGCGGCAGGCACGCTCGCCGAGCGCCCGGATAACGTACGGTGAAATAGTCGCGGCAATCAATCCCAAGCGCGCTTCGGACAGGCAAAACCGTGCCGTCTCGACCGCGACGACGATGTCGCACGCAGCGACGAGCCCCACACCGCCCGCATACGCATCGCCGGACACGCGCGCGATGACCGGCTTCGCCGAGCGATAGACGGCTGCCAGCATGTCGGCGAGCCGCCGCGCGTCGGCGCGGTTCTCCTCGTCGGAGAACGACGCCATCTTTTTCATCCAGTTCAGATCGGCGCCCGCGCAAAACGCCGGACCGTTGGCCGCGAGCACGACCGCGCGCACATCGTCGCGCGTCTGTAGACGCGAAACGACGTCGGTCAGCTCGGCGATCATCGTCTCGTTGAATGCGTTGCGCACCTCCGGGCGATTAAGCGTCACCGTCGCGACGTGCCCGGAAATCGCTAGCTCAAGCGTGCTGTATTGCATCGAGGGCTCCTCGTCCGTTCGTTTCGAAGGTCGCTTCTTTCCGATTGCGGATCACATCCGGAACACGCCGAAGCGCGTGTCGCCGATCGGCGCATTCATCGCCGCGGATAAGCCGAGACCCAGCACGTCGCGCGTTTGAGCCGGATCGATCACACCGTCGTCCCAAAGACGCGCGCTCGCGTAATAGGGATGGCCCTGGTGTTCGTACTGGTCGCGAATCGGCTTCTTGAACGCTTCCTCCTCGTCGGCGCTCCACCTGCCGCCCTTCGCTTCGATACCGTCGCGCTTGACCGTCGCCAGCACCGACGCGGCCTGCTCGCCGCCCATGACGGAGATGCGGGCGTTGGGCCACATCCAGAGAAAGCGCGGCGAGTAGGCTCGCCCGCACATGCCGTAGTTGCCCGCGCCGAACGAGCCGCCGATGATGACCGTGAACTTCGGCACGTTGGCCGTCGCAACCGCCGTGACCATCTTGGCGCCGTTGCGTGCAATTCCTTCGTTCTCGTATTTGCGCCCGACCATGAAGCCCGTGATGTTCTGCAGGAACACGAGCGGAATTTTGCGCTGACAGCAAAGCTCGATGAAATGCGTGCCCTTGAGCGCGGACTCCGAGAACAGAATGCCGTTGTTCGCCACGATGCCGACCGGATGACCCCAGATATGGGCGAAGCCCGTGACGAGCGTCGTGCCGTAGCGCGCCTTGAACTCGTCGAATTCGGAATCGTCGACGACGCGCGCGATGATCTCGCGAATGTCGAACGGCTTACGCGTATCGACCGGAATGACGCCGTAGATGCTCTTTGCGTCGTAGCGCGGCGGCTTCGGTTCGCGCAGTGCGATGGGCGGTACTTTCACGCGGTTGAGCTTGCCGACGATGCTCCGCGCGAGCGCGAGCGCATGCGCGTCGTTCTGCGCGAGGTGATCGACGACACCCGACAGACGCGTATGGACATCGCCGCCGCCCAGATCTTCCGCACTGACTTCCTCGCCCGTGGCCGCCTTCACGAGCGGCGGCCCGCCGAGGAAGATCGTGCCTTGATTCTTGACGATGATCGATTCGTCGCTCATTGCGGGCACATACGCGCCACCCGCGGTGCACGAGCCCATCACCACCGCGATCTGTGCGATACCCGCTGCCGACAGATTGGCCTGATTGTAGAAAATGCGCCCGAAATGATCCCGATCGGGGAATACTTCGTCCTGATTCGGCAGATTTGCGCCGCCCGAGTCGACGAGGTAGACACACGGCAAGTGGTTTTCGGCGGCGATCTCCTGCGCGCGGACATGCTTTTTGACCGTCATCGGGTAGTAAGTGCCGCCTTTAACCGTCGCATCGTTGCAGACGATCACGCATTCCTGCTGTGCGATGCGGCCGATGCCGGTAATGATGCCGGCTCCGGGTGCCGCATCGTGATACATGCCGAACGCCGCGAGCTGCGAAAACTCGAGAAACGGCGTACCGGGGTCGAGCAGTTGCGCGATGCGATCGCGCGGCAGCAGCTTGCCGCGCGAGACGTGCTTGTCGCGCGCCGCGGCCCCGCCGCCCAACGCGAGATGCGCCACTTTCTGCTGCAAATCGGCAACGACGGCTTCGAGCGCAGCGGCGTTGGCGCGGAATTCGTCGGAGCGCGGATTCAGCTTGCTTTCGATGATCGGCATGAGGGGAATACTCCGTTCGCGGCGCGGATGTCGGGATGCGTCAGGCGGTTTCGGCAAAAAGCTCGCGGCCGATCAACATGCGGCGGACCTCGCTCGTGCCCGCGCCGATTTCATAAAGCTTTGCGTCGCGCCAAAGCCGGCCGACCGGATATTCGTTGATATAGCCGTTGCCGCCGAGGATCTGGATCGCCTCGCCGGCCATCCATGTCGCTTTCTCCGCGGTATAGAGAATGACGCCCGCGCAATCCTTGCGAACTTGACGTACGTGTTCCTTGCCGAGCGTATCGAGCTGACGGCCCACGGCATACAGATACGCACGGCAGGCTTGCAGCGTCGTGTACATGTCCGCGACCTTGCCCTGGATCAGTTGGAATTCGCCGATCGCCTGACCGAATTGCTTGCGATCGTGAATATACGGAACGACGGCATCCATACAGGCAAGCATGATGCCCGTCGGGCCACCGGCCAGCACGGCGCGTTCGTAATCGAGGCCGCTCATCAGCACGTTCACGCCGCCGTTCAGCCGGCCGAGGATGTTTTCTTCGGGGACCTCGACATCGACGAAGACGAGCTCGCCCGTATGCGAGCCGCGCATGCCGAGCTTGTCGAGCTTTTGCGCCACCGAGAAGCCCTTCATCCCTTTTTCGACGATGAACGCCGTGATGCCGCGGGCACCGGCTTCGATATCGGTCTTGGCATAGACGACGAGCGTGTCGCAATCGGGACCGTTCGTGATCCACATCTTC
This sequence comes from Trinickia sp., assembly GCF_057351765.1. NCBI lineage: Bacteria > Pseudomonadati > Pseudomonadota > Betaproteobacteria > Burkholderiales > Burkholderiaceae > Trinickia > Trinickia sp. Next base: position 91,714 of record NZ_JBMRBK010000051.1, on the reverse strand, counting down.
GTGCCGTTCAGCACATAACGGTCACCGCGCTTGTCCGCGCGCAGCTTCATGCTGACGACGTCCGACCCGGCGTTGGGCTCACTCATCGCCAACGCGCCGACGTGCTCGCCGGAGACGAGCTTCGGCAGGTATTTGTGCTTTTGCGCTTCGGTGCCGTTGCGGTGAATCTGATTGACGCACAGATTCGAATGAGCGCCATACGAGAGTCCCACCGACGCAGAGGCGCGCGAGATCTCTTCCATCGCGACCATATGCGCCACGTAGCCCATGTTCGCGCCGCCGTATTCCTCGGAGACCGTCATGCCGAGCACGCCGAGTTCGCCGAACTTGCGCCAGAGGTCCATTGGAAATTGATCGGTGCGATCGACCTCGGCCGCACGCGGGGCGATCTCCTTTGCGGCGAAGTTGGCCAGCGTATCGCGCAGCATGTCGATTTCCTCGCCGAGCGCGAACTGCAATCCAGGCACGTTGCTCATGATGCCTCCCGCTGGGCCGCCCCAAGGGAAGCATCCGCCCCCTCGGTGGGCACTGCTTTGCATGGGACCGGAGTAAGCGCTGAAGCGCCAACTCCGCTCGACAGCGAACGAAAGAGAGCGTGGGGGTCGTTCATTCAGTTTCTCCAGTCGGGGCGGCGTCGTACGCCACCGTGGTGGGGCAAGAGGCGCGGATCGCGCGCTCGATCAACGCGCATTTCACGCCACATTTACGTAAGCGTCAATAGGTTTTTCTGAGTATCACTCACTTTTTGAAGGCGCTATATGGAGCACGCCGCTCGGTGCTACCATCGCGATCACCGAGCCTCCGAACGGAGGCAGACTTGAACCTGACTCAAACATGGATGATTCGAAGCCCGAAGCGGGCGGTGCGCGGCGTCAGCCGGCCGGTCGCAAATCACAGCAACGTGTGAAGGACATCCTTCAGGCGGGCCGCGAGGTATTCTCCGAAAAGGGGTACGAGCGCGCGACGACGGCTGAAATCGCTCAGCGCGTCGGCGTTTCCGAGGCGACGGTCTTCAGTTACTTTCGCGGCAAACGAGAGTTGTGCGTGCGAGTCATTTCGGATTGGTACGATGAAATCATCGCGGCCATTGAAACGGGGCTTCCGCGCGACGGCAGCACGCGTCAGCAGTTCGCCTTTATCGTGCGCATGCACGTGCGGCTCATGCTCGTGCACGGCACCGGCCTTTGCTCGCTGGTGCTTTCGGAGGGGCGCACGAAGTACCATGCGCTCGGCGACGAATTGACCGTCCTGCAGCGGCGCTACACGGCGCCGCTCATGCGCGTTCTCGCGCAGGGGCAGCAAGCGGGACATATTCGCACCGACATGCCGCTTCGGCTCATGCGCTCGCTCGTATTCGGCCCGATGGAGCATGTGTTGTGGGATGCGACGCTTGCGCATCGTGGCGCGGATATCGATGCAACGGCCGAACAACTCGTGGATGTCTTATGGACCGCGCTGCACCCGCCGCACCCGGACGTGGCCGCGCTGACCCGGCTAAAGGAAGACGTCGACGACGCGATGCGTCGTTTCGACCATGCGACGCGCACGGCAGAACGGATGTCGAAGCCGGTCGCCAACGGCAAACGTACGAGCAAGAAGGCAACGGCCGAAACGTGAGGGATGCGCCGCCGCTCGGCGTACGCTTGCCGGTTATCGGCCGCGCGCGTATCGTTGGCCCATCGTTCGCTTTGGCTCGACAAGCCGATGATCTCCGTTCTCACCCCCGCCCTGGCCTCGAAACTCGCCAAGCTTGCTCTCGCCCATTTGACGCGCGAGTACCCCAATAAGCTGACGCATGCTCTGGCGGGTCCCGAAGACGTGCGCTCGCCGCGCGAACTGCACCCGATCTTCTATGGCAGCTACGATTGGCATTCGTGCGTGCACGGTTATTGGATGCTGCTGCGTTTGGTGACGCATTATCCCGACATGCCCGAAGCGCCAGCCGTCAAGGCCGTCGTGGATGCGCACTTCACCGATGCTAACGTTGCCGGGGAGTTGGCTTATTTGAGGCTCCCTCACAACGGAAGTTTCGAACGCCCATACGGTTGGGCCTGGCTGCTCGCGCTCGCCGCTCAGCTTCATTCGATGCCCGGGACCGACGCCGCGCGTTGGTCGCGTACGATTGCGCCACTGACTGATACCTTTGTCGCGCGCTTCGAAGCGTTTTTACCGAAGGCCACCTATCCGCTGCGCGTAGGCACGCATTTCAATACGGCATTTGCGCTTGCTCTTGCGCTCGACTTTGCACGTATCGCCGAGCGCGCAAGCTTCGCTGAGTTGATCGTCGATACGGCGAAACGCTGGTATTTGAACGATGCGGCTTGCCAAGCGTGGGAGCCGAGCGGCGATGAATTTCTTTCTCCGTCGCTGATGGAAGCGGAATTGATGCGACGTGCCCTGCCTCCACCTGAGTTTTTGAACTGGTTCGACCGGTTCTTGCCGGGCCTCGCGCAGGGGAAACCGGCCACGCTGTTCACGCCCGCAACGGTGACGGATCGCAGCGATGGCAAGATCGCGCATCTGGATGGACTGAATTTGAGTAGAGCATGGTGCCAGCGCTCGATTGCGCAAGCGCTGCCACCAGACGATGCACGCCGGCCGCTGCTCGAGGATGCTGCCGAGCGGCATTTGCAGGCTGCGCTTACCCATGTGGCGGGCGATTACATGGGTGAGCATTGGCTGGGGACGTTTGCGGTGCTGGCGCTAGCGCTCCCTGACGGCAGTTGATCGTTGCCTGCGTCAAGCACCCGGTGGCGGCGAAGCAGATCGTCGCGAACGACGAGCCGGCTTCTCGCAGAGTTTCTCGAATTCGTTTGCCATCTCGCCGACGCGAACGTACCGTGCACAGGCTTCGATATCGTCTTCGCGCACACCTGCCGCTGCAAAATGCTCCTGCCATCTTTCGAGCACGACCATCATCTCGCCGATCTCGCTGCGCGCCTCGGCTTCCGTGAGCATAAACCGGCCGCAATCCGATAGCACGTTGCGCATCGAGGGCTCGTAGTCAAAACGGCCGACCTTCAGTTGCTGATAGTGGATGCCCTGCAGCTGCGGCTGGACGTCGTAGGCCGGTGCGAGGTTCCAGCGGCCGTCCCGCCACAGAAATGCGTGATTCTTCTCGTGATCGTCCGTATTTTCCATCGCGACGTTGAACACCATCCGCTTGAAGATCTCCCGCGCCTCCTCCTTCGGAGCCCGCGAGAAGCGACGCGCCGTGTCCGCAATATCTGAATAGGCGGCATTCGCGATATCCACGCCTTGCGCGATCAGCAGCGTCCGCGCGCTCGCGAAATGAATCCGGCCACCGGCCTCATCGCGGTCGAATCGCTCGACTAGCAGGACATTGCGGCCGCCAACATCCACGAGGCGCGAGTCGGCCACCGTTATACCGCACGCGGCCGCGAGACGAAGCGAGGCCTGTTCGATCGCGCAAACGTCGACCGAGTCCCCTTCCGCTGGAAACTTGGCGAGCCAGTGGCACCCGTCGTCTCGAATGATTGCCTTCGGACGCGCCCCCCCAGCGCTGGCGCCCGGTCGCAGCAGCCGGCGCATATCGTCATCGATCGGCATATGTCGCTCGATTGCCTGAGCGGCGCTGAGCAACGCCGCAAGATCAGCCGTGTGCAGCGCCTGTTCGACAACGACGTTGTAACGGCCGGATTCGAGCGAGAAGGCCAGTGCACCGATGCGATCCTCGCCCGCAACCGCGAGGTAGTCGATCTCTGAGCTCCGTCGCAAACGGAACACCCGATCGATGATCTGCCGTCCCCAACGATCCGGGCCCGCGTCCGCAAAAATGGGGTGAATGTTGAGCCCGGCATCCGGCTCGAACTTGCCAGCATGCAACGGAAGATCGGGGGACAACTCGAACGCGTCAGCACGCGCGAGCCATGCTGGCGCATACTCGAAGCGACACAGCCGGCCGCGAATGAGCTCCAGTACACCGCAATGCACCGGGTCGGCGGAGGACTCCGGATAGATCCAGACGGACAGTTCGTTGTTCGTCCCGATCTCGATACTTCCATTCATCGCTGGACTCCTTTACCGCCTGATTTCAGGTTCTGCAATTCAAGTGCGAGCGCCGTTTGGTCGGCGGCTGGATCGGCAATTCGGGGGAGAAACTGTACCCGGCCGACCAGCCACAGCGCCATCGCATAGACCGAAATGGAAACGGTAGGGTCGCCCGCCTCCATCTTGCGCAGCGTCGGGACAGACACCTGCATGCGCTCGGCGAACGACTGCATGGTCTCGCGGCGGCGCTTGCGCGCGACCCGCAGGTTCTCCCCGAAATCCGCAAGGGCACGCTCCACGGGGGAAGGGAGCATATCGGCGGCGTTTGATCGTCTCGGCATGGAAATAATAATTCCATTTTTTCCGTAAAATGGCAACTATTTTTTCCTTTTTGACGTTCCGAATTGTTGCGACGACCGCGCCGGCCGTCGTAGCCAGCAGATGAGCGCGACCCATGCCTTAAGCTGTTTTTAAGATTGACCTCCTAGCCTCATTTCGCGCCCCACCGGCGAACCCATGAAAGCGCACAAAGCGCTTCGCGTAAGTCACACGGGCGCTACGGCAAACTTCGTTTTCTTTCAGACAATGAGGTGCAGCCATGTCCTCAAGCCCCATTCGCTCACTCGGCGCGACCTGCCTGTTGTGCGCGCTGCCGCTCCTGGCACAGGCCACCGAACCCGAGCCGTTTTCAATGCCGACCCCGCTCGGCGCGCAAATTCGTCACGATGGCTTCTCGATGCAGCGCATCAAGGCTGGCGGCATAGGCAACGGCAAAGCCGGCGCGTCAACGCTGTTCGGTCCGGAGATTTTGCCAAATTGGCAGCCGAAAACCGGAGATACCCCCGCGCGGCGCCTCGAGGGAAACCGTTTCGAATTTCGGTGAGCGGAATAATGGCTCGGCCCTGCGCTGCATGACCCCGCGCGCCCATCGATCCATCGGACGCGCACAGATTTTCTGACTATACGGTCAACATCTTCAGGTCAGCGAGCGCAACGCCAGATTGATGACGTCGGCCAGCTGGCTCTCGTCGTCGACCACTTTGCTCATGACGCGCAACCCCTGCGTCACACAGAGTAGATATCGGCCGACCTCGCCTTCATCGAGCGACGCATCGAACTCGCCCGCCGCCTGGCCCCGGATGACTGCGGCGGTCAGCAGCGTTGTCGTGCGCCGGTGGAATGATTCGATCTTCTCGCGCAGCGCAGTGTCGTCGGCCTGCATCTCGAGCGTCGTATTCGTAATGAAGCAGCTGCGCTGCCCCGAGAGCGCATTGGTGATTTTGGCGTAATGCAGCAGCGCCTCGCGCAGCGACTCGGTTGGCGAGCCCTCAGCACTCAAGCGCTCGGCCAACCGCGCAATGACCCCATCCGAGTAATGCTCGACAGCGGCCAGCAACAGGCCATGCTTGTCGCCGAATACTCCATACAGGCTACCTCTGAGCACGCCCGTTGCCTCGCAAAGGTCGTCGATCGAAGTCGCGTGATAACCGTGGTTCCAGAAGGTCCGACTCGCGCGGTCCAGTACTTCGTCGACGTCGAACTCGCGTGGGCGGCCGCGCGCTGCTCGTGGCTCGGCGCGAGATTTGCGGGATGGGATAGCGGTGGTCATGCGGCGATAATATGACTCCTCAGTCAATAATTCAAGTCGCACTGCATCGCCGCAGGACAAAAATGACGCCATCCATTATTCGCTGAAAGGCGGTGAACCGCGGTCGGGCATCGTCACTTCAAACACATTCAATGTCATGGCAACGAGTGTGTAATAGCCCAGCAAGCCCACCAAATTGACTGTCGTTGTACGTCCAAACCGCGAAAGCGCGGCCTCGAACGTATGATCGGAAACGCGTCGGTTTTCGTAAAGTTCGGTCGCGAAAGCGAAGATCAGTTCGTCGTCCTCATCGTCGAAACGCGGGGGTTCGCCTGTCCGCAACGCCTCAGCTATCGCTGGCGACACGCCCGCATCGATGGCTATCGGATAATGAATCTGCCACTCGGCCTGGGCATGCCAGCGCGCCGCCGTCACAAGAATGGCCAACTCCGAAAGACGTTTCGAGAGCCCCGTTTCGTAGCGACAGAACGCGCCCAGCCGCTGGGCGTGTTGTGCGAACGCAGGACTGGCCATCCACGCCAGAAACGGCCCGTCGAGATTGCCGCGCGGACCGGAAAGGATCTCGCCAAGTACGGCTTGCTGCTCGGCACTCGCTGTCGCGGGATCGAATGCCGGCAATCTGGGGGCACGGACGGTCGGATCGTTCAACGTGATTCCCCCGTGATCGGAAGCGCGGCACCGCTCGATACCAGCGCTGCATCGATGGCATCCGCGAGTCGCTCGCCGATACGCTGAATGTCGTCGGATGTGCAAATGAACGGCGGGGCAAGCAGAACATGGTCGCCAAACTTGCCATCGACGGTGCCGCCCATCGGGTAGACCATCAGTCCGCGCGCCATCGCCTCACGCCGGATGGCCGTATGAACCTTGAGCGCGGGATCGAACGGCGCCTTTGTCTCGCGGTCCTGAACGAGTTCGATACCGACGAACAGGCCGCGCCCACGAATATCGCCGATGAACGGGTGCTGCTTCCAGCGTTCGCCCAACAGCGAACGCAGCTGCTTGCCGCGAACGCGGACATTGTCGAGCAGGCACTCGTCGGCAATCACACGCTGCACCTCGAGTGCCGCGGCACACGCCGTTGCGTGCCCCATGTAGGTATGCCCGTGTTGAAAAAACCCCGAGCCGCTGACGATCGCATCGTAAATTCGATCGTGCACCAGTACACCGCCAATCGGCTGATACCCAGCACCGAGCCCCTTCGCGATGACGAGCAGATCCGGCACCACCTCCTCCTCGTCGCAGGCGAACATTTGGCCCGTGCGTCCCATCCCACACATGACCTCGTCGAGAATCAGCAGTACGCCGTACTTGTCGCACACCGCGCGGATTTTCTTGAAGTACTCACGCACTGGCGGGACGGCGCCGGCCGTGGCGCCAACGACGGTTTCCGCAACGAATGCGGCCACCGTCCCGGGACCCAGTGTCAGGATTTCTCGCTCCAGCTCGTCTGCCAGACGTTGCGCATAGACGGTCTCGGACTCCTCCGGCCGCATCTCGCGGTAGGCGTAGCAGGGACTGACATGCTGCGTTTCGGCCAACAGCGGCAGAAACGGCTCGCGCCTCCACGCGTTACCGCCTATCGCGAGCGCGCCGAGGGTATTGCCGTGATAGCTTTGCCGGCGCGCAATGAAATGACGGCGCCGCGGCTCACCGAGCTCGACGAAGTATTGCCGCGCCAGCTTCAGCGCCGCTTCGATACCTTCCGATCCGCCCGAGACGAAGTAGACATGACCCAGCCCCGCGGGCGCCGATTCGACCAGCGTTTGCGCGAGCGCTTCGGCCGGCTCGCTCGTAAAGAAGGACGTATGCGCATAGGCGAGCGAGCGCGCCTGGCGTGCCACGGCCTCGGTCACGCGGCGATGACTGTGGCCAAGGCACGAAACGGCCGCACCGCCGCTTGCATCGATGTAGCGTTGCCCTTTCGAATCGACGATCTCGATGCCGTCGCCCGTCACCGCGACGGGCAGCGTTTGCTTAGGCATCCTATGAAAGACGTAAGACATGGAGTAAGCCTCGTGTCATGAAATGTATGAGCGCTCGACGAACCGTCCGAACACGACATGACCGCTTCGATGAACGCGCATCGCGACGCCGCTGTTTTCGATACGCAGCAGGGTCGTAGCCAACGTGTTTTCTCCATCGGGGTCGCGCGGATCGTCGCGATAGATCGGTAACCCCTCGGGAGCGCGATCGCGAAGCGTCCTTAGCAACGCTTCATCGTTCACATCGCTTTGCTCTCGGGGCAACAGCTGCGCCAGCCGCGCCTGCCTGTCGCGTGACGAGGCGGTCACGATCTGTGCCTCGCCGGCATGTGCGGGATGGATCAGATGGTTCGCGTGACCGTACACGCCATGAACCTGCAGCACCGAGCTGCGGCGCGCCGTCGCTTCGACGCTGACGATTCGCAAATCGCCTGCGCACCCAACGGTATGGTGAAAGCCGCTCGCGGACGGCGTCGTCCGCAACAGCGAAAGCGCTGCATCGAGCGAATCGACGTCCAGCACGGCGCGTGCAAGGATCATCCTGGGCACACCGGGCGCGGACTCGACGATGCGAACATTATTGATCGTCTGAGCCAAGCCCGCGCGCGTCACCGCAAAGGTATGCCCTGGCAGCGAGCCTGGATAGCAAAGGCTGATAAAGCCCGGCCGGCCCGACGGCTTCACATCGACTAAAAAGCATCGTCCCGGCCCCAGTAAGTACGGATCGCCATCCTCGTTGTGGGCGATCGCCCGGTGCGATGCTGTGGCAACCGCCAGCGTCGTACAGCCGTCAGCCGTCCGGTGGATCAACTCGCCGCGGCAGTTCCAGATGAACAGATCGTCAGCGGACCACCCCAGCCCGCGCGCCATGCCGTCGAGTTCTGCGACGTATTCGGGAAACGCGGTTACCGCCGCGGCTCGCAACGCGGCCACGAACGGATGGCCGCGCCAACGGCGCAACTGCTGCCACGTTGGACTTTGCGCCATATAGGCGTCGAAATGAGGCCGGGCGAATTCGCCCAGACGACGTCCAATCCGGTGCGAATCGCCCTCGATCGAAAAGCATTCCAACTGCGACATAGCGGACATAGGCGAGAACAGGTTGCCGCGTTACGCGACGTGTTTGAGAAAGTTCTGCAAGCGCAGCGTCGGCGGGCGATCGAGCAGCGCGGCGGGCAGGCCATCCTCGATGATCCGCCCTTCGTCCATGAACACCAACCGCGTGCCGACACGCCGCGCAAAGCCAATCTCGTGCGTGACGACGATCATCGTCATGCCTTCGGTTGCGAGATCCTGCATAACCTTCAGCACCTCGTGTCGCAACTCGGGATCGAGTGCCGAGGTCGGCTCGTCGAACAGCATCAGTTTCGGCCGAATTGCAAGCGCACGCGCAATAGCGACACGCTGTTGCTGCCCACCGGAAAGCTCCGAGGGGTAGTGCCCGGCGCGCTCGGCCAGTCCCACCTTGCGCAGCAAGGCTAGCCCTTGTTCGCGGGCCGCCGTCCGCGTCGCACCGCGAACCTGTATCGGCCCGAACATGAGGTTTTCGAGCGCTGTCATCTGTGGGAACAAATTGAATTGCTGAAACACCATGCCGGCTTCGAGCCGAATACGATGGATATCCGCGCCCCGCCCTTTCACGCTGAGACCGTCGACGAGAAGATCGCCGCCCGAAATTTTCTCGAGCGCGTTGATGCAGCGAAGCAGCGTGGATTTGCCCGACCCCGACGGTCCGAGCACGACAACGACTTCCCCCGCATCGATTGTCAGATCGATACCGTTCAGCACCTGTACCGCGCCGAAGTGCTTTGTCACGGATTTGAATTCGACCATGCTCATAGCATCCGCATCCTTTTTTCGACGATTCGCAGAACGAACGTCATCGCGCCCGTCAGAACGAGATAGATGCAGGCCACTGCCGTCCATATCTCGACCGCGCGAAAATTGCCCGCGATAATTTCCTGGCCCTTGCGCGTGAGCTCGCCCACACCAATGACAATGAAAAGCGACGTGTCCTTCAGGCTCACGATGCACTGATTGCCGAGCGGCGGAATCAGGCGCCGGAATGCAAGCGGCCCCACAATTTTCATCAGCACGCGCGGCATCGACAAACCCATCGCCAGCCCTGCCTCGGTCAGCCCGCGCGGAATCGAAAGGAACGCGCCGCGCACCACCTCGCCCAGATAGGCGCCAGAATTGACGGCGATCGCCACGATCGCCGCTGTCATCCCGTCGATCCGCACATGCGCCAAAAGCGGCAATGCAAAATAGAGAAACATCACCTGTACGACGATGGGCGTACCGCGAATCAACTCGATATAGGCTTGAGCAAGCACATTTAACGCGAGCGGCCCGTAAGCGCGCGCAAGACCCGCCAGCAGGCCGATCGCGAAACCACCCACGAGGCCCGCCACCGCGATCCATATCGTCAGCTTCACGCCTTCGAGCAGATCGGGAAGCGCTCCCCAGATCACCGACCAATCGAACTCCACGTTCATGCTCCCGTTGTTCGTGGACACAATTGCGCGCCCACATACATGACATAGCGCGAGAGAGACTTCGCCCGCCGCGGCTTCGTCGCGTTTTTGCAGATGCCGCGCGCCTCGCTCAGGACTTCGGCGGCTCGGCGCCGAACCACTTGCGATAGAGCGTTGCGTACCGGCCATCGGCTTTGATGCGCTTGAGCTCTTCGTTTACCTGCGAAACGAGCGGGCTGCCTTTCGGAAATCCGATGCCGTATTTGTCACCGCTGACCGGTGTACCCGCCACCTTGACCTTGCCCTTGCCCGCGGTATTCACGAAGAACTGAACGTTCGGCGTGTCATGCATCGCGGCATCCACGCGTCCGGCCTCGAGCGCCATATAGGCCTCGTCCGTATTCGGGAACTGGCGGATTTCCTTGGGCTTGAGGTGCGCCTTGATCCAGTCGATCGTCGCCGTTCCCGTTTTCGCGGCGATGACCTTGCCGTTGAGATCGTCGATCGAGCGCACGGCTGTGTCGTCTACGCGCACCATGGCGGCCAGACCGCTGTCGTAATACGGATCCGAGAAATCGATCACCTTCCTGCGCTCCTCCTTGATCGTCATGCCGGAGAGCGCGACATCGATGTTATGTGTCTGCAAGGCTGGGATGAGCCCCGCAAAGTCCATCGGTTGCAGCTTATAGGTCAAATGCAGGTCTTTCGCAATTTCGGCCCACAGGTCGATGTCGAAACCGACGTATTTGTCGCCCTGCTTGAATTCGAACGGCATGAACGACGTATCGGTGCCCACCGTCAGCGCTTCACCCGACCAGGCGGGGACCGCAGCCGATCCCAACGCGAGCACCGCAATCAATGACATCAAGAACGAACGACCTTTCATGTTGGCCTCCACTGCCGGTTGAATAGCTGCGATCAAGGCGGCAAGGCAGCCTCGCGCATTTCGAACGACACATGCTGCAAGCGAAGTCGGCATCGCCGCATCCTCAACGCTTGATGTGCGATTCGCCCCTCTCAACAACATATGTTGTCAACGCGAATGCTATAACAACAAAAAGAATCGTCAAGGGGGATTTACCTCATAACCGCTGAAGCGAGGCGGTTGGTGTGACGATTTAGCTGTTTACAACAAACGTTGCAAACCGGCCGCCGATAGCTTGGGAGGGTCCGAGAGGTGTGAAACGAAGCTGAGCAGGCCGGGCCGATCAGGCGACGTATGCGCCTTTGGCATGCAGCGCACGCTCGGCTGCTTCGAGTTCCTCGACGGCGTGTGCGCCCTCGAGCGCCAACAATTGCGCGACGAGCGATTCGGCAAGGGCGGTGGCCGCGAGCAGGGAGGGGAAAAACGATGGACTTTCGTGGGAAAAGATCAGCACCTGGGCCGCGTTGAGCGCGATCGGCGAAACGGCGCTGTCGGTAATCGCGACGAGGTGGCTGCCGTTTTCGAGCGCCGCTTCGGCTACACGCGCCGCTTCTGCCGAATACGGTGCGAAACTGATCACTATCGTCGCACTGTCGTGCCCGATGCTTCGTAACTGCATCTCGAGCGTGCCGCCTTCGCCGGACAACAATGAAACGGTTGGTCTGAAAAGGCGATAACCATAGACGAGACCGAACGCGACCGCATAGCAGGACCGGAAACCGGCGACATGGACGTGCTTGGCGCGCCGCAAAAGCCGCGCCGCCTGTGCGAGGCCGCGTTCGTTGTGTGCGGCAGTGGATACCAGGTTATTCTGCTGCGCAACCAGCAGATCGTGAGCGAAGGTGTCTCTTTTCGCCCCCGCGACGAGCGATCTCGCCCGGGTGGTCATCGGCTCCGGCCGCCTGCGCAGGCGCGCAACGAACAGCTCGCGCAACTCGTTCCAGCCGGGAAAGCCGAGCAACTGCGACAAACGCACGAGGGAAGCGGGCTGGACCTGCGCACGCTCGGCCACCTTGCGCATCGACAAGACGGCGACCTCGTCCGCGTGATCGAGCAGGAACGCGGCACCGGTTTGAAACTGAGGGCTCAGCTCGGTGAAACGCGCGCGAACGAGCGCGGCGAGTTCGTCGAAAGTTTGCGGCATGCGGTGGTGTCCGAACGACTGGCGGCGGCAACAAATGTTACCACCGTCCGCCGCTCATGCGGGCGCGCCCCCGATCACAACACCGCCGCTACGCGCACGTCCGACTTATCCGCCGACGCGACGATCTTGCCGCCCACCCGGCTGAACGTGATCGTGACGGTCTTGCGGCCCACACGCAGGTTGCTCACTTCGAGCCAGTCGATCCCCTCGGGCAATGCCGGCTGCTCGATCAGAACCTGCTCGCGCTCGGCATCGATGGTCAGTCCAAGGCAGGCCTCGAGCATCATGAACGGCGCGCCGGCCGCCCAGGCCTGCGGCAGGCAGGCCACGGGATAGGCCGTGGGCGGCTCGCCGTGCTGACGCATGAAGCCGCAAAAGAGCTCGGGCAAACGCATATCGAAGTTCACTGCGGCCTCGAACAGCGCCTCCAGCAAGCGCACTGCCGCCGGTTTGTCGCCATAGCACGCGAGCCCGCGCGCGCACAACGCGTTGTCGTGCGGCCAGACGGAGCCGTTGTGATACGACATCGGGTTGAAACGCGGCTGATTCGCGGCCAGCGTACGCACGCCCCAGCCGGTATGAAACTGCGTCGATTCCAGCTTGCTTGCCACTGCCTCGCCACGCTCGCGCGACGGCAGCCCGAATGCAAGCAGGTGACCCGCATTGGAAGCCAGCACGCGACACAGCTCGCCATGACCGTCGAGCGCTATGCCGTAAAAGTTCGCCTCGGGCATCCAGAACAGCGCTTCGACGCGCTCCCGCAAGGTTTCCGAGCGTGCGGCATAACGCGCCGCCGCATCGACGAGCCCGCGCCGTGAGGCAAGCTTCGCCATCGTGTCGAAAGCGGCGCAGGCGTAGGCCTGAACTTCGACGAGTGCAATCGGCCCGTCCGGCATCCGTCCATCGGCGTGGAACACCGAATCGTGGCTGTCCTTCCATCCTTGATTCGCCAACCCGCGATCGGAAGTGGAGTGGTAATCGACGAGTCCGTGCGGATTTTTATCGCAGACGCCGGCCACCCACTGCGCGGCTCGCTCGAGCGCGGGCCACAGTTCGTCGATGAACGCCTCGTCGGCCGTACGCGCGAAATAGGCGCCGGCCAGCACGACGAAAAGCGGTGTGGTGTCGACACCCCCGTAATAAAGCGCGAACGGCACCTCCCCCGTTCCGGCCATTTCGCTCTTGCGCATCTCGTGCATGATCTTGCCCGTCGACGCGTCGCGAAAGGCGGAATCCTCGCGCGCCTGATATTCGGCCAGAAAGCTCAGTACACCGCGCGCCAGCCACGGCTGCAGCCAAAGCATCTGCAGCGAGGTCACGACCGCATCGCGGCCGAACGGCGTCGAAAACCACGGGATACCGGCGTACGGATAGGGGCCGGTCGGCAAATCGGTCGTCAGCAGGCCGAGATCCGCGAACGACCGCTCGAGCCATCCGTTGAAAAGCGGGTTGCTCGTCCGGATGCGGGCCGTCGCCCGGCGCCGCTCACGCATCGACAAGTGCGCGCTCGCCAGTGCGGCACGCACGGCGGCACGGCCCACGCGCGGGCGCACGGCATCGATTTGCGTCAGATGCGCCGGATGGCTGCTGTGCGGCGGCTGTGCGACCTGCGCACCCGGTGGCTCGGAACAGGTGGCCGCCGCGAGCTTGTGCGCATCGACGGCGACCGACAAATAAATCGACACGCAGGCCTGCGCCGGGAGCGTGATCGAGTAATCGGCCCGATCCTGCGCAAGCTGATCGGGCTGCGGTGCGAACGCAATCCGAACGGAGCGCTCGACACAATCGAGACCGGTATAGCTGTGCCGCACTTCGTCGCGACTCACGAGAGGCGCCGCGATGGTGCCCCGCTTCGGCCGCGAGAGCCCACGCACCTCGAACATATCCTTGAAGTCGCAGCCGAACGAGATCGACAACGGCACGACCGCCTCGGTCGAGCCGTAGTTGGTAAGCGTAATCGCTTCGTAAAGTACCGTACCGGCAAGCACACGCATGCGGTCGACGTGGATGACGCCCTCAGGCGTGAACCCGCCGCCCACCGGCGGCAGCGGCCGGTTCGTCAGATGTGCCGTGAACGAAGTGTTGTCGCTGCTGACATTGCCTGACAGCAGCGAAGGCGCCCGCCCGCCGAAGGTCAGGCGAAGCTGCGAAAGGGTGCGGGTGTCGTTGACGAAAAGCCCGTCGTCGAAACCGTTGATGTCGCCCAATGGGTCGTTGACGACGAACGTGTCGCCCGATTTCAGTACGTACTGGCTCGTGCGTGCGACGTAGGGGTGCTCGGGGGCAATGAACGCGCCGTCGTCGGGCTGATGTTCGGTCGGACCGCCCGCTCGTGTCACTAAATCCGGAACTTCGGTATCCAGCATCGTATGGCTCCTGACGTTGGCTCTTCTCGATTGTAGAAAGCGATACGCGAAGGCAAAGAACAAATGTGGGATGGCGTGCCGGCGCCGCCGTGCCGCAAGAGCGGTGCCCGCTCGACTATGCCTGCTCGCGGATGAACGCCTCGACGTGTCGATTGAACGCGGCGGGGTGCGCGAGGTTCATGCCATGGGAGGCCCCGCGGATCGTATGACGCCGCGTATCGGGCAGCCAGTCGACGAGCGCAGTGACGTTGCGGCGAAACAGCTCGGGACTCTTCTCTCCGTCGATCAGCAACGTCGGGCATGCGATCTGCGCGGCGGCATCACGAGTGTACGCCGGCAACGGGTCGGCGAACTGGCGCGGCAACGTATCGGCATTGTCCATCGCCATCGTCCTGAAGGCCGGGGTGCTCTTCGCCCACGAGCCGACGCGGCTGACCGAATCGACGAACAGTTCCAGGCCGGCCTCGGCTTCGCCGGCCTCGATCAGCATCGCCGCGTGAGCGCGCAGCGCGTTGACGGTCTCGGGCAGAATCGCGAGCGCCTGTCCGGGCGTCTGCAGCGGGCCGCCGGGATCGGCGAGCGTCAGCGTACGCAGGCGCTCGGGGTACCGCAATGCGAAATGAAACGCGACGCAACCGCCGCGCGAATGCGCGACCATGTGGGCCGGGCCCGCGCCGAGCTTGTCGATGAACTCGGCGAGCTCGTCCGCGTGACGGCTCCAGCTGAAAGGCACCGTGCCGGGCAGCCCGCCCAGCGGCCAGTAATGCGTGAGGCTCACCGCCACGCATCGAAAGTGCGCGGACAATCCGGCGAGCTGCGGCTGCCAATAACGGTAATCGCACAGCGAACCATGCACGAAGAGAAGCAGTTCGCCGGCGCCGCGTTCGACGTAAGGCATGCGCAAGCCATTGCCAAGTTCGATGAAATGCAGATCGGAAGCCGGTGCGAGCATGGAGGGACGGGAGGACATCGGGGCTGGCATCCGCATCAGTTGTCGAAGCGCAGTTCGGGCGACGCATCGCAGCCTGCGGGGAGCACGGTGCCGGCGCCCTCGACGACAACGGCGTTCTGTCCGAACGTCATTTGCCCGTCGACGCGACTGTCGGCGCGGTAGGCGCTCAACGTATCGGTCGGCTCGTGAGGCCAGCGCGGATCGGGAGCGCCACTGAGTTGATCTATCGTCGGAATCGGGCAGCGCGTGCACGGCTTGACGAACCGCAATCCGATCGGACCGGCACCGGTCTCGAGCCGCAGCGTATCGATATAGTCCTCCTCATACGCCTCGATGCCGCTCAGCACGAGATTGGGTCGAAACCGATTCATCGGGATGGCATCGACGCCTTTTTTCGCGAGCCGCGCGTTGAGATCGTCGAGCGACGCCTGGCCGATCACGAGCAGCGGGTAGCCGTCCGCAAAACGAAGCGGTGCGATCGTGTCTCCGGTCCGGTCGCGGTTCGCGATGCGTTGCGCGGCGGGATCGAAGCGTACGAGCCGCAACGGCGCACCGAGGAACGCCGAGAACCACTGCGCTGCCTCGCCGCCCACGTCGAGCGCGTTCAACGTGCTGCGCCAGACGGTGACTTCGATGCGCTCGGCATCGGACAGTACCGCTGCGTCCAACGGCGTACGAAACGGCGCTTGACCCGGCGCCCGAACGACGAGCTCGCCGCCCGCGAACTCCGGCTCGATCAGCGCCATGCGCGGCATCGTCCGCTGCGTCACGAACCGGCCGCTGGTATCGACGAGCATCCAATGCCGGTCGTATTCGAGCCCGTGCGCGAACATGCGCGCCTCGTCGAGCGCAATGCCCGCGCAGGATTTGATGGGATAAACGTTGATCTGGCTGATCGTTGCCATGGATGGATGTTTGCCTGGCCGCAATGCCGGTGAAAGCGGCGATGGTAACACCGCCGCGAGGCACTAGACCAAGCTGGCCGCCTTCGCATGCTGCACGCCAAGCACCCGTGCGCGGGCTCCGGCAAGCCGTTGCGGGATCAGCCGAACGCGGCGGCGTCGACGCAACTCGCGGCCGCGCTTGCTCCGCGTACGGCGCAGGTGAGCGGCTCGTGGGCGACGCGCACGGCGAGCCCGGTTTCCTCGGCGAGCCGCTTATCGAGGTTGGCGAGCAGTGCGCCGCCGCCCGTGAGGACCATTCCGCTATCGGCGATATCGGTGACGAGCTCGGGCGGCGCGTTTTCGAGCGCGAGCTTGATCGCAGCGACAACCGTACGAAGCGGTGCGGCCAGGGCTTCCGCCACATCGTGGTTCGACAGCTCGATCGTGCGCGGCAGACCGTCGACGAGGCTGCGACCGATCGCGCGCGCCCGTTCGGTCGGCACGTCGAGCGTCGCGGAGCCGATCGTCTTTTTGACATGCTCGGCCGTTTGATCGCCCAGCACGACGCCGTAGAGGCTGCGGACGTAGGACACGATCGCGGCATCGAATTGATCGCCCCCGACACGCACGAAGCCTTGATATGCGACACCGCCGAGCGACACCACAGCGACTTCGGTGGTTCCCCCGCCCATATCCACGACCATCGATCCGCGCGCCTCTCCGACGGGCAAGCCGGCTCCGACCGCGGCAGCGAGCGATTCGTCGATGAGGCTGACCTTGGCGGCTCCGGCGGCGAGCGCCGCCTCGCGAATCGCGCGCCGCTCGACCTGCGTCGCCGAGCACGGCACACAGATCGTGAACTCGGCGCGAAGGCCGAAAAGGGAGCGCAACCGGGCCATCTCGACGAACTCGCGGAACATTTGTTCGGCCGCGGCAAAGTCCGCGATCACGCCATGCCGCATCGGTCGGACGGCCTCGAGGTTCGTGGGCGAACGTCCGAGCAGTTGCCTGGCCTCCTCGCCCACGGCCGCCACCCGCCCCGCGCCCGGGCTCGGCGTCTTCTGAAAACACACCACCGATGGCTGATTCAGTACGATGCCCTTGCCGTGCATATAGATCAACGTGTTGGCGGTTCCCAGATCCACGGCAACGGGCCTGGGCAGCAGACGGCGGAAAATGTGATGCGACATCGTTGACTCTCTCATAGAGTGACAACAACGGCAGGCGAGTCTTCCAGCGGCAAAATTCGAGTCGCGCACGTTGTGCCGGGTAGGGTTCACCCGACAATCGCTTTACGGCAGCGGTAGGTGACACCTTTAGGGTCGGTAGCACTTTTTCTTGTTGTGCGACGCAGCAGCCTCTTTACAGGTAGCCATTCCCCAATATGCTCGTGCCTTACTGCGCGCGCCGCGGGCACAGGCCCGCCGCGCATGGCATCCTTGTCGACTCGTCTTGTCCTGCATTTGTCTGACGCATATCTCATGCGCACTCTGTTTCGCCGCCTGCTCGTCCTTTTTTGCGTGCTCCGCTACGGCACGCGGCTAGTGCTCGCCGCCGCGCCGCGCGACCACAAGCTGCGCTGGATCGTCACGCTCGCCGCCCGTGTGCACGAGCGGCCCAGCGGGCGAGCCGCACTGCATCGCGCCATGCCTCAGCTCGGGCCGCTCGTGAGCGCCTATGCGGCAGGCGTGGCCGCCCAACCCGGGCAGGCGTTACAGACCGTCCATGACATGCTCGATGCCGTGGGCCGCACGCAGACGGAACTGAGCACCCCCCTCACTGGGCAAGAAGCGCAAACCGCGTTGCGAGCGGCAATCGGCCGGCCGCTCGAGGAGGTGTTCGCCGCTTTCGATGCAACGCCGCTCGAGAGTGGGCTCGCCGTTCAGGTTCATGCCGCCCGCTTGCGGACAACCGATAGCGCGCGAGCAGAAGCGGATGTCGTCGTCAAGTTGTTGCGCGTGCGTCAGGTCCGGCAGATCGGGGACGACCTGGCCGTACTGCAATGGCTCGCGCGTTTCGCGGAACGCTTTTTCCCCGCGGCGCGCGAGTTGGGTCTGCGCACGCTGGCCGCGTCTTTTGCGGCGGACATCGCGCGCCGCTTCGATTTGCCCACGGAAGCGGCGAATCTTTCGCAGACGGGCCGTCATTTCAGCGACGATACGCGCGTGGCCGTTCCCAACGTCGTCTGGCCGCTCAGTAATGAGCGCGCGCTCGTGATCGAACGCATTGCCACCCTGCCTCTCCTCGATCTGGACGATTTGCGCCGGCATGGCGTGAATCTCGAACAGCTCGCCGAGAACACCGTCGCCATTGCAGTCGAACAAGCATTCGAGCGCGGCTTCTTCCATGCGGCACTTACCGCCGAGCGCGCGCGTGTCAGCATCGAACCGGCGACACGCGGGCGGCTCGTCCTCGCGGACTGCGCGATCATGTCGAGTCTGACGGAACCGGAGCGGGAGTTCTTCGTGCATGGCGCGACGGCGCTCTTCAAACGCGATTACGGCCGCGCTGCGGAGTTGCATCAGCATGCGGGACACATCGAGCCGCATGCACGGACAGAGCAGCTCGAAGGCGAATTGCGCACGCGCAGCGAAGCGCAATTCGCCTTGCCCGGCGGCAAACGGATGGCGGCGGGGTTGCTTCGCCATCTGCTCGAAGCGGTCGAACCGCTCGGCGGCGGCACGCCTTCGTCGCTGAAACTCGCAAGCGATTCTCTCGCGCGCGCCGAGACGCTCGCGCGCGCGCTCGCTCCCGCGCTCGACACCTGGAGCATCGCCGAACATGCCCTCGCCGCGCTCGCGCGCAAAGACTCCGATCATCGGGGATGGATCAAACGGCTTTCGCGCGAATTCCCGCACTTCGCGGCGATCGTGCCGCGACTGCCGCTCATGTTTGCGCACCGCCTCGAGCATATCCAGCAGCGAGGCGAAACAACGGCCTCGCCTGCGTGGCTCGAACGCATGCGGCGCGAGCAACAGCGCACGCGCCGTCTGCTGTGGGCGTGTGCGATGCTGGGAGTCGTGCTGGGCGCAGTGCTGACCTGGCTGCCGCATTGGCCCTGACGGCTCCCACGCACGGGTGCCGCTACGCTTTGCGACGCGCCTGAAGCGAGCGGATGCGCTCCATCGCGGGTTTGTCGGCTGTGGTCCTGTCGTAGAGTTTGCCGAGATCGGCCTTGAGCGCCGTCCGGGAACCGCCGTCGAGAT
Organism: Trinickia sp.; assembly: GCF_057351765.1. Lineage (NCBI taxonomy): Bacteria > Pseudomonadati > Pseudomonadota > Betaproteobacteria > Burkholderiales > Burkholderiaceae > Trinickia > Trinickia sp. Next base: position 72,155 of record NZ_JBMRBK010000051.1, on the reverse strand, counting down.
AGACCATGTGACCCGACGGGTAAAACGTAGCCGACAAGTTCTCGCGGACCTTCTTGTCGAGCAGCGGCATGACCTGCAAATCGATGACGGTCTGATAGAACGGCGTAACGAAATCGTAGACGCCGTTGGCCGACAGTACCTTCAAGTCGACGTTCAATGCCATGACCGCCGCAAGGTCGCCGGCCGTATAGAGAATGACGTTGCCTTTGCCGTCGATGCCCTTTTGCGCGCCGGTCGGATCGGTATGCTTGAAATCCCAGTGCTTGAACGTCTGGTCGTTGAGATCGGTGAAGGCGGAAGTCGACGTGTACTTCAGCTGCTCGTTCAGATAGGTGTTCCACATCGTGGTGTAGACACCCGAGACGGCCGTCATGGTCGGATCGTTGCCGCCCGAGTTCGGATCGACCTGGCCGGCAATGCCGGTGTCGATGCCGGTGACGCGACCGTCGTATGCGCCCAATGCCTGGCCCTTGGCCTTGAGCAGCGACGTCAGAAACAGCGAATTACCGCGGCTGTCGTAGCCCGCGATATCGAGTCCCCATGCAATCAGCGTCGCCTTGTCGATGCCCGTGTACTGCGAGAGTTTCTCGACGACGGCATCGTCGGTCTGCGGGAATTTACGCAATGCCGCGAGATAATCGGTGCGCGCGAACTGGGCGACTTCCTCGAGAAAATCGACGAGCTTCGTCGGCGTCGGCGTCACGCCTAGTCGTTTGTGATACCAGGCATCGGCCGCTGCCGTCGGCAATGCGCCAACGGGGTTGCCGGCCTGCGCGTAATCGAGAATCGACGATTGCAAGGTAATGCCGTTCAGGTCGACGCCGTCTTCGTGCAGCAAATAAGCCAGCACGCAACTGCGCGCGGTGCCGTACGATTCGCCGAACAGATATTTCGGCGAATTCCATCGCTGGTTCTTCGTCAGATACCGCTTGATGAATTGCTTGATGGACCGCGCGTCCTGATCGACGCCCCAGAACTCCTTGTTCGTATGCGGAGCGACGGCTGCCGAATAACCGGTACCAACAGGATTGATGAAAACCAGATCGCTTTTGTCGAGCAGACTGTCGGCATTGTCCTCCAGTTGATAGGGCGCCGGCGGCGTGAAGTTCGGCATCGACGTCTTGATACGTTTGGGCGCAAACGATCCCAACAAGACGAAGACCGACGAGGAGCCCGGACCGCCGTTATAGAAGAACGTCACCGGGCGCGATTCCTCCGACTGGCCGTCTTCGGTGAAAGCCACGTAGAACATCTTGGCGTTCGGCCGCGACGTGCTCTCGTCGACGGTGACGAGGTGGCCCGCCGTCGCCGTGTAGGCGATCGAGCGAGCGCCGAGCATGATCGTGTGGTGGGTGACGGCAGCGGCTTCCGTGGTATCGGAGACGGAGTCGTCAGGGCCATTGCCGTAGGCGACGGAATCGAAAAACGGCTCGTCCTCGCCCGCTGAACCGCCGAGGTGCAACGGACGCCCCAGCGACGCTCGGCCGGACGAAGGCGTCTGGGCATTGTGGTGCGACGTTTGCGGACTTGCGGAACCGGTATCGGGGTTCATCGTGATCGCTCCATATCGAGTGAGCCGGCGCATCGCCTCGCGCGGCCGGCCGTGTTGGCCAACTGTTGTCTGTCCTTGCCTTCTGATCGACTCCACGCTTCTCGCACCGCGATGAAAAACCGTCCATTCATCGCAGCGAAACTTGATGAATCCCGCGCCGTCACGTGCCGCCGGTACCGCCCAACGCCGTCGCGATTTTTTGGCCGTCCGGGCTGCCGAGCCCCGTGCAGGCATCCCAGCCACGCGCGGCCGCGAACGTACCGTTGTTGCCCTGCGTGATGTCGTGAAACGCGTCCGGATGGCTATAGAGCTTCGGCTGAACCCAGCCGACCGGTGTTGCGCGGGACGCGTTGATGCGGGCAATGAGTCCCGCGAAGAGCGGCGCGACGGCGCTCGTGCCGCCCACCACCGCCGATTGACCAGCGACGAGCACGCGGTAGCCCGTGCTCGGCGAAGCGTCGCCGGCCACGTCGGGCACCCCGCGCCCGGTCAGGGAGCTCTGAGGCGAGCCGTCCGTGCGAACGACCTTCAGCCCGCTCTGCCACGTCGGCATCGGGAACCTGGCGCTGACGCCACCGCCCGTCGCGCCGCCCGCCGCTCCGTCGTTCCAGACGACTTCTTCCGCGATCGAAGCGCCGGTGCTGCCCGCGCCGCCTGCCACGAGGTGCGTTCCCCCGCAGGCCAGCGCGTATTGGCTGGACGCGGGGAAATCGACGACGTCCCCACTGCCCGCTTCGTCGCTCGATCCGCTGTCCCCCGAAGCCGCGCAAACGGTGACACCCAGCGCCGCGGCGTCCTTGAGCGTCTGATCGAATTGCGACAACGCCTGGGCCGTCCAGCTCGATTCGGGCGCCCCCCAGCTGATCGAGATGACGGAGGGTTTGTTTTTCGTATCGTGGATGGCCTGCTTGAGCGCGGCGACGAACCCGGCGTCGCTGTTGGGCGCGAAATACACGGCGACCTTCGCGCCGGGCGCGATCGCGCCGGCAATTTCGATATCGAGCGTCACCTCTCCATCGGGCCCGGAAGGATCGCCCGTGGGCGCGTTCGCGCCCGTGCCCACGGCCACGGAAATCACTTGCGGGTTCGGCCGCAGTCCCAATTCGTTGAAGTACTGCTCGAGATCGGACTTCTGGTAGCCGCCGCCCAGTTCGATGAGGCCGATACATTGACCGCGACCGTCGCTGCCGGACGGGAAATCGTAAATCTGCGCAAGTTGCAGCGGCGTGAAGCCCGTGGTATGCGGCGCTGCGCGGCGCGGCCCGATGGGGGGCACCGACATCCGGAAATGAGGGCGGGCCTGCGGACGATCGTCGAGACCGAGCACGGCCGTGACCACCCCGCTGAGTTCCCGCGGAATGCTCACGCTGCCGGTACGGCCGCGAAAGCCGCCCAGCTCCGGATGCTCGTAATGCGCGAGCTCCACACCGAACGCTTGCTGAAAGCGCTCGACGGTGCCCTCGAGCGTGACGGCAGCCGCCGCGGCGTCGCGCTTTGCCACGCGCAGGCCGTATTCTTTTGCGAACGCCTCGACCTTCGCGAGATCGTCGTCCGCCGCGCCGAACCGGGTGGCGAACGCTTCCCGCGTCAACGGCTCCTGCGTTTCGCCGCGCGCAATCTTTTGTACCGTCTGCTCCAGCGCGTGCTCGTCGCGCCGGCGCAATGTGACCACCACCTGCAGCGTCTGGCCCGGATCGCATGGACCCAGACGCGTGGAACCCTCAACCGGCTCGCGATGACTACCGACGAGCTGCTCTCTTGCTGTTGTCATGAATTGACGCTCCTCAGGAAGGATTACGTCGAAGCTCCGACCGAACCGCCCCGGCGCAGTTCCTCTCCGTTTCGGTAGGTAAGACGCCGGTGGCCTGCGTTCGTCGCCATCCGGCGCCCAATCGTCGGACGAGTGCTCAAAGTGTAGTGCATGCCGTGCGGATGAGGCATCGCATATGCTCGCGCCAGGCCGAACGGGAGAGGGAATCGGGCGGTGCGCCGCGCCGGGCGCGCTCCGAGCAAAGATCATGCGGGCGGCATATGATGCGAAGCACCCATTTACACGAGGAACCGGGACATGTCTCTTTCCATGTATCAAGCGTCCGTGCCTGTATTCGTCCGGGGGCTGACGAACCTGCGCGCCATCCTGACCAAGGCGCGCGCCCATGCCGAATCGAAGAAGATCGACCCTGCCGTTTTGCTGGCGAGCCGCCTTTATCCCGACATGCATCCGCTCACCCGCCAAATCCAGATTGCGTCGGATGCCGCGAAGTTCTGCATCGCGCGTTTGGCGGCTGTCGAGCCGCCGAGTTTTCCCGATTCGGAAACGACGTTCGAGGAACTCGACGAGCGCATCGCCAAGACGATCGCCTATCTGGAGGATTTCGACGCCGCCAAGCTCGAAGGCAGCGATGAACGCATCGTCAAGTTGAACATGCGCGACGGCGTGCTCGAGTTCCCGGGGTTGAACTACCTGCTGCACTTCGCGCTGCCGAATTTCTTCTTTCACGTCACGACGGCGTACGACATTTTGCGGCACAACGGCGTGGAGATCGGCAAGTTCGATTACCTCGGCAAGCCCGGCCGCGTCTGAAGACCGCCGAGACAGCAAGACCCCTTGGAGCGAGGGGTTAAAGCATATCGTCTAATTCCGATATATGATTCGCCTCATGGTGATCCGGCTCTATTGCCGGATCGCGATGGGGTGACCCGCTCGACATGAACATAGACATCGATGCCATTCACAAGGCGCTCGCCAATCCCGTGCGCCGCGAGATCCTGACCTGGCTCAAGGAACCGGAAGCGAATTTTCCGGACCAGGAGCTGTCGTTCGACCACGGCGTGTGCGCCGGACAGATCAACGTTCGTTGCGGCTTGTCGCAATCGAGCTGCTCGGCGCATCTCGCGACGCTACAAGGTGCGGGGCTCGTTACTGTGAAGCGCATTGGCCAGTGGTGCTTTTTCAAGCGCAACGAGCCAGTCATTCGAGCGTTTCTCGATGCGCTCGGCACGGATTTGTGAATCGGCGAAACCGAAGCCGATGCGTCGAGCCGCCCCCGACCTGCACGAAAGTATCCGACTCAACCAACTTGACAGGCACGCGGCCACAAGCCCCGCCAAAGAAGAGGACTCCAAGTCATGCCAACACTTTTCGATCCGCTCGTCGTCGGCGATCTGACACTGCCCAACCGCATCATCATGGCGCCGCTCACGCGTCAACGCGCGGGCGCCGCCCGCCTGCCGAACGCACTGATGGCTCAGTACTATGCAGAGCGCGCATCGGCCGGACTCATCCTCAGCGAAGCCACCTCCGTCACGCCGCAAGGTGTGGGCTATGCGGCCACGCCGGGCATCTGGTCCGACGAGCAGGTGGCCGGATGGAAACAGGTGACCGAAGCCGTGCACGAGGCCGGCGGGCGCATCTTCTTGCAGCTCTGGCATGTCGGGCGGGTCTCGCACCCCCTGTTCCTGAACGGCGAGTTGCCCGTCGCGCCGAGCGCGATCGCCCCCAATGGCCATGTCAGCCTCGTGCGGCCACAGCAACCCTATGTCACGCCGCGCGCGCTCGAGCTCGATGAAATCCGCGAAGTCGTTGCAGCGTTTCGCAAAGGCGCCGAAAACGCGAAAGCAGCGGGCTTCGACGGCGTCGAAGTCCATGGTGCGAACGGCTACTTGCTCGATCAGTTCCTGCAAGACGGCACGAACCACCGCACCGACGCTTACGGCGGCTCGCTCGAGAACCGCGCGCGTCTGCTGCTCGAAGTCGTCGACGAATGCATCGCCGTCTGGGGCGCCGGCCGCGTCGGCGTCCATCTCGCGCCGCGCGGTGACTCGCACTCGATGAGCGACGCGAACCCTGCCGCGACGTTCGGCAACGTTGCGGACGAGCTGGGCAAGCGCGGCATCGCGTTCATCTGCGCGCGCGAATCGCTCGGCGAGAACCGGATCGGCCCGATGCTGAAGGAGGCATTCGGCGGCGTGTACATTGCGAACGAGAAGTTCACGCAGGAATCGGCCCAGCACACGCTCGACGCGGGCGAAGCCGACGCCGTAGCCTGGGGACAGCTCTTCATCGCCAATCCGGATTTGCCCGAGCGCTTCAGGCTCGGCGCATCGCTGAACCAGCCGAACCCATCGACCTTCTACAGTGAAGGCTCTGCCGGCTACATCGACTACCCGTCGCTCGAAACGGCCTGATCGCGACGGTTGCCGCCGCGGTGTGTGGCGGGGTGCGGTCAGCCCCGCGACACACCGGGCGAACGCGTCGTTCGCCTCTCCAGCTCCCCCCCGCACCGACGCCTTGGCGCGCGCACCGCTTGCGATTGCCAAGCGGTTTGAGCATCATCGAGGTCTCGCCCTTTCGCCGCCCAATTCCAGTTAGCCGCCCCAACTGACGCAAAGGAATTGCCCATGACCTCCTCGACCCCAATCGTTTCGAAAGCCATCGTCACCGGCCACACGCGCGGCCTCGGCGCCGCGTTGTCCGAGACGCTGCTCGCACGCGGCTTTGTCGTCCTCGGCGTTTCGCGAACGCGCCATACGTCCCTCGCGGCACGTTTTCCCGATGCCGTCGAGGAAGCCGAAGTCGACCTGGCCGATACGGAAAACATCGAAGCATGGCTCGGCACGGGCGCGCTGCAACGCTTTTTGCGCGGCGCTGACCGGGTACTCCTCATCAACAACGCGGGCACGGCAGAACCGATCGGCCCGCTCGACGCTCCCCATGCACGGGAAGTCGGGCGCTCGGTCGTGCTGAACGTCGCAGCACCGCTGATGCTGTCATGCGCATTCGCCGAGGCAAGCAAAGACGCCTCGGACCGGCGCATCGTGCATGTTTCGAGCGGCGCGGCGCGCAATGCCTATGCGGGCTGGAGCATCTACTGCGCGACGAAAGCGGCGCTCGATCACCATGCGCGAGCCGTGGCGCTCGGCAACGAGCGCGCGCTGCGCATCGCCACGATCGCGCCCGGTGTCGTCGATACGGAGATGCAGGCCGCACTGCGCGAAACGGATCAGGCCGCGTTTCCCTCGCGCGACAAATTCGTGGAACTCGAGCGCTCGGGTAAGTTGACCCCGCCGCAGCAAGCTGCCGAAAAATTCGTTGATTATCTGCTGAGCAACGGATTCGGCGATGCGGCAACCGTCGATCTGCGCGATTTGCCGTCGTAGTGCATTCTTCGCTTTATATTTCCCTTTTGGACGCGAGCCGTGCGAGCGCGGCTCGCCGTTGTGCCCGCCAACAACGGAGTCTTTGTCCCATGAACCCATCCCGCCGCACGTTCGTGATCGCCTGCATCGGTGCAGCATCCTCGCTCGGCCTGCAAGGCCGCGTGCTTGCCGCCGGATCGGCGCCGAAGCTCGAAGAAAGCGATCCGCAAGCGAAGCAATACGCTTATATGCACGACGCCTCGAAAGTCGATGTCCGCCGCAACCCAAATTACAAGGTCGGCCAAACCTGCGCGAATTGTTCTCTGTTCAGCGGCGAATCGGGTCAGGAATGGGGAGGCTGCATGATTTTCGGCGACAAGCAGGTTGCCGCGAAAGGATGGTGCAACCAGTACACGAACACGTGATCGCTAAATGAGACAACAGGGCAATCCTCGACAACTCGCCACTTGGCTTCAGCAAGCCATCGCCCTGCAGCAAAACGGAGCGCTCTCCGACGCCGAAGAGATCTACCGCGAAATCCTCGCGCAGCGCCCTCGCCATTTCGATGCCCTCCAACTACTCGGCGCGCTCGCGCTGCAAACCGGCCGCATCGAGGAAGGCGCACAACTGCTGCAGCGGGCCATCGATATCGACGGCGCTCAAGCACCGCTTCATTCGAATCTCGCTTTTGCGCTCAACGCTTTGGGTCGGCCGCGCGAGGCGCTCGCCAGCGCGAGTCGCGCGCTGGCGCTCAAACCCGGCTTTCCCGATGCCCTGAATAATCGGGGTATGGCGCTCGCGGCACTCGATCGTCCGGACGAGGCGCTCGCGAGTTTCGACCAGGCGCTGGCCGCGAAACCGGACTTTGCGGCAGCCTGGAACAACCGCAGTTGCGCGCTGCGCGACCTGGGACTCGCCGCCGAGGCCCTCGCAAGCTGCGATGCAGCGCTCAAACTGCGACCGAACTACGCGCAAGCCTGGAGCAATCGCGGCAACGCGCTGAGCGATCTCAATCGCCCGCTCGAAGCGCAGGAAAGTTACGCGCGCGCGCTCGAACTCGCACCTGATTTTGTCGATGCCTGGAACAATCTCGGGCTGACGTTCGTCGATCTGAACCGGCATGCCGACGCGCTCGAAAGCTATGAGCGCGCACTCGCGCTCGCGCCGCAGGCCGTCGAGACACGCTGGAACCGTGCGCTGTGCCTGCTCCAACTCGGCCGACTCGACGACGGATGGGCCGAATACGAATGGCGCTGGCAACGCAAACGTATCGCGGCGGGATCGCGTGCGTTCGACGCGCCGCAGTGGCGCGGCGATGCGCCGCTCGATGGCAAAACCATCCTGCTTCACGCCGAACAAGGTCTCGGCGACACCTTGCAGTTTTGCCGCTACGCGTCGCTCGTCGCGCAACGCGGCGCACGTGTGATCCTCGAAGTGCAGCCGGAACTGATGCGGCTTTTGCGTGATCTCGATGGCGTGACCGAACTGATCGAGCACGGCGCGCCGCTGCCGCGTTTCGATTACCACTGCCCGCTGCTGAGTTTGCCGCTTGCACTGCATACGACGCTCGACACCATTCCAGCGACCGTCCCTTATCTGCACGCCGACCATGAAGACGCGGAGCGTTTTCGCATTCGGATCGACGAGGCAATGAATGGGGCGGATGCGGGCGCATTGAAAGTCGGACTGGTCTGGGCGGGCGGCGCTCGTGCTCATGTGCCGGAGCTGCGCAAGAACGATGCGCGTCGATCGCTCGCCTTCGAACAGCTTGCGCCGATTCTCGACGTGCCTCAAGTGCGGTTTTTCAGCTTGCAAAAGGGTGCCGCCGCCACGCAGCTTCGAGAAGCCCAGGCCGGACACGGAGCGCTGCATGCAGCGGCCCGACGCATCGTCGATTGGACCGACGATCTGCAAGATTTCGCCGATACGGCGGCGCTCGTGGCCAACCTCGATCTCGTCATCTCGGTGGATACATCGACCGCACATCTGGCAGGCGCGATGAACCGGCCCGTCTGGATTCTGAACCGCCTCGATACCTGTTGGCGATGGATGCTCGAGCGCGAGGACAGCCCGTGGTATCCGAGCGCACGGCTCTTTCGCCAGCCCTCGCTCGGCGATTGGACCACCGTGCTCGCAGCCGTGGCACGTACACTGCGCGAGCGCGCCACGGCTGCCCGGTGACAGGCGACGTCAGAGGATCAAAACGCGGCGGCTAAGCCGCCCATTGGACAAGACGGCGACCGAGTTCGCTGCTGGCCGTCGTCATCGGTGCGCGCAATTCATTGGCCAGCAGTCCGAGTCCTGCCAGCGCGGCCTTCACAGGCGCGGGATTGGGCTCGGAACCGAGCGCCTGCACGAGCGGCGCGAGCTCGTGGAAGATGCGGCGGGCTTCGATGAGCTCGCCGCGCTCGCACGCGCGATACATCGCAACGAAACGATCGGTCCGAACATGCGCCGCTGCCGAGATCGCACCGCTGCCACCCATGCAAAGCGTGCTGAAAATGGCATCGTCGTTACCGGCCAGCACGTTCAGGCGCCCATCGGCAATCAGCGCGCGCGTCGTCTCGACCGAGCCCGCGCAATCCTTGATGGCTGTGATGCGAGGATGGGCGGCTAGCGCCAGCACGGTATCGAGTTCGATGCGCACACCGGTGCGGTGCGGAATGTCGTAGAGAACCAGCGGCTTTTCGCTTCGATCCGCCAGCGAGGAGAAATGCTCGATGAGGGCCGCTTGCGACGGACGGATGTAATAAGGCGCCGAGATCAGTACGCCCGCCAGCGGCAGTTCGTTGAGCCGCCTCACCGCCTCATGCAGTTGCGCCGTCTGATTGCCCGCGACGCCGGCGACAACGGGTGTATCCCCCGCCGCCCGAAGGACCGTATCGAGTACGGCTTCGCGCTCGTCCTGGGCGAGTGACGCCGGCTCACCCGTGGTGCCAAGCGCAGCGAAGCCCGCCACACCTTGCCGGCGATACCGTTCGACGAGCGACGCGAGCACGCCATGATCGACCGCACCCGCTGAAAAAGGCGTAACGAGCGCGATCCAGATACCAGAGAAATTCGACATGTTTTCTTCACCTCGATGAACTGACCGAAGAGAATCCGTCGAACGGCGAAGGGGTGGCGTAAGAAGTGAGGCGGCTAGTCGCTGTCCCGTCGATCGCCCGACGGCAACAGCGCGCCGGTCAGACGAGCAGCTGTTTTTTGGCTTTGGAAACCGCGCACGCCACCGCGTTCGCCGGCGCAAGGCGCGCAGCGAAGTCGTCAAAAGCGGCAAGGAGGGGGCGGCGGTCGAAATCCATTCGACGCAGTGTACAGGGGACTGCGCCATCGAATCAATCGAAAGCTTGACTTCTTATCGCGGCAACGTAATATACGCAACGCGTATAAATCGATCGAGGAGCCCACGGCATGAGCGTTCCCCAGCAAGCCTTCCTGCGCGACGCCATGCGCCGCCTCAACATGACGCGCGACGCGTTCGCCAGCCGCATCGGCGTCAGTCGCCGCGCGCTCGACACCTGGCTCCTGCCCGACGATTCGCAGGAATCGCGCAGCATGCCCGAGATCGTCGAGCGCTTCGTCTCGGAAATCGTCGAGCGTCGGGAGCAGTCGCCCGAATATACGCAAAGTGTAGATTCCCAATCGATCGCCAGCCAGATGCTGTTCGAGGGCAAGCCGCAGCTCCTCTCGGTCGATCAATTCTCGCGCGATGCCGTGGAGGCACTGTTTCGCGTTGCCGACATCATGCAGCCCATCGCGCAGCGCAAGAAGATTTCGCGCGTGCTGGAGGGCGCCGTGCTCGGCAATCTGTTCTTCGAAGCCAGTACCCGCACGCGCGTTTCGTTCGGCGCGGCCTTTTGCCGGCTCGGGGGCACGGTGTGCGACACGACGGGTTTCACGTTCTCGTCGATGGCCAAGGGCGAATCGATCTACGATACGAGCCGCGTCATGAGCGGCTATGTCGATGCGCTCGTGGTGCGTCATCCGGAGCAAGGCTCCGTGGCCGAATTCGCGCGCGCGACCAACCTGCCCGTGATCAACGGCGGCGACGGTCCGGGCGAACATCCGAGCCAGGCCTTGCTCGATCTTTATACGATCCAGCGCGAGTTCTCCCGCCTCGGCAAGATCGTGGACGGGGCGCACATCGCGCTCGTCGGAGACCTCAAATATGGCCGCACCGTGCATTCGCTCGTCAAGCTGCTCGCGCTTTATCGCGGCATCAAATTCACGCTGATTTCACCGCCGACACTCGAACTGCCCTCGCATATCGTCGAGCAGATTTCACGCAACGGCCACGTCATCGAACAAACGCACGATCTGACCGCGGGGCTCGCAGGCGCCGATGTCGTCTACGCGACGCGTATTCAGAAGGAGCGCTTCAAGGACGAGTCGTTCGAAGGCTATACGCCCGACTTTCAGATCAACAAGGCCCTCGTGGATGCCGTCTGCGGGCGGGATACATTGATCATGCATCCGCTGCCGCGCGACAGTCGGCCGGGCGCGAACGATCTCGCGACGGACCTCAATCATGATTCGCGGCTGGCGATCTTCCGCCAGACCGACAACGGCATTCCCGTACGCATGGCGATTTTTGCGGTGCTGCTCGGGGTGGAGAATCAGGTGCGTCATTCGATGCGCGACGCCGCGTGGCGCCCGCCGGCCTATCTCGGCCCGGACGATGCGATCTTTCATGGCATCGATTGAGACGCCACGGATGCGCGAGGCAACTTGGCCTCTGTCCGTTAATTCCGGAGCAACCCGCAAAAGGGGCCTCGCCTCGGCCCTGCGGCCTGAGAGATCGCATTCAACGCGTCCGGTCGATCCGCCACTCGAAGCATGAGAACGATATTGCGCCTCATGTACTTCGCGAGTCGATGCCGATCGCGCTCCGGTAAGCGCTCGAGAACCGGCAACGCATGTTGCAGCGCCTCGCCGCTATTGAGGTGAACCCAGTCGTCCCCGGTGCGGTATGTTTCCGCAAGCGCGTTCGTCACCAATTGGGAGGCAAGTGTCGCGAAACGGGGATGGTCGTGCAGCGCGACTACGTGCTCACATAGCAATGCGAACCGGGCTCGCACGGGTTCGATTGCCTCTGTCAGGTCTGTGTCCGGAAGCTTATATTCGGCAACCGCTCGACCGACGATTTCCGCTCGCAGCGCCTTCGGCAACTCAGTGACACGGCCAAGCGCCGGCGATGCGGCGTCGAGCACTGTGCCCTGGGGGTTCGCAAACGCCTGAATCTCGTTTTCGGCGGCGGCTTTGATCGCTGCGACGCGCTCTCTTATGTGCGGTAGAAGTCCGAGCGTCGCGCGACTCGTCATGGCCAACCTCGCCTGCGCGCCGAGATTCAAGTGATCCACGACGGCAACGGCCACCTCATAGGGCGACCGGCTCTCCGGCCGCGCCGCAGCGCGCGACGACAACGGCGACAGCACCGCCGATCTCGACGCCGCGAAGCGGCTGCCGCGCTGCCCTGGCGTATCGGCCGAACGTTGCCCGGTGGGCGACGAAATATCGTCGCCGGCAATACCGGAGCGGCATCTCGATAGAGAGAGTCCCATGCTGAGTTCCGACGGTGTTCCATCGCGTTCAAAGATCCAATACATTGAACGGTCCGGACGACCTGCGCGCAAAGCGCGGCGAAAACGATCGCCTGCGCGCGAACGCCTGCGGCGCTCGCGCGCGGCATAGGCGCGCTCCGGACCACGCGCGTCGCAAACGACGCTGCCCTTCGCCGGCAGGCTGACCGACGCATAGCCGCTCAGCAATTTTTCGAGCACTTGCTATAACAGTGGAAATCAGTCGCGCGCCGCACTTACGCCCTTCGCTATCGGGCATTGGCTTTGCTGCACACCCGCTGGCCGACACCGTGCGGGCGCGATACGCGCACACCTCTTACACGCGCGTTTCAGCCTGCTTACCGGAGCCCATTGACTGCTATGTCGAAGCCCACCGCTGCTCCACCATCGTCCACCATGACGGATCCATCCGCCACGGCGGCGACGCATGCGGCGCTCCCCAATACGGCGCGCCGCCGCTTTCTACAAACAGCCGCCGCCGCGGCAGCGGCTGGTGCCGCGCCGCGACTGCACGCGGAGGATGCCGTCATGGCGCAACCCCCTACTCCCGCATCGGACACGACACCGCAACGCAGCGCGCTCACACAGCCCGTCAAATTGACGATCAACGGCCACCCCTATCTGCTGCAACTCGAACCGCGCGTCACACTGCTCGATGCACTGCGCGAATATGTGGGACTCACCGGCACGAAAAAGGGCTGCGACCGCGGACAGTGCGGCGCCTGCACGGTACTGGCCGGCGGCAGGCGTATCAATGCGTGTCTGGCGCTTGCCGTCATGCACGACGGCGAAGCGATCACGACAGTCGAGGGGCTTGCATCGGGCGAGACGTTGAGCCCGCTCCAACAAGCGTTCATCGAACACGACGCGTTTCAGTGCGGATATTGCACGCCGGGTCAACTGTGCTCGGCAACGGCGTTGCTCGATGAATTCAAAGCGGGCAATGCGAGCGCGGCAACGCGCGACGTCCGCACGCGCCCCGCGGAACTCACCGCGCCGGAAATTCGCGAACGCATGAGCGGCAATATTTGTCGCTGCGGCGCCTATCCGAACATCGTGGCGGCAATCGCCGCTGTGCACACCGGCCGACGCACCGGTTGAGTGCGTCTGCGAGGGAGATTCGATGGAAGCCATTTCCTACGAACGGGCATCCGACGTTGCAACCGCGCTGCGCGCAATCCGCGAACCCGGCGCGGTATTCATCGGCGGCGGCACCAATCTCGTCGACCTCATGAAGGGCGGCGTGCAAAGGCCCCTGAAGCTTGTCGATATCACCCACATCGGCGCCGGGCTCGACACCATCGGCACGCTGCCCGATGGCGGCCTGCGCATCGGCGCGCTGGTGCGCAATAGCGATGCGGCCAATCACGCGCTCGTGCGCGAGGGCTATCCGCTGTTGACTGAAGCGTTGTTGGCCGGCGCTTCGGCGCAGTTGCGCAATATGGCCACAGTCGGCGGCAATCTAATGCAGCGAACGCGTTGTCCCTACTTCTACGACACCGCGTTTCCCTCATGCAACAAGCGTCTGCCGGGCAGTGGCTGCAGCGCGATCGATGGCCGTAACCGGGGTCACGCGATTCTTGGCGCGAGCCCACAATGCATCGCCGTCAATCCGTCGGACATGAGCGTGGCGCTGGCCGCGCTCGATGCCACCGTGCGCGTCGCGGGGCAAGACGGGGAGCGCTTGATACCGATCTCCGAATTTCATCGGCTGCCGGGGGACCGGCCCGACATCGACACGACGCTGCGCCCGGACGAGCTGATCACCGCGGTCGAACTGCCACCGCCCGCATTCACGCAACATGCGTACTACCTGAAGGTGCGCGACCGCGCCAGTTACGCATTCGCGCTCGTCTCGGTGGCCGCCGGCTTACGACTCGATGGCAAGACGGTATCCACCGCGCACATCGCGCTGGGCGGCGTGGCGCACAAGCCTTGGCGTGCGACGATCGCCGAACGGATGCTGACGGGCCGGCCATTGTCCGATGCGACGTTGCGCGAAGCGGCGGCGGCCGAGTTACGCGCAGCCCATCCGCAGCGCGAGAACCGCTTCAAGGTCGCACTTGCCGAACGCTCGATCGTGCGCGCGGTCGAGCTCGCAGCGCGCGGCGGCGACACCGCCCGCACGGGAGCCACGACATGAACATCATCGGTCAACCGCTCGATCGCACCGACGGCGTGCTCAAGGTCACGGGCCAAGCTCAGTACGCCGCGGAATTTCCGGCCGGCCGGCTCGCGCACGCGGTGCTCGTCACGAGCACGGTCGCGTGCGGCTCGGTCGCATCGATCGATTCGAGCTACGCCCGTACCCTGCCCGGCGTCCTCCACGTGATGACATCGCAAAACGCGCCGCGTCTACCCGGCAACGGACAGCCGAAGGTTTCGCCGCCTGCGCTGCGGCGACTTTCGTTGTTGCAGGACAACGAAGTCCACTATGACAACGAGCCCATCGCCGTAGTCGTTGCCGATACGCTCGAACATGCCGTGCATGCGGCAGATCAACTACGCGTCACGTACCGGACATCGCCTGCCTCGCTCGACTTCACGCAGGGCAAATCGACGGGACACCCGCCCGCCTCGATGATCGGCGGCCCGGCGGACACGCAAATCGGCGATTTCGACGCCGGGCTCAAGGCCGGCAGGGTGCATGTCGACGCCGTCTATACGACGCCGATGGAGCATCACAATCCAATGGAACCGCATGCCGTGCTGGCCTCGTGGGATGGGCCGCGACTCACGCTCTACGACACGACGCAAGGCGTCGCCAATGCGCAGCATGCCGTCGCCACGACGCTCGGCATACCGCCCGATCAGGTGCACATCATTTCGCCGTTCGTCGGCGGCGGTTTCGGTTGCAAGGGCTCGGTCTGGTCGCACGTGGTGCTCTGCGCGATGGCGGCACGCGAGGTGGGGCGCCCCGTGCGTCTCGCGCTCACGCGCCCTCAGATGTTCGGGCCCGTAGGCGGCAGGCCGCGCACCGAGCAGCACATCGTTGCGGCGGCGCGCGCCGACGGCACGCTGACCGCGCTGCGCCACGATACGTTCGCGAATACCTCGAAGATCGAGGATTGGACCGAGACCAGCGGCGTCGTGACACGCATGCTCTACAACGTGCCGAATCTCGCCACGACGCACCGCCTCGTGCCGCTGAACGTCGGCACGCCGACCTTCATGCGCGCGCCTGGCGAGGCAACCGGTTCGTTCGCGCTCGAGTGTGCGATGGACGAGCTCGCCTATGCGCTCGACATGGACCCCATCGAGCTGCGACTCAAGAACTATGCGGAAGTCTCCGCGCACGAGCACAAGCCCTGGTCCAGCAAGCAGTTGCGCGAATGCTACCGGCTCGGGGCCGAGCGCTTCGCTTGGGCTCGACGGCCCCGCAGGCCTCGCACGATGCACGCGGGCGATACGCTGATCGGCATGGGCATGGCGACGGCGACGTATCCGGCGCGACGCAGCGAAGCCTCGGCCACGGCGCAAATCCTGCCGGACGGTACCGCGAACGTCGTATCCGGCACGCAGGACATCGGCACCGGTACCTATACGGTCATGACCCAGGTGGCGGCGGACGCACTCGGCTTTCCGGTTGACCGCGTGCGTTTCGGCCTCGGCGATTCGACGCTGCCGCGCGCACCCGTGTCGGGCGGCTCGCAATCGGTCGCGAGCGTCGCACCGGCCGTGCACGAAGCCGCAAGTGCGGCACGCGCGCGATTGATCGAGCTCGCGCGCGCAGACCGCGATTCGCCGCTTTACGGCGTTGCGGCGGAGGAACTGACGGTCGTCGACGGCTGGGTGGTCAATCGCGCGCGGCCCACGCAGCGCGACCCCGCCGCCGCACTGATTGCTCGCGCCGGATCGCGGCCGATCGAAGCCACCGCGACGGCCCGCAGCGGCGATGAGCGCGAGCACTTCGCTTTCGATTCGTTCGGCGCCGTATTCGTCGAAGCGCATGTCGATGCATCGCTCGGCACCATTCGCGTGCCCAGAGTCGTCGCCGTGTACGACGTAGGCCGGCTGCTCAACGCTAAAACCGGCCGCTCGCAACTGATCGGCGGCATCGTCTGGGGCATCGGCGCCGCGCTCAAAGAAGAGAGCGTGCTCGATGCGCGTTATGGCCGTTTCGTCAACGCCAACCTCGCCGAGTATCACGTGCCGGTCAATGCCGATATCGGCACGATCGATGTGACGGTGCTCGATGTGCCCGATACGCGGTTCAATGCGCTCGGCGCACGCGGCATCGGCGAGATCGGCATCACCGGTGTCGCAGCGGCCGTCGCCAACGCCGTCTATAACGCGACGGGCGTGCGAGTACGCGACTTGCCGATCACGCTGGACAAAGTCCTCGCACCGGTGACGGCCTGAGTCCGACCGCGGCCCGGGCTCGGCGCGTTCGAGTTCGCGGCCGCACGAGTCGCTCGAGCGGGCGTCGCCAGACCGCGGCCTCGCGCTTGCCACGGTCGGTTGTCCCGGGTTTTGCCTCTGCCGCCCCTGCTACCACGGTTGCCGCGAGGTCTGCAGCCGCGCACAATCCAAGGTCACTTTGCCACCGGACCTGCCGATGACCTATGCCTCACTTGCCACCGGATTGCTGCTTGCGGCCGGGCGCGGCACGCGCTTCGATCCGCTGGGCCAGCAAAACAAGCTCCTCGCGCCGCTCGCCGATGGCACACCTGTCGCGCGCGCGGCCGCGCACACGCTGCTGACGGTATTGCCGCGCGTCATCGCTGTCGTGAGGCCCGGTGCGGAAGCGCTCGCGCATCTGCTCAACGAGGCCGGCTGCGAAGTCGTCTTTGCGATCGACGCCGAGCGCGGCATGGGCGCGAGCCTGGCCGCGGGCGTGCACGCGAGTGCCGATGCGGACGGATGGGTCGTCGCTTTGGCCGATATGCCCTGGATCTTGCCGGCGACCGTCGAGGCCGTGGCTCGCAAGCTCGGCGCAGGTGCGCCGATCGTCGCGCCGGTCTACGAGGGGCGCCGCGGACACCCGGTCGGGTTCGGCGCGGTCCACGGCAAAGCACTTGCCGCGCTCGACGGCGACACCGGCGCCCGCGCTTTGCTTGCATCGCCAGGGCTGACGACGATGGCGGTGGATGATCCCGGGGTGCTTGCCGATATCGATACCCCCGAGGACTTGCGCCGCCGATGACGCGCAAGGGCAAGCATCGCTTCGACGCTTGCTCAGCCGACCATTTTCACGACGACCTTGCCGAATGCGCCGCGTTCGAGATGTTGGAGCGCCTCGGGCAACTTATCGAACGAATAGACGGTATCGACGACGGGTTCGATCTTCGTCGCGTCGACCGCCCGCACGAGGGCTTCGAGCGCGCGCCGATGACCGACACCGATGCCTTGAATGACAGGCCGCGTCAGAAACGAAGGTACGCTCGGCAGCGTCATGCTGAGTTCGCCGAGCACGCCGATCAGCGAAATCCGTCCGCCTTGCCGTAGCGCGCGCAGCGACGCGCCGAGGTTGTCCCCTCCCGCGAGCTCGAAGACATGATCGGCTCCGCGCCCGCCGGTCAGCTCGCGTACGAGTTCGTCCCAACGGGGATGCTCCAACCGGTCGATGGCGTGCGTCGCGCCGAGCGCGAGGGCGCGCGCCAGTTTGTCGCGGCTGCTCGAGGTCACGATGACCTCGGCGCCGTGCGCTCGCGCGAGTTGCAGTCCGAACAGCGCGACACCGCCCGTCCCCTGCACCACCACCGTCTGGCCGGCGTGCAATGCGCCTTTTTCGACGAGCGCGAACCACGCCGTCAGGCCGGCGCACGGGAGCGTACTTGCCCGGACCGCATCGAGCGAGCGCGGCGCGTGCACCGCCCAATCTTCGTGTAGTACGACGTACTCCGCCAAGACGCCCGGCAGTTTGCCGCCGATGACACGCGCGTGCTCGGGCCAATCTCCATCGATCCAGCCCGCCCAGAACGTTCCGATCACCTCGTCGCCCTCGCGAAAACGCGTGACGTTCTCGCCGGCCGCGACGACCACGCCAGCCATATCGGAACCGGGCGTAAGCGGAAACGGCATCGAAGGCGCGCCATCTTCGCCCGCGATTACGCCAAGGTCGCGATAGTTGAGCGATACGGCACTCACTCGGACCAGAATTTCGTTCGCGGCCGGCGTAGGGACCGGACTTTCTTCGATGTTTAGGTGTTGCACACCCGGTTGCGCGACCACCCATTTCTGCATCGTGCGACTCATACCGACTCCTCGTTACGTTGATGGAATGCGACCAGCTTAGCGGCGAATAGCAGGAACTAGTGGTGGCATTTTTTCCGCTTGTTGTAGACTTTATGTAACCAATAGGACATGTAACGAGGCTCACCATGACCGATCGTTTGGCGGGCATCACCCCATTCGTGCATGCCGTCGAGGCAGGCAGCTTCGCGCTCGCCGCCGAGCGGCTGAATCTGACGCGCTCAGCGGTCGGCAAGAGCATCGCGCGGCTCGAGGAACGGCTCGGCACGCGGCTCTTTCAGCGCACCACACGCTCGCAGAGCCTCACTGAAGATGGCGCGGCGTTTTACTCGCACTGCGCGCGTGCGCTTGCCGAACTCGAAGCCGGCGAAACTTCGCTCGCGGCTGCTCGGCACGAACCGCAGGGGCGCCTGCACGTAGGCGTGCCGGTGTTGTTCGGGCGACGATGTGTCGCCCCGCTGCTGCTCGAGATGGCAGCGCGCTATCCGCGCCTGGAACTGCAAATAAGCTTTACCGATCGCATCGTCGATCTCGTCGACGAAGGTGTCGATCTCGTCGTGCGCAGCGGACGGCTTTCCGATGCGCCGGCCGACCTCGTCGCGCGCAAGCTGGGCGAGCAGACCATGGTGCTCGTTGCCGCCCCCGAATACCTGGCGCGGCATGGTACGCCGCGATGCGTCGCCGATCTGGCGCATCACCATGCAGTCGTCTATGCGAGCGGGCGCCGTGAAGCGCCGTGGCCTCTTTCCGACCAGGGCGGGACGATGCGTGAGATCACGATGAAGCAACGGCTGCGCTTCGACGATCTGGAGACCATCGCCGAGGCCGCGAAGGCGGCCGCCGGCATTGCGCGGCTGCCGTGCTGGTTGATCGCGGACGCATTGCGTTCCGGCGAACTCGTCAAACTGCTGACCGATACGCCCGGACCGCGCGTCGAAATGCATCTTGGGTGGCGCCGCACCCGCCACCTGCCCACGCGCATGCGCGTCGCCATCGATCTGCTGATGATGCGCGTGCCGCCGATGTTGACGATCGGAACCGAAGCGGAGCGAGACCGGGACCGGGACCGGGGCCGCATCGTCTCGAAGGCCGGTCGGCGTAGCGAGGCGCGCCAAGCCGGCAATGTGGGACGCAGGCTTCGCGCGAATAGCCTATAAAAGAGGAGGCGACGCCGCCGTTCATGCCTTCGGTTTTTCGTTCGACTTCCTCCTTTCTCGGGACCGCCCATGAGCTACTGGATGCACACCACACCGAATCCCGATCCGCTCGCCGATCCGACGCGCGACCCGGAGGGCGAACCGCTGGTTCCGCCACCCCCCGGCCATCACAACGACGAACCACAACGCCCGGAAGGTCCGCCCGACAAAGATCCGGTCTGAGGCATTGCCGTTCCCATTCTCTCGGAACGCGACGAGGGCGCGAACATGAATGAGTGTCGAGACACTCTCGCGCGCCCCTATCCGTCATACCTATTGCGCTTTTCGCATCAGGGTTTCCCCGTCTGAATTGCACCAAAAAAGTGCCGATAAGACGGTCAGGCACGGCGTGCGCGGCCCAGGCACGTCACCGTGAACGACTCGACTGACCGGTGGGAGCACAATGCGCAAGATGTCTTTGAATCAGAAGCTCGGCTCGATGGTGGCCGTGCTGTGGGTTGGACTGATCCTGATCGCCATCGCGGGGGTATGGCGCTACCACGAATCGCTGCTGCAGGACCGACGCGACCAGCTAAAATCGCTCGTCCAGCAAGGCGAGAGTGTCGCCAAGCATTACTACGCGTTGTCGCAGCAACACGTGATGACGGAAGAGGAGGCCAAGAAGCAAACGCTGGAGACGCTGAAAGTCATGCGCTACGGCGAGGACGGCTACTTCTCGATCAACGACTCGAAGTCCGTGATGCTGATGCATCCGATCAAGCCGCAACTGATCGGCAAGGACTTGTCGAACTTCACCGACCCGGCCGGCAATCACCTGTTCCTCGATATCGTGAAAGTCGGAAGCCAGGAAGGCGGCGGCTTTACGAACTATCTCTGGTCGAAGCCGGGCAGCGAAGAGCCCGTGCCGAAAACGTCGTATTCGCTGCGCTTCGCGCCGTGGGACATGTTCATCGTGACGGGGATGTACATGGACGACGTCAACGCCGCCTTCAAAGGCGCCATCATCCGATGGGCGCTGATCACGGGCGTGCTCGGCGCGCTGGCAACCATCGCCATGGTGGTCGTCTTGCGCAGCGTGCGCCGCGAACTCGGCGGCGAGCTCGAAATCGCGATCGCTACGGCACGGCGCATGGCGCAAGGCGATCTGACGGTTCGCGTGCCCGTCAGCGGCAACGACGACGAAAGCCTCATGGCCGCACTCGCGCAAATGCAGAAGGGTCTGGCCGATGCCGTCTCGCGCGTGCGTAGCGGCGCAGAGAACATCAATGTCGGCGCTAGCGAGATCGCGGCGGGCAACACCGATCTGTCGCAGCGCACCGAACAACAGGCCGCCGCACTCGTCCAGACCGCGTCGAGCATGGACCACATGACGGCCAACGTGAAACATAACGCGGATAGCGCGGCGCAGGCCGCGAACCTTGCGGAGCAGGCCGCCGATGTCGCGACGCGCGGCAGCAGCGTCGTCGACGATGTCGTCCGGACGATGAGCGAAATCACCTCGAGCTCGCAAAAGATCGGCGACATCATCGGCGTCATCGACGGCATTGCGTTCCAGACCAACATCCTCGCCCTCAATGCGGCGGTCGAAGCCGCGCGAGCGGGCGAGCAAGGCCGCGGCTTCGCCGTCGTCGCCTCGGAAGTACGCAGTCTCGCGCAGCGCTCGGCAACGGCCGCGAAAGAGATCAAGGCGCTCATCGAATCGTCGACGAATACGGTCGATCAAGGCGCGGCGCTCGTCGCGAATGCCGGCTCGACCATGAGCGAGATCGTGCAGTCCGTGCGGCGCGTCAACGAAATTCTCGAGGAAATCAGCCACGCGTCGCGCGAGCAGAGCGCGGGCATCGAGCAGGTCAATCGCGCGGTGGGCGAAATGGATAAGGTGACCCAGCAAAACGCGGCGCTCGTCGAAGAGGCAGCCGCTGCCGCGCAGTCGCTGAGGGATCAGGCCGCGGTGTTGCGCGAAGCCATCTCCGGATTTGCGCTGCCGGCCTGAGGCAACACTCGCTTCTTGCCTGGCTGGTTTTAGCTGTGGCCGCCGCATTCGCGGCGGCCTTTTCATTGGCAGGCTCGGCTCCTTCGTTCCCCGTTTCCCTTCCCGTTCCCGTTCTCGCTAGGCGTCATCTTCGCCGTCCGCGCCTGCGCGGCTGCATGCCCCGTTGCCCCAATGCCTTACATTTAGCCTACAATGCCTGGGCGTCGCGGAGCTGGCAATGCCTTGGTGCTGCCTCGCTCCGTATTTGTCTGTGACGGTTTCCCCCGTCTCGCTCATCGCATGCCATTTCCCCGATGCCCCTGCTCCGCAAACGTCATGTGCCTTATGTATCGATGGAGAGAAACGCCGTACTCGTCCCGCGTCTGCCGGCATGGCGCTCGTCGGTGGTCGTCGCGCTGCTGACGGTAGGCTTCGCCACGCTCGCGGGGCGGGCGCTGTGGGTACAGATCGTCGAGCATGAATTCCACGTCGCTCAGGGCGAGAAGCGTCATCGCATCACGGTCGAGTCGCCGGGCATGCGCGGACCGATCGTCGATCGTCATGGCGCCCTGCTCGCCGTGAGCCTGACGACCTACGAGATCTGGGCCGAGCCGCGGCGCATGGGCAGCCCTGATCGCGCAAAGCTGGCTCGGGCACTCGGCATTGCTGCCGCTGAACTCGAGCGCCGGCTTTCGACGGAGCGCGCTTACATGCTGCTCAAGCGTCACGTCGACGCGACGACCGCCCAGGAAATCGACGAACTCGCCATCCCCGGCATTACACGTGTCAGCGCATCGAAACGGTTCTACCCCGAGGGCGAATCCGTCGCGCACGTCGTCGGGTTCACGGATATCGACGATGCAGGGCAGGAAGGCATCGAATTAGCGGCCGATGCCATGCTTGCCGGCGAAACCGGCTCGCGCGACGTCATCCGCGACCGTCTCGGGCGCATCGTTTCAGAACTCGGTACACCCGTGCAACCGCGCAACGGCGGTACGGTTCGCCTGACTATCGATCGCCGCATTCAGCAGCTCGCCTACACCCAACTGAAAGCCGCACTGACCAAGCACAATGCGCAAGCCGGCAGCGCCGTGGTGCTCGATGCGCAAAGCGGCGAGATTCTCGCACTGGCCAACGCGCCGAGCTTCGATCCGAACCGCCAGATGCACCGCGCGGGTTCAGCGCTGCGCAATCGCGCGTTGACCGATACGTTCGAGCCCGGCTCGACTGTGAAGCCGCTCGTCGTCGCGCTCGCGATGGATACGGGGCTCGCGCAGCCGGATACGCTCGTTCATACCGGGCCCGGTTATTACACGATTGGCCCGAACACGATTCACGATACGTCGAATCATGGAACCATCACCGTCGCGCAAGCGGTTTCCAAGTCGAGCAACATCGCGTTGGCGAAGCTCGCGCTGAACCTGCCGGCCGAGCGGATATGGACCATGTACCGCGACTATGGCATCGGCTACCAACCGCCGCTGCCTTTTCCCGGGGTGGCCGCGGGCAAGCTGCGGCCGTGGCAGCGCTGGCGGCCTGTCGAGCAGGCGACGATGGGCTACGGGTATGGTCTATCCACTTCCCTATTGCAGATCGCCCAAGCCTATACGGCATTTGCCGGCGATGGCATGTTGCAGCCGGCGCGGCTGGTCGTCGCGGAGGACGACGGCACGGGAGCCACATCCGGCGCCGCGGAAAAACGCCGCGTGACGACATCGGCCAGCGCGGCGGCCATTCGCGAGATGCTCGAAGCTGCCGCACGCACCGCACGGGTCGAGGGCTATCGGGTGGGCGGCAAGACGGGCACCGCATGGAAGCATATGGGGACTTCGTATGCGAAGGGCAAGTATCGTTCGCTCTTCGTGGGGCTGGCGCCCATTCACGCACCGCGTGTTATCGTCGCGGTCATGATCGACGAACCGTCGCGCGGCGCCTATTACGGCGGAGCGGTGGCTGCGCCGGTGTTTGCGTCGATTGCGGGTGGGGTGTTGCAGTTGTTGGGGGTGCCGCCTGACGCGTAGCGGGTCGACCAACAACGCCTTTCGGACGAACCGAACGGACGACGGGAAGAACCATTGATTCTAGATAAACAAAGACAGCAATGCTCGCCACAACATCGCCGTTATCGGAAAAATCAAAAGCGATTAAAAAAGTAAGTTTCTGTAACGCAACTGACCTATATTAACACCGAGCGACTGAAAATCGCTCGACAATCCTAATTAGGAGACCATCACCTCAGAACATTTCACTGCGCCGCGCGTCAACGCTCACGCCCAGCAGTACTTCACTCGTGCCCCGCTACCTAGAAGCCGGCAATGTACGATATTAATCTGCGCGTTCGAATTTAAATATTCCAATAATATTTTCGCCAGTTCGCCGCGCCGCATCTCCGGTCACATCGCTTATAAATCGCCGACCGGTTTTTATTAATATTAAAAAACTGGACCACCATTCTCCACGCTTCTCGGCCATTTCTCGAGAGACGACGATGATTGTCTTGGAGACAAATATGAAGAATCTAGCTTTGATTACGTTGGCTGCCCTGCTGGTCGCTCCTGCGGCTTGGGCCGAAACGAATCCCGCCAACGGGCCCAGCGGAGCGCATTTTGCAACTGCCGAACCGGTATGCACCGTGGACCAGGCGACCCAGGACGTCAGCTGTACCGGCGCCACCATCGGGGGAGTCGGCCACACTAATGCGACAGCGACTCTGTCGGCGACCTACTCGGGCACCGTGCAGTGCACTAACCATGGCGGCCAGGTCGTCGACGTGAAGACGCAAACCACGGATGCCACTTCATCGGGAAAACTGACAGCTTCCAGGAACGGGCAACTGGTAGTGCCGCCGCTCGGTGCGACGGCACCGACCACCCAGGACTTACAAGCCTCTGCCACCTGCCCCAACGGGAACTGGACCAAGCAGGTGATAGCCGGCCCAACCCTGGCGAATTTCGTGTATACGATCACCTTCGCGGGCTTCAGCGGGCCTTATTTCAGTCTCACCGGGCCCTGATCGACTTGGCATTCAGGCTTCAGCACTTGGACTGATGCATGGCAACGCGACGCTCGCGAGAGCGTCCTAGATCATCGGGGATGGACGGGCGTGCCGGCATCCGCTGGCACGTCTGCAATCGGTGGCGGCACCGTCATTTCGTACGGTGTCGCGCCTGCTTTTTCTGGATCGTCGGATGCGTGGCCATGCGACAAGACGTTCACCTCGATTGCGGCGTGTTGTATGTCCCACATGTACCGCGCCATTTTTTGCGTACAGGTCGAATGCTGTTGTTCAGTCTGCTGCTTACGGGATGTGGCGGAGGGGGTGCGGATTCCACCCCGACACCGAGCACCCTCGCCGCGCAAAGCACGTCGCCAGGGGAAGAGAAATCGGCACCTTCGGCCGTGAAGGACGAAGCTGCCGTACCGTCGGTAGGCTCTCCCAGTTTCGTGCAACTTAGCGCGCTACCGCACATGTCATCGCTGTCCGACCGTGAGAAAGCGGGGTTGCTCATGCTGTTGCCCTCCAAGTCGCCTGCGCAACGGCTGGCATTGATCAACATGTATCCGAGTCTGGTCAAGCTGCCGGAGCAGCAAAAGGAGCTGTTGCTGGAACAACTGGAAAAAATCGTCCCGGTCACGGTCAGTCAGCGTCAATGACCGCTTTCCGGTGAGCGGGCGTTGTGTCTCTACCGGCCCATGAACCAAAACATGGCGAGCGCTGCCGCTGCCATGGCGATCGTTGCAATCCAGCCTGTAACGCGCAGACGCAACGGAATCACGAAGTTCCCCATGACCTTCGGATTCACCGCCATGAACATGATCAGTGCCATGATCGGCACGGACACCACGCCATTGATTACAGCGCTCCAATAAAGCGCCTTGACTGGATCGATCCGTGTAAAGCCCATTGCGAGACCGATGAGGGTCGACAGTACGATGATGGCGTAAAAGCGTTTCGCCAACCGGGGTTTCAGGGCCAGGCTATTGCGCCACTTGAACGTACCCGCCATCGCATAAGCGGCCGATCCGGCGAGTACCGGAAGGGCCAACAGGCCGGTACCGACGATTCCCAGGCTGAACAGGGTGAACGCGAACCGGCCTGCGATGGGCTTGAGGGCGACAGCGGCCTGCGCCGACGTCTGGATGTCAGTCACGCCGTGCGCGTGCAGGGTGGCAGCGGTCGTCAGGATGATGAAAAAGGCGACGATATTCGAAACCCCCATCCCGATCCAGGTGTCCATCCGGATGCGACGCAAGCTGGCCGGGCCCTGCCTCGGCGCATGCTTGAGCGCACGCTGGCCCGCTTGGCTCCGCATCTCTTCGACCTCCTGCGAAGCCTGCCAGAAGAACAGGTACGGGCTGATAGTCGTACCGAGCACCGCGACTATCGTAGTGAGGTAATCGCGCTTCCATGACAGTTGGGGAGCCAGAGTCCGAATCACCACCGTCTGCCATGGGATTTGAACGACGAATACCGTGGCTACGTAAGCGAATAAGGCGAGCGTGAGCCACTTCAGGACGCGAACATAGCTGCGATAGGGAACGAAGACCTGCAGGACGACGGACAACACGCCCAGCGCAACGGTGTACACGTGGGTTGGACCGCCGACCACGAGATTCAATGCCGCCCCCATCGCGCCAAGGTCGGCGGCAATGTTGATCGTATTGGCGACCAGGAGCAGCAGGACCGAGCCATAGAGCAGCCATGCGGAATAGTGACGCCTGATGTTGGTTGCGAGGCCATGACCACTTACCCGTCCCAGGCGAGCGCTAATGACTTGGATCGCCACCATCAGCGGATAGGTGATGATGGCGATCCACAGCATGTTGAAGCCGAACTGCGCTCCCGCCTGCGAGTATGTCGCAATGCCGCTCGGGTCGTCGTCCGCGGCGCCGGTCACGAGCCCGGGGCCCAGCTTTTCCAGCCACGACGTCACTTCGGGATCCGGCTTGTCCGACTGGTCGATGTCGATGTCCATGTTCGCCTCTGTAGGCAACAGTGATCCGGCAGCGAGCGATGCGTGGCGCTGGTGCTCCGATGGATGAGCTTTCCATCGGGAATCGGGAATGACTCACTAGGTCCAAGCAATCTACAAACCAGGCCCCGGCGCGACGCGATCGCCCATCAGTTCGACAATGAAGTCAACAAAAGCTCGGGTCTTTGCCGGTACGTGATGTCGCGATGGGTAGTAGACGTACAAGGGAAACCGCTCGTCTGCCCATTCGGGAAAGAGATTGATCAGTCGGCCGTCGGCAAGCAGGGGCTCCGCACCGAGCAGCAACATCTGCGCAATTCCGGACCCGGCGAGGCATGCGTTGAGCAGCGCGCCAGGATCGTTGACCGTGAGGCGCCCCCGGGTGTCGACCACGATGCGTTTTCGCCGACGATGGAATTCCCACGGGAACGGCTTGCCTGTCTCCGGGTTGCGAAATTCAAGGCATCTGTGGCTGCGGCTTTCAAGGTCCTCGGGTTTTGCCGGCCGTCCCCGGCGAGCGACGTACG
Organism: Trinickia sp.; assembly: GCF_057351765.1. Lineage (NCBI taxonomy): Bacteria > Pseudomonadati > Pseudomonadota > Betaproteobacteria > Burkholderiales > Burkholderiaceae > Trinickia > Trinickia sp. The sequence continues at coordinate 45,061 of NZ_JBMRBK010000051.1, read as the reverse complement.
AAGGCGCCGCGACCGTAACAACGCCGGTATCGAGCAGTTTTCTGGCGATCAGGGTAGACGGTCGGGGTTCGCCGAATCGCACGGCGAGATCGAAGCCATCCATGACCAAGTCGCCAAGATTGTCTCGCGCGATGAGCTCGATTTCGAGTTCGGGGTGAGCGTCCATCAACGCATCCAGTCGTTGCCCAAGAATGGTCCGGTAAACGACGGGATCCAGATTGATTCTCAACTTCCCACGCACAGCGGAGGTGCCACCCGCCGCGGCAGCGGCTGCTTCCTCCAGCCCGGCGAGATGGGGCATGACCTGCTCGTAAAAACGGCGGCCCTCTTCGGTCAGCGAAATGGAGCGCGTCGTTCGGTTGAAAAGGCGGATATTCAGCCTTTTTTCCAGCCGCGCAATCGCCCGGCTGACGCCCGGTGGCGTCATTCCTATTGCTTCCGAAGCGGCCGCAAACGTCCCCGCATCCACCACGGCGGCGAACACGCTGATGCTGCCGGAGAGCTTCTCGCTAATGGATCTCATGGGTGCTCGAGTAAAGGCCGGTGGCAGATCGCGACCGACCAACCGAAGGGCAATGCGCCAACGCTGCACCGTAGAGCGGCGCTGGGCATCTATGTCGAGCATGCCTCATTGATGACTTGTTGTCACTTATCTGATGCCATCCATGTCATTTTGTTTCGTTCGGAGTTTGACCAGAATGCGTCTCACCGAGACATCGGGTCCCCTCATGGAGAAGAGCAAATGTATGCAATAACAGGAATCACCGGCAAGGTCGGCGGCGCACTGGCCCGTGAGCTGCTGGCCGTCGGTCAGCCCGTGCGTGCCGTCGTGCGCGACGTGACGCGGGCAGCGTCGTGGGCGCAGCGCGGTTGCGAGATTGCGACGGCCTCCATGGAAGACGCTTCATCGCTCGCCGCCGCGTTCGACGGCGCGACGGGCGTTTTCATTCTGCCGCCTCCGGAGTTCGATCCGGAGCCTGGGTTCCCTGAAGCGCGGAAGGTGATCGAGGCTGTGGCTGCCGCCCTTCTGACGGCTCGACCTGGAAAGGTCGTTTGCCTGTCGACGATCGGCGCGCATGCTGATGAGCTCAATCTGCTCACTCAACGCACGCTGATGGAGCAGGCACTGCGCGAGATGCCGATGCCGGTGACGTTTCTGCGGCCAGCTTGGTTCATGGAGAACGCCGCATGGGATGTTGCATCCGCACGTGACCATGGCGTCATCGCCAGTTACCTGCAGCCGCTCGACAAGCCCGTGCCGATGGTCGCCACGGCGGACGTGGGCCGCGTTGCGGCCGAACTGCTTCGGCAGACGTGGCGCGGTGTGCGCGTCGTCGAGATCGAAGGCCCGCGTCGGGCGAGTCCCAACGATCTGGCCTTGGCATTCGCCCGCGTGCTGGGCCGCGAGGTACGCGCGGAAGTCGTCGAAAGGCCGACGTGGGAAACGCTGTTCCTCGCGCAGGGCATGAAGCATCCCCTATCACGCATGCGCATGCTGGACGGATTCAATGAAGGCTGGATCGATTTCGAAGGCCGTCCCGACGAAATCATGCGCGGCCATGTCGAGCTGGAGACGGTCCTGAGGGAGCTTGTAGAACGTCCGGTCTGAATGCTTGCCAGCGTCACGCCCGAACGCAATAGACGTTCTATCTGTTGTCCTTCAGCCTCGACGTTAGCAACGCATATTTTTCCGGCGAGGTATCCCCCAGCGCCGCTTCGCGAGTGCAAGGAGTGTCGTCGTACGGCACCGGTTCGGCGAACTGGCTCACCGTGAGATCCCACTTTTTCCCGTCGATCAGATTGTAGAAGTGAGTACCGCCCGAGGTACGCGTCGTGAGAATTTCCCCACCGAAATGGTCCTGCACGACGAGCGCGGTGACGCTGCAATGATTCTGCGCGGGATTCGATGGTGACCACGCATTGGCCGGGCTTGACGTGTCCGCCGACCACACGCGTGAGATGACTCGATACAGATCGAGGGGCGTCGCAAACGTCTTCGATGCGTCGGGCATTTAATTGTCCTCTTTCATTGCGGAAAATTTGTTGTTCAGCTCCAGCCACGCGAGCACTTCAGCCGCGTTCCGATGAGGCGGAAACACCGGATAAAAAACATGTTCGATCACGCCGTCGTTAATGACCATCGTCAAACGCTTCAACAGTGTCATGCCCATGGCGGTGAAGGTCGGCAGCGAAAGGGCCCTCGTCAACAAGAGACGGTCGTCCGACAGTAGTGGGTAGCTCAGATGCAGACGCTCGACAGCCCCTCTTTGATCGGGCGTATGTTGCGTCGAGAGACCAAAGATATAGGTTGCGCCGGCTGCCTTCATTTCCGCCGCGTGATCGCGAAAGGCACACGACTGCGGCGTACATCCCGGGGCGCCGGGGATCGACAACCATCCATCGGGCACCGGCTCGTCCGGACGTTTTTTCCGGGGGTAGGCGTAAATAACGGCGCGGCCGGCGAGTCGACTCAGGTCGACCGCGTCTCCATCCGTCGAGTTCAACTCGATGCTGGGCATGCGCAGCCCCTTCAGGTGACTTGCTCCACCGTCGTCTATAGGTGCCGGCATCGTTGACCAATCGATGTTCATCGGATCTTTCACGTTTATCTCACTAGTTGAGCCGATGCTTGACGGGGCGATAACGAAAAAGCCCCGTCGTTGCCGGCGGGGCTTTTTCGCGCATATTGCTGAAAATTGCTAGCCTATGCACTTCCCCGACGGCAGTCCCATGTGGGCATGCGCATGATGGGGAGTCGCAATTGCAAAGGATGTGATGGCTTGCATGGGTAACGAGTGTGCCTTCAGTCTCGGAACGCGTCAACGAATGCATTATGTGGCGTTCGTGCTTAAAATCAGGTCCGCTCGCGACCACCGCTGAGCGCCATAGCTCCATCTAACCATTCGAACAGCGCAGAGCGCGCATGCTGACATCCTTCAGTTGCTGCGTCGCCGGTTATCTCCCCCTATGAAACGCTTTCTGCTGCCAGCCGCCCTCTTCGCTGTTTCCGCCACGCTGCACGCCGCCGGCCTGCCGGCAAGCATCGCTGCCCAGTTGCCAACGGGCTACGAGCCGATGGTTTTCCGTGCAGGGCCGCTGATCGAAGGCGGCCGGCGAAGCTTGCTCGTTGTTGCTCACCGGCGCGACGACTCTGTGAGCAGCCCATCGCCTCGTCCACTGCTGATCTTCGAGGAACAGGCAAGCAATCGGTACCGGCTCTCCGCGCGCAACGATACGGTTGTGCTGCGCGCCAACGAGGGCGGCCAATGCGATCCGTTCGACAGCGACGACGGGCTCGCAGTCAAGGGCCGCTACTTTACGGTGCAAAACGGCGTCGCGTGCGGCGCACACTGGACCGACTTCATCACATTCCGCTACGACGCCCAGCACCGCGCATGGCTCTTCGATAGCGAGATCGTCACATCGTCCGATCCGCTCAACGGCACGCCGGACAAAACCGACGTGATGCACGCGGATCACGCGAAGCCGGTTGCGTTCGACACTTGGCGCCCAGCACGTTGAAGCGACGCGATGCATGAGCAGCGCTGCAGGATCGTGCATGCGAGTGCCCTGTCCGCGCTCTCACAATTCGATTCGGGTTCGGTCTGGCAGGCACAGCCAATGCTCGCTTGCATCGTGTCGTCGCCCACTGTGGAGCATCGCTAAGGGCACGCCGGTCGGCGACTCGAGGCACCCGTCCAGATCGGCCACCAAAATGGCGAGCGTTTCCGCACCTCAAGGGCCTAGGATGGAAACCTCGTACACCGCTTCCATCGCTGCGGCGGAGCCAGGGGTTACGCAGATGCGGTCCCGCGGCTCATTCCGATGAGCACTCCGCAAGGAGACGGCATATGAACGTAGTAAATGCAAGGATCAGACCAAGCGATCCGAAACCCGTTGTACTGTTCCGCCAAGCCGAGCGTTCGCATTCGGGTGCAGATTCCCCCGATGCAGCGAGCAAGGCCGCACCGCCTGCGCGGGTCAAACGCCTTGCGCTTTACGTTGCGTCGGCGAGCGCATTGGCTGTCGGGCTCATGGGTCTCGTCGTGTACGGCGGTGACCAAGTGCTCGGGATCATCCGAGCCGCGTCGCGAGCGCAACATACGGCTTGGTCGGGTCAAATCGCACTACGATCATCGCCTCCCGCTCGCGCAGCCGCGGTTGCCAATCCTGAGGCCGCGCTCCCTGCGCCTTCCGCTCCGTCCGCTCCGTCCGCTCAACGCACCGAACCTACTTCCGATTCCGCTGAGCCGCCGTCGGTTACACGAGGGCGTAGTCAAGCAAGCGATGCCGCGACACAGAATCGCCATCATTCGGCGCCGCATGTGAGAGCAATCGCGCCGCATGCACCCGTGGTCACTCAATCCATACCGCCAACAAAACGAGCGTCTTCGTCCGATCGTGTCGCGAGATCATCGTCACCTCCTCGCCCCGGAACTGCAATTGACAGTGCGGAGTTCGACCCACCTGTGCCTGCCGCTTCGTTCGATCAACCCAGCGCACCTTCTCCGAATCCTCCTTTACTGAAGCTGGATCACGAACAGCTCGCAGGCGGTGACGACGCGGGCGGTTCGGGCACAGGCGGCTCGGATGCTGGCGCAGGCGGTCCGGGCGCTGGCGCAGTTGGTTTGGGTGCAGGCATGGGAGGTTCGGGCGCAGGTGGTCGAGGCGGAGTCGGTGCAGGCGTAGGCGGTACGGCTGCAGGTTCAGGCGGTACGGGCGCAGGTGCTGGCGGTACGGGTGCAGGTGCTGGCGGTATGGGCGCGGGTGCCGGCGGTACGGGTGCAGGTGCTGGCGGTACGGGTGCAGGTGCAGGCGGTACGGGCGCAGGCGCTGGCGGTACGGGTGCAGGTGCAGGCGGTACGGGCGCAGGCGCTGCAGGTGCTGGCGGTACAGGGGCTGGCGGTACAGGGGCTGGCGGTACAGGGGCTGGCGGTGCAGGTGCCGGCGGTGCCGGCGGTGCCGGTGCGGGCGGTGCCGGTGCGGGCGGTGCAGGTGCAGGCGGTGCCGGTGCAGGCGGTGCCGGTGCAGGCGGTGCCGGTGCAGGCGGTGCCGGTGCAGGCGGTGCCGGTGCAGGCGGTGCCGGTGCCGGTGCAGGCGGTGCCGGTGCAGGTGCAGGCGGTGCAGGTGCAGGTGCAGGCGGTGCAGGTGCAGGCGGTGCAGGTGCTGGGGCAGGTGCTGGCGGTGCCGGTGCCGGTGCTGGTGCTGGTGCTGGTGCTGGTGCTGGTGCTGGTGCTGGTGCAGGTGCAGGCGGCCACGGCGGCGGTCACGGTGGCGGCGGTCACGGTGGCGGCTCAAGGTAATCGGCTGCATTGTTTTGAGCCGCCCTTTGTGTGCGAGACGCAGATCAGGGCGGCTACCAGAGGGGATTGTCGGTGCCCATCCCTTTTGATTCGATGAGCACCACTGTGACAGAGTTGGGAGCCAATCCGGGCATCGGCAAGGCACGCCCGAATCGAGCGTTGCCGGGACCTCCCGCGGCGCTAGTGCGAGAACCCCGACGCAGTTTCGCTGAGACTCTTCCCTTTAGTCTCAGGGGCAAGCCATTGGGACACCCCGGCCCCGACTGCTGCGATGCCGGCCGCGATCAGGATGGTCACCGAAGGCCCGAGATTGTTCATCGACCAGGGCATCAGGAACGTGCCGAGCCCCGCCCCGATCCGGCTGAAGGCGGCGGCAAAGCCCGTCCCGATCCCGCGGATTTCAGTCGGGAATACCTCGCCAGGATAGATGCAAGTCAGCGTCCCGCAGCCCGCGTTGAAGAACGAGAACGCGAGGAACAGGCCGAGCACGACCGCCCCGGGCGCGTTCGCCCATATGCCGAGAATCGCGAGGATCACAGTGATGATCCACTGCGGCGGTACCGTCAGAACACGGCGACCCGCCTTGTCGATCATCAGAACCGTGGCAACACTGCCGGCCAACGCAACTGCGGATAGCCCGACCCCTCCGGCGAGCCCCCCGCCGAGGCCGAACTTCTGCAGCACGCTGTCGGCGAATGTGGCGATCGCGAAGTACGGCGTGACGACGCAAAAAAAGAACATCGACACGAACAGCGTGACTCGCCAATACCGGCGGGAGAAGAGCATCCCGAAACCTCCTCCCGAGTGAACGATCTCGTGTTCGACGTCGGCCATGTCGGACGCGCTGTTCATATATCGGCGTGCGACGGAACGGGCCTGCTCGATACGGCTCTTACTCCACAGCCAGCGCGGCGATTCGGGCATGCCGATCCGGCCAAGGAACAAAGCTATCGCAATATACGTGCTGGTGCCGAGGATGTTCCGCCATCCGAGGTGCGTATATCGATCGAGCAGATAACCCACGACGAAGGCGAACATGAAGCCGGCGTACCAGGCGATGAGGGTCAAGCCCATCAGCCGCCCTCGGATACGGGACGGGGAGAATTCCGACAGCAGCGGCCAACCGACGGAATATTCCGCACCGATCGCGATACCCATCAGCAGTCGCACCATCAACAGTTGCAGCGGTGACGTGATGAAGAACTGCATGGAGCCGACGAAGAACTGCATGAACGAGGCGATCACGAACAAGCCCATGTCGAGCAGGAACAGTGGTTTGCGGCCGAACTTGTCTCCAGCCCATCCGCCCAGCGGCGAACCGATGAGAATCCCGAACAACGCGCCGGCTGCGATCAGCCCCTCCCAGACCGGCGATATGGCGAGCTCCGCGGTCATCTTGCCGGACACCGGGCCGACGATCCCGAGAATATAGCCGTCCAGAAACGTACCGCCGGTCAGAACAATGATCATCCTGATCATGAAGCGTCGTTTGAACGCTGAGGATGTCTCCTCCCCAGGCGCTTCGGCCAGAACAGCAACTCCCTTCTCTAAAGAAGTCATACGTATCTCCTTTTATTGCGACATGTACATACCAATTGGGCGGCGCTGCGTCGAGTCTATGGACGGGGCGAGAGTCGAGCTTTCACGCTTACGTCCGCAAATCGGCCGTAAACGACACTTGGCGCGTACGTTCAATGTCGTGTCGGGAGAGGACAAGTGAGCGCTCGCAGCCCATGGAACCGTCCCTTTCACCGGCTCGAATGGTTTCGCGATGGCTGTTCAAGCGTGCGTGGCCTGGCGTTATTCGCAAGCTCACTGGACCGCCGGGTCTCGATTGGCGAGAATCCGCAATCGCCGCCCTCCTTCGGAGTCGCCATGAAAATCGCTGCGCTATCCGACATCCACGGCAACCTCGCCGCGCTCGACGCCGTGCTGGCGGATATTCGTTCGGCCGGTGCGGACCTGATCGTCAATCTCGGCGACATTCTCTCCGGCGCGCTTTATCCAAGAGAAACGGCAGACCGGTTGATGCCTCTTGGCCTGCCCACTATCCGGGGCAATCATGAAAGACAGGTACTTGCCCGCGATCGCGCGCGTATGGGTCAATCCGACCAATGGGCGCTCGATTGCCTGCGTCCGGATCAACTGGATTGGATCGACGGCTTGCCCAGCACACTGCCTGTCGGGGAAGACGTGCTCCTGGTCCACGGCACGCCCGAAGACGACTTGACCTATTTCCTGGAAACCGTGACGCCCTCCGGATGCCGGGAAGCGACGCCGGAGGAGATTGAATTGCGAGCGGGGAAGGTGGCTTCGAAGCTGATCCTTTGCGGGCATACCCATTTGCAGCGCGCGCGGACGCTTGACGACGGGCGCTTGATCGTGAATCCGGGCAGTGTCGGCCTTCAGGCTTATGAAGACGATCGACCCTTTCCTCATCGTATGGAAATGGGCTCGCCCCACGCGCGATGTGCGTTCGTGAGGCGGATCCGATCAGAGTGGACTGTCGAGTTTCGTGCCATTGAATACGACTGGGACGCTGCGTCGGCGACAGCGAAGGCGAACGGTCGCCACGACTGGGCCATCGCTCTTCGCAGCGGTCGGTGCCGAGAAAAACTACTCACGTCGGAACCGGCCAGATACTAGACAATCCGCCTCTTCGACAACTCGGACGCTGAGAATTGAGGTCATGAGCGCGCCGTGGCTGGCAAGCCATCCAACAGCGCTATACTTTCGCGCTTTCGTTGCCTTCCTCAGGCACCAAGGATTACACATGAGCGCATTGCCCCCCTGTCCGAAATGCAATTCCGGGTTCACGTACGAAGATGGTGGCGTCTACATCTGCCCTGAATGCGCGCATGAATGGTCGGCGCAAGCCGCAGCGCCGACCGAAACGGTTGACAGAGTTCATCGCGATTCGACTGGAAATTGCTTGCAAGACGGGGATACCGTCACCGTCATCAAGGACCTGAAACTCAAGGGTTCCGCCGGCGTGATCAAGATGGGAACCAAGGTGAAAAATATCCGTCTGGTAGACAGCGATCATGATATCGACTGCAAGATCGATGGCTTTGGTGCAATGAGCCTCAAATCGGAATTCGTCAAGAAGGTGTGACTGACGCTCATCAAAGCAGTCGCAAGCCGCCGTCGCATTCGATGATGGCTCCCGTCATGAAGGTGTTCTCCATCAGAAACTGGAGCGCGTGCGCGACATCTTCCGCGCGGCCGACGCGTCTCACCGGCAACGTTTCGGCTCAAAACACGCAGCAAACGTCTGTCGATGCAGGAATTCCTGCGACATCGGCATGTGCTGACCTCGTTCAGCGCTGGTCTGCACGGCTTTATCGACGAGCGGCTGGAATTAGCCGGACTCAAGCGCGACGTGGTGTTCTCGAGCGCAAATTTCGCCACGAGTCCGTTCATCGTACGGCGCACGCCCGCGATCGCCACGGTGCCGGACTTCATTGGCCGCGTCTGGCGCGACGCCCTGGACCTGGCGATGAGTCCGCTGCCATTCGATGTGCCGGGCTATGAGGTCTCGCTGATGTGGTCCGCGGCGCGCGACCAGGATCCGGGGCTCGCATGGCTAGCCGAGGTGTTTGCGCACGCGTTCGAAGAGAACGGGAAAAGACGGACCCGTCGCCGATAAATGTCTTTTGAGCGCTCACAACACGGCGCTGTCGCCGCTTCGCCAGCGATGGCCGACGACATCTCTCGATCGATATCGTTGCACCATGCAGGCTCGATGACCAGTCAGGCCAGCGGCACGATGTTCTGGTTCATGCGGAAGAAGTTCGTCGGGTCATACCGGGCTTTGACCTGCTGAAGCCGTCGGTAATTGGGACCGTACGCAGCCGCGATCGGTTCGCCCGTCTCATCGTCGTCCAAATAGTTGACGTAGCGACCATCGGCAAAAAAAGGTCGCATCGCCTCGTAGGTTTCGCGAGCCCAGGCGATGCAGGCACCGGTATCCGCCGGCTGCATCCATTGAGCTAGCACGAGGAAGTTGTAGCCTTCGCCCCGGTGCGGGAAGGCCGTCTCGGTAGCACTGACCCGGGTGAGCGCGCCGTGGAAATGTTCGAGGAGCAGCTGGCCCATTGTCGTCGGGCATCGCGCAAAGCAGCTGATCATGGTATCGATCGCAGCGTCGCTCAGCTCTCTGAGAAAGCTGGACTTCCAGTAGTTGAGCGCGCCTTTAGGGTAGCTGGCGTCGAGCATGCCGTTGAGCTGTGAGTAGGGGATCGGCCCAACGGCATCCAGGATGGGAACCCCGAACTGCTTCAAGGGCCGCATGGCCCTTTCGCCGTCTTCCAACGGCCCGCAATGGCAGGTGACCAGCCCGGCCACCTTCGTGCCCGACCCGTCGGGCGCATGCGTCAACGTTGCGAACAGAGTGTGCTCATCAGGCAACGACCGTGTGCTGTCGCGGAAAAACTCGAGCAAGGCTCGCGAGCACTCGATCGGATGGACGATCGGGCCGCCCGTAATGGTCGGCCCAACCGGGTGGAGTTCATACTCGAAGCTCGTGGCGACCCCGAAGTTTCCGCCGCCGCCGCGGAGCGCCCAAAAAAGCTCGGGCTCCTGGTGCTTGCTCGCCCGCAGAACCTTGCCGCCCGCCGTGACGAGATTCACCGCCCGCAGATTATCGAGCGCCAGTCCGTATTTGCCCATCAGCCAGCCCACGCCGCCCCCGAGGGTCAGCCCGGCAATGCCCGTGCTCGAGATCACGCCCCCGGTGACGGCCAGGCCGTGCAACTGCGTCTCGCGATTGAGCTCGCCCCAGGTGACCCCGCCTTGCGCCCAAGCCGTTCTGCCCTCCGCATCGACGTGAATGCCTTTCATCGGCGAAAGATCGATCATTACCCCACCGTCGATCGTCGCCCGTCCCGCCACGTTGTGGCCGCCGCCGCGAATGGCACCCTCGAGGCCGAGCCTGCGGGTGAGATCGAGGGCCTCGACAACGTCGGCTACGCCGCGGCACCTCGCGATCAAGGCGGGCCGCTTATCGACCAGACCGTTGTGGACCCTCCTCGCATCCTCATAGCCGGCGTCCATGGGTTGCAGGAGCTCCCCGCGGAAGGTGCCGGCAAGCTCGGCCGCAGCGTCGGCCAACGATCTGATCGGCAGCATGGTGTCGTCTCCTCGAACTCATTCCAAGTCTCCACTCGAATCGGCCCAAGAACAAACTCGAAGAATTCAGCTAAGGGTGAACTGGTTTCACCTACACTGCTTGCATGCATAAGCTGCCGCCCCTCGTAGAACTCCGCGCGTTCGACGCGGTCGCTCGGCACATGAGCTTCAAGAAGGCCGCGCTGGAGCTATGTGTCACGCCTACAGCAATCAGTCATCAGATCCGATTGCTCGAGCGCTATTGTGGTTGCGCCCTGTTCCGTCGCAGGCCGCGGCCCTTGACGCTGACCGACGCGGGAGCGCGGCTGTTCCCGGCCATTCGTGGAGGGCTCGAAATATTTGCCACCGCGATCGCGGCCGTCAAGCACGATAGCGACCAGCAGCCCCTTCGCGTGACGACAACGAACGCTTTTGCCAGCCGTTGGCTCGTGCCCCGCCTGTCCGCGTGGCGGAAGTTGCATCCCGATGTCCCGCTGGAGGTGATCGGCACGGATACCGTGCTCGATCTGAAGACCGACGAGGGTGACGTCGCCATTCGTTATGCGACCAGCCGAGTAGTGCCGACGGAGGGGATCGTCGATGATCTCTTGAGAGATACATTCTGGCCCGTCTGCAATCCGCGCTTGCTTTCAACCGGGCAATTGAAGAGACCCGCCGATCTCGCACAGCATGTGCTGATCCACTCCTATTGGTCGCCGGTCGACCGCGAGCCGCCCACCTGGCAGAGATGGCTGGCCGCGGCCAAGCGCAGGTGGCGTGAAGTGCCCGATTTCAAGGACATGCAGCACCTGAGCTTCCGGGAAGAGTTGCATGCCATCGAGGCGGTAATCGCCGGCCAGGGAATCGGGGTTTTCAGCGATGCACTCGTCGCACCCGAACTCGCCGTCGGTACCCTCGTAAAAGCATTCAAGCTGAGCTTGCCGGGGTATGGCTTCTATGTGATTCGCCGGCCAGGCCATCCGCGCGAAACGACCATCCGAGCCTTCTCGGAGTGGTTGCGGTCAACTACCTGATCCGGTCGTCTTGTTCGTCCAAATGAGCCTGTGTACAAGGGGCCGCCCCTGGCGGACGGCCGCTCGGGTCTGGCCGCGCTAGCTGCCCTTGCCGTGCTCGGAGTCTTCGCGCGGCTGGTGCGCCTCATCTCCGTGGCCGGGGAAGAAAACATTCATCACGGCCCGGACCCCTTCGGCGAGCATCGCCTCGGCGCCGATGCTTTCGGTTTCGCCAGACTTGGCCGGGTCGGCGCTCAAGCCGCGCCAATGCGTAAAAACGAGCAAAGGCTTTTCGGTCCATTCACCGTCGCCATACTTTGCGAAGGCGGTATCGCCACTTACAAGTTGAACCTCGTACCATCCATCGCGGACCGGAGCGTACTTGTCCAGCGCAAACCAGTCGGTTGGTTGGATTTCCATGAGTTCCTCACTGAGCTATCGCTGTCTGTCGATCGAAGGGCCGCGCCGGCCAGACTGGCCACTGCCGATGTCATCGCTCTGCGCCGCCGTTGGGCAGGCCATCGGGACGTGGCAAACGGTTAATTATAGAACTCGCCAACTTTGGGGCCACATGTGGCGAACCCCAAGTTCTCGATGCTGTGGGTCGGCTCCCCCTCGCCCGCTTATAATCCGGCATGACTCTCTCCATTCCCGATGTAAACCCTAAGAGTGCCACCGGCTGCGCGACTCATCGTCTGCTGATCGCGTACGCCTTCCCGAGCCATTCGCCCTCCACGCATTTCGAACGTACACGCCATGAGCGGCACGGGACGACCGGATGAAAATACCCAAAAGGCTCGCGCCGCTTCTCGACGAAGGACTCATCGACGAGGTTATAGGCCAGTTGATGAGCGGCAAGGAAGCCACAGTCTACGTCGTGCGCAGCGGCGACTCGACACGTTGCGCAAAGGTCTACAAGGACGCGAAGCAGCGCAGTTTCCGGCAAGCCGCGTCGTATCGGGACGGCCGCAAGGTCCAGAACAGCCGGCAGGCGCGTGCAATGGAAAAAGGTACGCGGTATGGCCGTCAGATGCAGGAAGAGTTGTGGCAGAACGCTGAAGTCGACGCGCTGTTCCGGCTCGCCAATGCAGGCGTACGAGTCCCGCAGCCCTATATCTGTACCGATGGCGTTTTACTGATGGAACTGGTGGTCGACGCAACGGGCGGCGTCGCGCCTCGCCTCAACGACGTCGATCTGACTGAAGCGCGTGCAATCGAACTCCACGCGCTGCTGCTCAACCAGGTCGTCCGCATGCTCTGCGCGGGTGTGGTTCACGGCGACCTGTCCGAATACAACATCCTGCTGGCGGCGGATGGGCCAGTGATCATCGATCTGCCTCAGGCTGTCGACGCCGCTGCCAATAATGAAGCCGCCTCGATGCTCAAGCGCGATGTCGACAATCTGGCCGCGTACTTCGGACGCTTCGCACCGCAAATTCTCGCCACCGGTTACGGGACGGAAATTTGGGCACTGTTCGAAGCAGGCCAGTTACACGCGGATATCGAATTGAGCGGCCGCATCGAAGTCGATACGCGACCGGTGGACCTCGATAGCGTGCTGCAGGAACTCGAAGACACACGTCTCGAGGAAGACGCGCGCATGCGACGACAGCAAGAACTGAGCGCCGGGTGATAATCCCGGCGTCCCGTACAAGCGCTGCGTAGAATTTACCCGCCACCAGGAAAACCTAGCGCGGTCGCCTTCGCCCGCAACTCGGCGAAGCGTCCCCCGGATGGCGCGGCCCCTGTATCCGATGCCGATGTGGGAGCGCTCTGCTGGCTATGATCGACTCCGCCGAGCCCCGGTACGATGCCTGCCGTCGAGCACGCAACGCCGAACGTTCCCTGCGTGACCGCAATGGCAGGCGAGTCCGTTCGCGCAGCGTCGGTGAAGTCGAGCGCAAAAGCCATGTTGAAGGTGTTCGGGTCGGTTGCGCGCACACCCAACGGGTCGAGACCGAAACGCCATGCAAGCAGTTGATGAATCGAGCTGGGATCGAACGGGTAGCGCGATACGAGGTTCGCGCGCACGCGCGGCCCCAACAGCATGCACGGCACGCGAAATCCTAGCCGACCATCGTTGCCGAGGCTCCTTTCCGCCGTCGACACCGGCTTGACGGGCGGCACCGCATGCTCCATGAAGCCGCCCCATTCGTCATACACGAGAATCATCAGGGTCGTGCTCCATTGCGGTCCGGTGCGCAGCGCCTCGTAGATCTGGCCGAGCAGCACCTGCCCATTGCGCACGTCGGCATGGGGGTGATCGTCGTTGGATGTACCCTGCGGTTCCCCCGAGAAGCTCGGATCCACCATGCAGAACGACGGCAGGTTGCCGGACGCCGCGTCCGACAGGAAATCCGAGAACAACTTCGAGCGGCCGACATAGCGCGTGCCGTACAGCGCAGTGAACGGGACATCGTGGAAGTAGTATGTCGATGAGACGTTCTTTGCGTCGAGCCGATCCCAGATGGTCGCCAGCGACGACGTATCACTGCTGTCGTCGAGACGATCGGTCTCGCCGCTATGCAGATAGAGACGATTCGGAAACGTGGCCGACAAGACCCCGCTCATGAAGTAGTCGCACACTGTGTATTGCGTCACGGCTCCTCGATAAAAATCGAGATCGGCCTCGCCGAAGTAGCCAATGGGCAGCAGGTCGCCGCGCATGAGACTCGTGCCGGGCGTGAGCAGGAAGCCGTTCATCGCGCCGTTGGCCAATTGGACGCGCCCGCCTTCGTACGTATGGTTCGGGTCGGAGAACGAGCATGCCTGGAATCCGTACGCCGGGTTCGACGTCAATGCGAACGACGATTGCACCTGACCGAACGCGTCGGTGAACTGACGAATCTGCAGATGCTCGGCGTTCGGTACCCAGCCGAACATGTGATCGAACGAGCGGTTCTCCATCGTGACCAGAACGATGTGATCGACGCCCGACGTCGCCGGGTTAGGCAATGCAGGCCGCGGAAGATTCGCGCGATCGGGCGGAATGCCGCTCGTCGCACCGGTGCTGCCGGACGACCCGCCGCCCCCTCCGCCGCAAGCCGACAACGCGACGGTACCCGCGAGCGCGGCGACTATCTTGCGGCGCACGGGATCGGGTGTATTCGAAGGTTGATGATCGTCCATGGCCTTATCTCCGTTGTTGTCAAGACCGACCGGGTCGCCGACGCTTGCTGGGTAGCACTTCACGTACCCGCATCCAACCCAAGCGCTCGTGCTGCAGCGCAACGCGCGCGCCGGACAATGGCTGCTGTCGTTGACTGTGATGGACGGCCGTATGAGTTAACGCAAGATCAAGGGACTTCCCTTCTTGCCACATAGTGCTCGACGAAGCGGAGGATCGCCTTGGACCGGTAATCCCTCGCCAACCGGCAAAGGTGGTCGGCGAAAGGACGATAGCGCTCATCGAGCTCGCTCAGGTGCATGGCGTGTTGCACGATGGCACGCATGTCGCCCATTCGCGCCAAGTGGTGCAGCGCTTCCATTTGCTCCCGCGGCGGTACGACCAAAGTCCCCATGGAGAGATCGGTTGCGCGTACAGCCGTTCGGCCCGCGTCGGCCGGTTGCGTCTCCGGCATCTCGTCGTTCCACTCGATGTTCAGCAGAGCCGCGATCTGTGACAACAGCTCACTGAAATCGATCGGTTTCGATAGAAACGCGTTTGCACCGGCCGCCAGGCTGTTTTTCGCATTACTCCCCGACGCGCCGGCGGAGACCGCAACGATGGGCAGATCCCCGAACGCCGGCATTTCGCGCAGCCGCCGCGTGGCTTCGAGCCCATCCATCCCCGGCATGACGACGTCCATCAGGATGAGTTCCGGCCGCTGCGCTTTGGCCTTCTCGAGCGCTTCCAGTCCATCGCCGGCCTCGATGGTGTCGAATCCGAGCTGACCGAGCAGATCGACCACCAAAGAACGGTTTGCCGCCACGTCATCCACTACGAGAATGGTCCTGCGTGGTCCCTGATAGCCAGTCACCGTCCATTCGGGCGCGGCGACAGGTGGCTGAGGCGCCACCACCGGGACGCTCAGCTCGAACGAAAATGTGCTCCCAACGCCGAGGCGGCTGTCGACGTGGATCTCGCCCCCCATCAAGCGCACCAGCTGCCGGCTGATCGCCAGGCCTAGCCCTGTGCCTCCAAACCGGTGCTGAGCATCGCTCACCTGTTCGAACGGCCGGAAGAGCGCCTCCAGACGCGCTTCGTCTATGCCAATGCCGGTGTCCTCGACTTCGAACCGCAGCCGCTCCGGCGCCAGGCAACTGACGCGTAGGCGCACGGTCCCCTCTTCGGTGAATTTGATTGCGTTGGAGAGCAGGTTGAGCAGCACCTGGCGCAGCCGCTTTTCGTCGACCCGCACGCCCGCGGGCAGATCGGGGGCCATCTCGCACGCGAAGCCCAGGCCCTTTTCCGTTGCCTTCACCTGAATCGTCTCGGCGATGAAGTCGATGAAGCCGTCGAGCCGAATGTCGGACGGAATGAGTTCCGCCCTTCCGGCTTCGATTTTGGCCATATCCAGGAGGTCGTTGATGATCGCAAGCAGGTGTTCGCCGCTGTGCTGGATCACCGCGACCCGCTCGATCTGGCGTTGACCGAGGCTCTTATCGCGCTTGAGGATCTGCGCGTAGCCTAAAATTCCGTTCAACGGCGTGCGCAACTCGTGGCTCATGTGCGCGAGAAAGCCGCTCTTGGCCTGGTTGGCCGCGTCGGCGCGTTCCTTGGCGATGGCCAGTTCGGCCGTTCGCTCGCGGATCATATCTTCGAGGTGCTCTCGATAGCGCCGCAGTTCCTCTTCGGCACGCCTTTGCTCTGTGATGTCACGTGAGATGCCGAGCAGAAACTGCGGCTCGCCGCGCGCGTCGAGAATCGGGATCTTCATCGTATGCACGAGGCGCAGCCCGTAACGCGTGTGGGCCGGCTCCTCGGGCACGTCGACCATCTGCTGTGACTCCAGTACCTCACGATCCTTCAGCGCGAAGAAAGCTGCCTCCTCCGCCGGAAACAGATCGTGGACGGACTTGCCGATCAGTTCCTCTCGCCGATACCCGAGCAGTCGCTCTCCAGCCTTGTTGAATCGCACGAAGCGCAGCGTCGCCGCATCCTTGACGAAGATCACGTCGGGAATGTTCTCGATGATGCTGTCGAGGAAATGTTCGCTTGCTCGTGCAGCCGCTTCGGCGTGCTGTCGTTCGACGATCTCGGCCGTCTGGCCCGCAAGCGCCTTGCTGAGTTCAGCAGTGCGCTGTGCGACGCGCGCTTCGAGCTCGGCATTGAGATTCTTCAGCGCATTCTCGGCCTGCCTGCGCTGTCGCCGGTCTTCGAGGAACTGCTCGACAGCGCGCGCCATATCGGCAATCTCATCGCCGCCGTAAACGGGGACACCGGCTGACGCACCGTCGACCTCGCCGTGGCGCAGAAAGTGGCTGACCCGGCGCAGCCGTTCCACGACGTGGCGACCGAGGAACGTCCGGGCAATCAGCCACGCAAGCAGCAGGCTCACCGCAACTTCGCCGCCCACCCACCTGCGCGTGCGGTCCAGGTCTGCAGCCAGATCTTGAACCGCTTTCCGGTAATCGCGCGTGAAGTACTCGGACTGCTCGTGCGCCGCCGCGGCCAGAGCGTCGGCCTGGCGGCGCAGATCGTCATCGAGGCTGGCCAATGACGCCCCGGGCCGCGGCGCAGCGGCCGGCGCGACTGCGGCGACCAGCGCGGTCTCCCGGACCTGCGCCTCGATGTTGACCGTATTGCGGAAGCGCTGACTCGATCGATGTAGCGCCAACGCGTCGATACCGACGTTCTCACCCGTGGGAGTGATCGCGGAAGCGAGGCGGTCCACCAGGCGGTCGAAGGATGCCAACTGCTCCATGATATGCCGATGTGTCTCGCGCACCGAGTCCACGGCATCGTCATTCGACAACTCCAATGCGAGGCGTTCGATCATCAGAGTGCGCTGTGCCAGGTCCTGTGCATCTTCCTGGCGAGCCAGCCGCTGTTCTGCCAACTGGCGGATGGCGTAAACCGAACCGGCCAACGAGTAGATGGTCGTGGCACCGACCGCCACCACCAGGGTGGCGAGGCAAGAAACCACGAGCGTGAACTGCGCGGTGAGGGACCGTGGGAGCTGAAGTTTCACGGGCGTTGCCAGATGCGGCGATAGACGTCGCGATAGCCGTTGTTCGGGTCGTAGAGCAGACGATCGCCGCCGTCCGCTGCGACGTTGTCCGCCGTCACGAGATGCACCGGAAACACGTATCCGGTGACGCGCTGCCCGGCGAAGAGACGGTTCAACTCGTCGATCAACTGCCAGCCGTGCAAATTCACGGGTTCCGCCACGGTGCCCGTCTGGAAGCTGCCCGTTCGGATGCGCAGGAAGGCGGACTCGCTACCGTCGCCGGCCGACAGCATGGCCATGGCAGTGCTCGGCATTTCAGCCTGGGTCAGCACCGGGGCGGCGTAGTCGAAGTAGATGTCGTTGACGGCGAGCGCATATGTCCAGCGCTTGCCATATCGCTCGAGCAAGGCGCGTGTCGTAGCCGCCATCAATTCCTGGCTGCGCGCAATCGCCACGTCGCGCACTTCGAGCAAGGTGCAACCGCTGCACGCGCGCACGACGGCGGCCATTTCATTCGCCTTGCTTTGCGCGATTTGGAAATTGGAGTCCGTGAAGATGACGACTCCCGCATGCCCGCCGGACTGAACGATGGCCGCCAGCGCGGTCACGCGCGCGACCTCGAGCGGGTCCGTCGTCACGTTCATCGCCACGGGCGTGCCGGACACCGGTCCCGCCTGGGCCGCGACATGCCAGCCGACGATTGGAATCTTCCGCTCGCCAAACGGCTGCAACCCGGGCAGCAGGGCGCGTGCGTCGCCACCGACAATGATAAGCCCGTCCGGACGACTTGCCAGCGCGCTTGCAAGCGTCTTCAGCCGCTGATCCGGCATGCCGGCGGAGTCGAATATCTGCACACTCCAGCCGATGACCTTGGCCGCCTCCAGCACACCGTCGATCACGCCGACGATGCCGCCGTTGCGCAAATCCTCGGCGACGATGGCGATCCGTTTCCCAGGTTGCGCCCGCGGCCCGGTGCGCGGCCCGCTCCAGGGTGCGGCCGGTTGCGCCGCGGCATCGACGACGCGTTTCGCCGCGGCCAGGTAGTTCTCCCCGGCGACCGACGTCCCCGGTACGGAGGCAGCCGGCGTACCTTGCGCCGCAGCAACCGAAAGCATGCATGCGCATACCCACGCAACGAGCCAGCCCCTCATCGTTTTCCCCAAGGCCCCGACGCGATTCGCCGACCGCGTTCTCAATGTACCGAAATGCCGCGCAGGGTCACCCTGCGAATCAGATACTACACCGCGCCCGCCGCGTGCCATTGGAGATGCGTGCGCCGCCTCGCATGAGAGTCACGACGGTTGGCCGGTTTCGATTTATGAAGAGAACTATTGCGATGAACCGAAACGCCGCAACAGCGTCTTCGCTTCGCGGGCGTCAGCATGCAATCGCGATGCGTCATTCAAGGTGCCGTGGATGCGCGAGAAAGAATCGCATCATCTCGGCGCTGGCATCGGGGCCAGCGGCATCCGTGTACGTCCCGCGGACACTGCCACCGGCCCACGCATGCGGGGCACCATGGATGATCCAATACTCCGCATCGATGCCGTTGACAGCCGTCAGGCGACGCCGCGTGCATGCGCGCCCCGGGCGGTCCAGCGGCTCGGTGACGGGGGACGTGCTGGCGCTGAATGCCCGCACGAGCTCGCTGCCGTTGGAGGGATGAACCGTCGTGTCCGCGTCGCCATGAAAGACGATCAACGGTCGCTTCGGCATTGTCGACCCATCGTGACCGTCGGCGCCTTGCGCACGCCGCGCCCCTACGGCCCCTTTCATCGCGGCAAGCGCCGACGGCACGTCGTGAGCGCAGCGATATGGCAGACCCGAGTGGATTCCCGCTGCGGCATACAGTTCCGGATAGGTGTGAATCATCACCGCGGCCATCGCGCCGCCCGCCGACAGACCGGCAACATACACGCGAGCCGGATCGACGCTGTGATTGGCTATCACCTCGCGCGTGATTCCCGCGATCAACGAAGGTTCGCCCCGCTCCCGCTGCTGGTGGCCCGGCTTGAACCAGCTCCAGCAGCCGGACGGATTTGCCCGCTTCGATTGAATCGGATAGGCAACGAGGCAGTGGTGACGTTCGGCGAACGTGTTCATCCTGGTGCCAGCCGCGAAATCGTCCGCGTCTTGCGTGCAGCCGTGCAACATCACGATCAGCGGCAATGGCGCCCCTCGGTACCCGCTTGGCACGTAGAGCTTATAGTTCCGCTGCCCGGCGTCGTTGACATACGTGAGCGAACTGAAATGCCCACGGTCCTCCACCTCGGCCTGCCTGGCGACATGCGGGCGGACGAACGCCTCCGTTGCTCCCGCGCGTGCGGATGGGTTCGCGTCGAGCGCGTCGACAGGTGGCTCAGGCACCGCGCGCTCGGCGCTGCCATCGCCCCCGCGCAGCGCTCGTTGAATCGCCGCGGTAGCTTCCAGCGGCCCGGCGGTACGCAATAGGTGCATCGCCTCTTGCATCGACGAAAGGAAATCTTCATTCATCTTCATCATCGTTGTCCGTATGGTGGTTCGAGCAGCGGGCCGGGCTAGCTGATCCTTCCTGCCAACGCTGCTTTGACCGAGGGTGAAGCGTGGAATGCGCCGAGCACCACGACCGACGCGATCGTTGCAAGCGCGAGTTCAGGCGTAACATCGGATGCAATGCTGGCCAGCCCCAGCACATGAATGTTGAGGCGCTGCTTGGCCGCCCGCGCCGACTCCAGGTCCTGCCTGGAAAAGTGCTGTAGACCCAGTACCAGCGCCCGGCGCGTCACCGTTTCATTGACGGTCTGGGCGTGGACCGCCAACTGGTTGCGGATCGCCGTTCGAATCAGATCCGTGCGATTCGAGTAAAAGCCTTCTTCGACCAGCAGGTCGATCTGACCCAGGTCGACCGGGCCAAGATTGATGGTGATCTTTTCCGTCTCGCCACCCTTCGGACGGGGCGCCTCCGCGAGTGCTGAGGGGGATTTGCTCGGTTTCATTTCTCCATCCGGTTACCATCCAATGGGATGGTTATAAGATGGAGGAGCCGCCGTGTCAACGTGCGAATACGGGGCCAATAGATTTTTACGGAGACGTAGGATGAAACGCGTACTCGTGATTGCCTTCATCGCTACCTTTAGCGCGGCTGCGATGGCCGCCACGTCCATGGGATCCTATTCGAGGAACGGCAGCGACCAGCAGGACGCTTGCCGTTCCGCAATCGCTGCTTCGGAGCAGGACAGGGTCAATTGGCTATCCCAGGGATGGACCTTCGCAGGGACGTCGAGCTGCACCTGCTCCGGAAGTGGAACAAGCTGGACTTGCTCAGTCAACGCGACCTATTTCCGCCGATAAACGCAGAGCGAAGGAATGTCAGACGAGGCTCTGTCATGAAGCGATGCGGAGGGTTCCCGTCAGCGGCGGAATGGATGATGACATTGGCCCGATCACTGCACATCGGCGGCGCGCATTGCGCGGTATTCCCTCCGCACGATATCCATGAGCTCCGCCACCGAAGTCAACGCGCTCTTTTGCTCGTACGTCACGCGGCCTCGCTGCATCAACATGATGCGATCCGCAATATCGAGCGTCTGCGCATAGTTGTGCATGATCATGATGATCGACAGCCCGCCTTTTTCCTTCAACCGCATCAGGAGGTCGATGATGAGCCCCGCTTCACGCGCACCCATCGCGGCGAGCGGCTCGTCGAGCAACAGAATCTTCGCATTGGAATAGACGGCGCGCGCCACGGCAATGGCCTGCCGCTGGCCGCCTGAAAGGCGCTCCACGGGCAAATCCACCGAAGGCACGTGCACGCCGACATCGTCGAGACACTGCGCCGCGCGCTCGCGCATCTGCTTGTGATCGACCAGCCTGAACGGTCCGCGCCTGACGATTTCGCGGTTCAGAAACATGTTGTGATAAATGCTCAGCGAATTCGCGAGCGCGAGGTCCTGATACACGCATTCGATGCCGAGCGAACGCGCATGATCGACGGAACGCAGCAGCGTCTCCTGACCGTCGATGTAAAGCGTGCCGCTCGTTTGTTGATGAAAGCCCGTCAGTATTTTGACGAGCGTCGACTTGCCCGCGCCATTGTCGCCGAGTATGCCGAGAATTTCGCCGCTGCCGAGCGTAAGCGAAACGCCGTCGAGCGCAGTCACCGCACCGAAACGTTTGACGAGGCTCTCGCCGTGCAGCGCGAGCGGCGCATCGGCGGCCGCGTTCGCGCCAGGCGAGGCGGTTTGCGATTCGTCCATCAACTCCCTCCCTTGCGGCGAATGCGTCCAACATGAATGTTGAAAATCATCGCCGCGAGAATCGCGGCGCCAAGAATGATGTTGAACGTAAAGGCGTTGATGCCGATCAGCGTGAACCCGTCGTTGAGAATGCCGAGCACAGCAGCGCCGATGAGTCCGCCCACGATCGTGCCCGAGCCGCCCGTGAGCGGCGTGCCACCGATCACGGCGGCAGCCACGGCAAGGAACATGATCTGGTTGCCGCCCGCCTGCGGGTCGATCGAGGTAATGCGAAAAGCCTCGAGCATGCCGGTGAAGCCGGCCAGCACCGCCGCGAGAACAAAGTTGCCCAGGCGCAGCCGGTTCACGTGAATGCCCGCCTCGCTCGCGCCGAGTGCATTCGCACCCGCCGCCTGGGTATGCAGACCCCAACGCGTATGCCGCAGCAGCACGTGCATCGCGAAAGCGATCGCCACCGTCCAGATGATCTCGCTGTAGCCCCACGCACCCATGAACTCGGAGAACATGGGCGATCCAGGTGTGGCGGCGGGCGTGCCGTGCGAAACGGTGAGCGTGATGCCGTTGATCAGAAACAGCGTGCCGAGCGTGGTGACGAACGACGGCAGCCGCAGCCAGACCGTGACCGCGCCGTTGACGAAGCCGACGGCCGCCGAGGCCACGAGCCCCGCGATCACCGCCAGCCACATCGGCGCACCGGCTTCGTTCGCAAACACCATCATGAACGGCGCGAACGCGAACACCATGCCCGCCGAGAGATCGATATCCCCACCGATCATCAACATGATTTCGCCGAACGCGATGATCGCCACCGGCGCAATGAACTGCGAAAGGTTGACGAGGCTCGCGTTGGTGAGCAGGAAATCGTGGTTCGCGAATTCGAAATAGGCGGCCAGGAGCACGGCCACGAGCAAAATGCGCAGCTCGGCCGCCCATCGCGATACGAACGGAACGCCCGCGCGCCGTGCCGCGCGGTCCGCTTCGATCTTGCTGGTTTCGTTCACTGTATTCATTACGACCTGATGGCACCCTTCATCGGAACGATTTGCGGCTTGGTGGTCTTGCCTTCATAGCGTGTCGAGGTATTCAGATACGGCTCGACCGTATCCTTCGTCACGAATTTGAGGCCGGTGTTGATGTCGGCCGGTCCCACCAGTCCGCCCGAAGCGAGGAATACGAACGCCTCCATCACAGTATAGAAACCCTGCACGTAAGGTTGCTGATCGATGGTGAAGTCGAGGAAGCCTTCATGGATATGCTGGATCGTGGCCGGAAGCAAATCGAAGCCGCCGCCGTGCACGCCCTTCGATGGAAGATTCGACTCCTTCATTACCTGGGCAACGCCCTGCGTACTGCCCGCGTCCACGGCGAACATGCCCTTGAGGTCCTGGTGGCCTAGATAAAACGCCTTGATCTTCGAGAGCTCCTCGTTGACGGTCGCACCGGTAGCCACGGTCTGGATATCGATCTTCTTGCCGGACTTCTTGATGGCGTCCTGCGCACCGTCCAGACGCGGCTGGATATTGAGCTGCCCCGGCGTCGCGATGAAAAGCGCAACCATCCCGCTGTCGATGAGACTCACGATGCGTTCGCCCATCTGATAGCCGGATAGATAGAGGTCCTGGCCGATATAGGCGAGGCGGGGATTCTTCTTGCCGCGCGGCGCATCGGCGTTATAGGCGAACACCGGAATCCCGGCATCGAGCGCGGCCTGGATGGGCTTGTCGAACGCGCCCGGATCGACGATTGGCACGGCGATGGCGTCGGCCTTGGCGGCAATCGCCGAATTCACGGCGCGAACCATTTCGCCCGCGTCCGAATTGGCCGAGCCCGTCCACTGGTAATCCATGTTGAGCAACGCGCAGGCGTCCTGAATGCCGTACTGCGTCGGCACGAAGAACGGGTTCGTGGTGACGTGATTGACGAACACGATCTTCCATCTTTTGTGCGACGGGAAAGCCGCCTCGGCAGCCTGCGCGGTGCCGATCAGCCCGCCCGCCCCGCCCAGTGCGCCCATCAGCGAAAGCGCGGCGCCCAACCCCGCCCCTTGCATCAGTCCGCGCCGCGCCGCGCTGAAACCCTCACCGCCGTGTTCCTGGTCGTCATCCCGTTCGTGTGCCATCTCTTCCTCCAGTTCTTTACTTCGTGGGTCGATATGATCGGCGTCGAGCCGATCGCATGCAGATGCCGGATGGCACCGGGAGCGCCGTTGGATTGAGCTGGACCGGGGCATGCACAACTGCAACCTCGGTCGGAGGCGTTCGATGATGCGCCGCTTGGTACCGGCAAAATGTTAGTGCAGTGCGGCTGTGCCTCCTAATCCATGTAAACCCGTAACTAGTCGGACTATTTTGAAGCTGACGTCGAAATCGATTTGACTGTTCGATCGTGCGTCGCGCGGCGTTACCGAAAGGCTTCTGTAGTCTCGCCGCACCCGCTGACTACTAAAATCGCCAACTAGTCCGACTACTGGGCGGTCAGCCGAGGGACCTTGCGTTCGGCCGCATCGGCAGGTCACCTGTCCTTGTTTTCATCGGAAAACGTACTAACGTTCAAATGGCGGCCAAGAGCCGTCCATACCTAAAAGGGAGACATACGCCCCCGGGTGCTGCCGAACCACGGCCGGCACGGGCGAGGGGTGCCGATCATGAGTACTGCCGCCCGCTTTCAGGTCGAATACACCCGCTATCTCGACCCCGACGGTAACGCGACGCAACCGCTGCCTGCGTTTGCAAACGAAACGTCACTGCTCGTCGAACTATATCGCGCAATGACACTGACGCGAACGTTCGACAACAAAGCAGTTGCGCTGCAACGCACCGGCAAGCTGGGCACGTTTGCCTCATCGCTCGGGCAAGAGGCCATCGGTGTCGGTGTGGCCGCCGCCATGCAGCACGACGATGCGCTTTTTCCTTCCTATCGGGATCACGCCGCCCAATTGGTGCGCGGCGTCACCATGACTGAAAGCCTGTTGTATTGGGGCGGCGACGAGCGCGGGAGCGATTTTGCCGCTGCGCGTTACGATTTTCCGAATTGCGTACCGATCGCGACGCAGGTCTGTCATGCCGCAGGCGCGGCTTACGCGTTCAAGTTGCAAAAGACGCAGCGCGCGGCGGTCGCGATCGTCGGCGACGGCGGTACATCCAAAGGCGATTTTTACGAAGCGATGAACATGGCCGGCATCTGGCAGGCGCCGCTGGTCATCGTCGTCAATAACAATCGTTGGGCCATTTCCATGCCGTGCGAACGTCAGACGGCAGCCGGCACGCTCGCGCAAAAGGCCATTGCGGCAGGCATCGAGGGCCAACAGGTGGACGGCAACGATCTCATTGCCGTGCACGACGCGATGCGCCGCGCACTCGACAAAGCGCGGCGCGGCGACGGCCCGACGCTCATCGAAGCGCTCAGCTACCGGCTCGGCGATCACACGACGGCCGACGATGCGACGCGCTATCGCGATCCGGAAACAGTCGCCCAACAATGGGCGAGCGAGCCCATTGCACGTCTTCGCAAGTACCTCGTGCAAGCCGGTGTCTGGGACAAGACGCAGGAAGAAGCGCTTTCGCGGGCCTGCCGTGAGCAGGTCGAGAGCGCGGTCGAAGCTTATCTCGCCGTGGCGCCGCCGGACGTCTCGGCCATGTTCGAGCATTTATATGCAACGCTGCCGCGTGCGCTCGACGAACAATTGGACACGGCACTGCGATTCGCGAACGGCGAGAGCGCGGAGGACGACCATGTCTGAGTTGAATCTCGTCGAAGCCGTCAATCGCGCCCTCGCCTACGAGCTGGAGCACGATCCGTCGGTTGTGTTGCTCGGCGAGGATATCGGCGCGAACGGCGGCGTATTTCGCGCCACGCTCGGATTGCAGGAGCGTTTCGGCACCGAACGCATCGTCGATACACCGCTGGCCGAAACGGCGCTTGCCGGCACCGCGATCGGCATGGCCTCGATGGGCTTGCGTCCTGTCGTCGAGATTCAATTCAGCGGGTTCATTTATCCGGCGATCGACCACATACTCAATCATGCCGCGCGATTGCGTCATCGCACACGCGCGAGGCTCACGTGTCCGCTCGTGATCCGCTCGCCCTGCGGCGCGGGCATCCATGCACCCGAGCACCATTCCGAGAGTCCCGAGGCGCTGTTCGCGCACATGCCGGGGCTACGGGTCGTCATGCCCTCCTCGCCCGAACGCGCCTACGGTTTGCTGCTGGCCGCCATACGCGATCCGGACCCCGTCGTCTTTCTCGAACCGACCCGGCTCTATCGGCTCTACAAGCAACCGGTCGAAGACGACGGTACCGCTGCGCCACTCGACACATGCTTCACATTGCGCGAAGGTACCGACGTGACGCTCGTCAGTTGGGGCGCCATGATCCATGAAGTGCAAATGTCCGCCGACGTCCTCGCGGCCGAGGGCGTCGAAGCGGAGATCATCGATGTCGCGACACTGAAGCCGCTCGACATGGAAACCATCGTGGCCTCCGTGGCGAAGACCGGACGCTGCGTCATCGTTCATGAGGCGCCCCGCACATGCGGGCTCGGCGCCGAAATTGCCGCGAATCTCGCGGAGCGCGGGCTCTATTCGCTGCTCGCGCCGATCGAGCGTGTCACCGGCTACGACGTGGTCGTTCCGCTCTTTCGGCTCGAGGCCCAATACATGCCGAGCGTCGCGCGCATCGTGAGCGCGGTCCGAAAAACGCTCGAGGCATCCACATGAAAGTCTTCAAGCTCCCCGACCTCGGAGAAGGCCTGCAAGAAGCCGAGATCATCGAATGGCGTGTCCATGAAGGCGACGACGTGAAGGCCGATCAACCGCTTCTCGCGGTCGAAACGGCCAAGGCGATCGTCGATATTCCTTCGCCGCAAGCGGGCCGCGTCGCCAAGCTGTTCGGCAAGAAAGGCGACATCATGCACCTGGGTGCGCCGCTCGTCGCGTTCGAGGGAGCGAACGACGATACGGGCACGGTCGTCGGCGAGATGCCGCAGATGCAACCGACGCAGCCTTCGACATCTTCCACGCGTCCCGCACCCGCGGGACACATCGCGCGCGACGTATCGATGCGCGGTCTCGTCGGCGCCGGCGCGGGCGCCCGGGCTCCCGCGATCAAGGCGACGCCGGCCGTACGCGCGTTGGCCCGCACGCTCGACATCGATTTGGCGATGGTCACGCCGTCGGGCCCCGATGGCGTCGTGACGTCAGCGGACGTGCAACGCACGGCAAAACTGCTCGTCGAACTGGGCCCGCCCGAGGAGTTGCGCGGGGTGCGGCGCGCGATGGCGCAAAACATGGCGCGCGCCCAAAGCGAGGTGGCCGCGGCTACCGTCATCGACGATGCCGATATCGATGCCTGGCCGCCCGGTACCGATGTCACGATCCGGCTCATTCGCGCGCTCGTGGCCGGATGCCGCGCAGAGCCGGGACTCAACGCGTGGTTCGACGGCCGCGCGGCGCGCCGCCATGTGCTTGCGCATATCGATGTCGGCATTGCGGTCGATCTTCCCGACGGCCTCTTCGTGCCCGTGCTGCGCGACGTGGCACATCGCGATGCGGCCGACTTGCGCACAGGCCTCGATCGCGTGCGCGCCGACGTTCAAGCGCGCAAAATCCCGCCCGAGGAATTGCGCGGTGCGACCATCACGCTGTCCAATTTCGGCATGATCGCCGGCAAATACGCCGCGCCGATCGTCGTGCCGCCAACCGTGGCAATCCTCGGTGCGGGTCGCATTCACGAGGGCATCGTGGCGGAAAACCGCCAGGCTGTCGTGCATCGGATCTTGCCGCTCAGCCTGACGTTCGATCACCGCGTGGTGACCGGCGGCGAAGCGGCACGGTTTCTCGCGGCGGCAATCGCCGATTTACGGGCGCTCGACTGACGACTGACGTAGCGCCCATTCGGGACGCCGTTTAGGCCGAATTTGCCGCCTCCATCGCAAAAAGCGGCAGGGTTCGCTCCCCGCCGCCTTATGGGGATTGGGCGCCCGGCCGGCACGGCTCTTGCAGAGATCGATCTATGCGGCCTGCATTTCCCCGCATCCTTTTCAATTCGCTCGTGCGAGGTCGATATGTTAGGAACCATTTTGCTCGTCGTGCTGATTCTCCTTCTGATCGGCGCTTTTCCTGCCTGGCCGTATAGCCGCGGCTGGGGCTATGCACCTACCGGTGGTCTGGGCCTGTTGCTCGTCATCGTGATCCTGCTCGTGGTGTTCGGCCAGATATAGCGCTCCCAGCCTGGTTTTTTATTCGCTGAATTGCGTGCCGCGGCATCCGATCCGCCCGCGGCACGCGCAATGCAATGAGGTGCGCGAAAGACCATTGCGTCTCGAGGAGAACGAAATGCACTTCGTTGCGCTCGCAACCGACTACGACAACACGCTCGCCACGGACGGCAGGGTAGTCGAACGCACCTGGTCGGTGCTGGAGAAACAGCGGCAATCGGGCCGGCAATTGCTGCTCGTGAGCGGACGCGAGCTCGCGCAGGATGCCAAGACGGTCGAACGAGAAATATCGCTCTCGCCCGACGAGAGCCGTGGGCGCATCCGGGCCGCCGTCGAAAAGTGGTATACGCAGCCGGCCAATCCGTCGTTGCCGCCGCTGCGGGCAGCGTGACGTGGGTTGCGGCGCTATCCGACGACGCGACTATTCGACCATCTGCCAATGGGTCGCATCCGCGCCCGAGCGCCGGGCCAGTTCGGCGAAGGCCGAGACTTTCGCATCCTGGTCGAACGGTTCGCGCCATCGCACGAGCAAGCGCTCTTCGAACTGCTCGTCACCGCGCCGCCAGGCCGCGCCGCGCCGCGTGACCGAGCAACCGTGAGCGGCCAACTCGTGAACGAGCCGGGACGGACATTCGCTGCCCGCCCCGTACTCGACGGTGAGCCACGCGCTCTTGCGGCGGTGCATGCGCTGTTCGACGTAGTGCAGTCCCCATAGAACGGCCACGCCCAGTACGATCGCGCTGACCGCCAGCCGATATTGCCCGCCGCCGATACATAAGCCGACGATCGTCACGAACCACAACGTGGCCGCGGTCGTCACTCCGGTGACGAGTCCGTCTTTGCGCATCACCGCGCCCGCGCCGATGAAACCCATGCCAGTCAGTACACCGAGCGGCAAACGCATCAAGTCGAGCGTCGGAAACGAGTCCGGATGCTTTCCGGCCTGCGGCAGCAAAGCGTTGACTTGCAGCATCGCGATGCAGGAAGCAAGGCATACGAGAATCGTCGTGCGCAGGCCGGCTGTCTTTCCCGATTCGCTGCGATTGAAGCCAAAGATAAACCCGGTTCCGAGCGCAAAGACGAGCCGGATCGCAACAGCTTCCCAACCGAGCACGAGCGGCATCGTATCCATGGCGAGCGCAAGCGCCTCCTTGTGTCGATTCCACCGACCGTCGAGCAAGCGGCGGGCCCGTTCGACCGCGCCGAGGCGCGCGCTGCCTTGCTCGATTGCCAGGCTCCGGCAACATCGGCTCATCGCATTGCAAGTCTTACGCAAGCATGCTGCGCAGCCGCAACCCACCGCGCGGACGTGCTTTCGGTGAGAAGCGGTACGTTGTTTGCGGTGCCTTATCCGTACCGCAGCCCAGCGCCTCGTCGGCATCGGGCTGGTTTATTCCCAATCATTCGAGGAGCCGTTATGAAGCGTTCGTTCTTGGCTTTGGCCTGCTGCGCGTTGTTGATCCCCGGGCTCGGCAATGCGCAAACCGAGGCCGCGTCGACAACGTCGGCCAATCCGCTACCCGAACCCGATCGCAACTTCGTACAGGCGGCAACGAAGTCGTCGTCGACCGAAATCGACGCGGGCAAGCTCGCGCAATCGCATTCGAACGACAAGGATGTGAAATCGTTCGCACGTCACATGATGTACGACCACACGAAGATGACGGTGCAGCTCAAGGCAGCGGCGCCTCACGATGTGACGGCCCCGAAGGACAACTCGGACACCGAGCTGCTCGATTCCCTACGCGGGCTCAAGGGTAAGGAGTTCGATCGAGCCTACATCAGCAAGCTCGGAGTGAAGGGCCACGAAGAAGCAGTGGCCGCCTTCAAGAAGGAAATCGAGAGCGGCCAGAACGCGGATCTCAAGAAATTCGCGCAAAAAGAGCTTCCCGTAATCGAAAAGCATTATCAGATGGCCGAATCCCTCGCCAAGAAAAAAGGCGTGAGCGAATAAGCGATCGACTGCCCGCACTGGGCACAGCGGCCGGCACGCGATACGCGTGCCGGTGCGCATCGCTTTACTCCGTACTCGTCCATTCGACGTTGGCACCGACAGAGCGCAGGTTCTCGACGAAATGCGGATGCGCGCGCCGGATCGGCAGCGCGTTCTTGATGACCGATTGCCCTTCGATGCTGGCCGCCACCATGAAAAGCGCGATGGCCACGCGGATGATATAGGGGCTCTCCACCTTGGCCGGCGTGAGCGGGATACCGCCGAACGTGATGAGCCGATGCGGGTCCGAAAGAAACACGTGCGCGCCGAACTTCGATAGCTCGACGGACCAGCCCATTGCACCGTCATACACCTTGTTCCAGAACATCGCGCTGCCTTGCGCGCGCACACCGAGCGCAATGAAAATCGGCAGAAGGTCTACGGGCAGATACGGCCAAGGCGCCGCCTCGATCTTGGTCAGGATGTTGGGCGTAAACGGCGTGCGCACGCGTAGTGGCCCATCGCGCCGGGCGCGCGACCAGCCATCGCGATGGACGACATCGATGCCGAACTTGGCGAACGTCCTGTCGATCAACGGGAACTGCTCGGGCGCACTGTTTTTGACCGCGATATCGCCGCCCGTGATCGCGCCCAGCGCGAGAAACGTGGCGATCTCGTGGAAATCCTCGTCGAATCGGAACTCTCCGCCGCCGAGCTTGCAGCCACCGGAAATGGCGAGCCGCGATGTGCCGATACCGTCGATCGGTACGCCCAGCATCGCGATGAACCGGCAAAACTCCTGCACGTGCGGCTCCGATGCGGCATTGACCAGCGTCGACGTCCCCGATGCGGCCGCGGCGCAGAGCACGAAGTTCTCGGTCGTCGTCACGGAGGCGTAATCGAGCCAGTGATCGTTCGCGCGCATGGCGGCGTCACTGCGTACGATCAGCGAGCCGTTCGTGCGCTCGATGCGCGCGCCGAAACGTTCGAACACCTCGACGTGCGGATCTATCTCCCGTACACCGAGCGTGCAACCCTTGACGTCGTTTTCGAGGCGCGCCACGCGAAAGCGTGCAAGCAGCGGCGGCACGAGCATGATCGACGAGCGCATCTCCTCGGGCAGGTGATGGCAACTCGGGTCGAACACGGTCGCGCGATGATGGAGCTCGAGCACCCCGGTCGCGAAGTCCATCGAGACCTCGCTGCCTAGCGTGCGAAAAATATCGAGAATTTTCCTGACATCGGTGATGTCGGGCACGCCGATGAGCCGCAACGGCGCATCGGTCAGCAAGGTGGCGCAAAGAATCGGCAGAACGGCGTTCTTGTTGGCCGAAGGCGTGATTTCGCCGCGCAGCGGAAGGCCGCCGTGAACGATAAGGTCAGACATATTGGGGATGAGCGGTGAGCGAACGAAAAAGGCCAAGGCGCATATCATGCCATCGTCGGGCGGCGGCCGGTCCGAAATCGGGCATCTCGGCTCGATCGCCGCGAGTCCGCGCGAATCGTTCGAGCCTGCTCAGGTTCGTATCGCTGCGATCCACATGCTTTCGCATCAAGCACTTACATGGACTCCCGGCGGGTTATACACAGGTTTGCCCCCAATATCTGGGGATAAGTCGCGTGGGTCCGCGCGAAGCCCGTTCAGCCAGCCGGCGGCAGGCGAGCGCCTCCCGGCCCGTGCGTTAAACTGGCGCATCCCGCTCTCTTCGTCCACCGATTTGCCCGTCTTCACACTTGCCGCGCCGGTCACGGCCGAACTCGAAATCCGCAAAAGCCGCTTCATCGCGCATGCGCTGCCCGTCGCCGATCGGGACGCGGCAATGGGGGCGCTGCGGCAGTTGCGCGATGCGCATCCCGGTGCCACACACGTTTGCTGGGCACTGCTCGCCGGAGGGCAGTCCGGCATGTCGGACGATGGAGAGCCGTCCGGCACGGCCGGCCGCCCGATTCTCGAAGTCCTGCGCCATCACGATCTCGATAGCGTGCTCGGCGCCGTCGTTCGCTACTACGGCGGCGTCAAGCTCGGCGCGGGCGGCCTCGTGCGTGCCTATACCGATGCCATTGCCACCGCGCTGGGTGAGGCGCAACGTGTCGAGCGCATCGCTCAGGCACGGTTGGCCGTCGAGCTCAGCTATGCGGACGAGGCACGCGCGCGACGGTGGATGGAGCAGCACGACGTCGTGCTCCTCGAGAGCCGCCATGGTGCGCAGGTATGGCTCGCCATGCAGATGCCGGCGAGCGAAATCGAGGCCGCGCGCACTACGTTGCGCGATCTCACGCAGGGCCGCGCCGCGTTCCCCGAAGACTCCTGATTGCGCTGCGCTCGTCGGGCTGTGCGGCCCGAACTCCGCTCTGGGCAAGGCTTGCGGCCCGTAATGCAGCGTTACCGATCTCGCAAGCCGCTTTCACCTGTGTCAGCGCGCGGCCCCTACACTGGCTCCGTGGTCAAAACAACGCACATGGAGTGCAAGGAGTAGCGCGATGAACAAGAAGCTCGTGGGAGCATTGATCGGCCTGACGGTATTGGGTGTCTCGAGCGCGGCATCCGCGCACGTCGATCTGGCCATCGGCGTCGGCATCCCCGCGCCGGTATATGTGGCTCCGCAACCCGTCTACGTGGCGCCCCCGGCACCGGCCTACGCGGCACCCGTGGCGGTAGGCTATTACCGCGGCGACGACTGGCGCGCGCGCGAGTGGCGCCGCCGCGAATGGCGCGAGCATGAATGGCGCGAACACCAGTGGCGCGAACGCCGTTGGGGCGGTTATTGACGATCAACGGCTCGCTCGTGCTGGCGGACTGGCGAGCCAATGCACGCTGAAAAGCCGGGCCTCGTCTGTCCAGACGGGACCCGGCTCGAATCCCGTCGATACCGCAAGCGCGCGGAAGCCCTCGATCGTGAACTTGTGCGAGTTCTCCGTGTGAATGCTCTCGCCCTGATCGAACGCAAAGGCGTGTCGACCGAGCCTGACCGTCTGCGCGCAACGGCTCACGAGATGCATTTCGATACGCTGTCGGCGCGGCTCGTAAAACGCGTAATGCGCGAAACGGCTCAACTCGAAATCGGCTCCCAGCTCTTCGTTGGCACGCCGAAGCAAATTCAAATTGAACGCGGCGGTGACGCCTTGCCGATCGTTATAAGCGCGGTGCAAGACGTCCGGGTCCTTCACGAGATCGACACCGATCAAGAGGCCGCCGCCTTGGAGCAGGTGCGCCGCCCGACGTAGAAAGCCGCGCGCCTCGTCCGGGTCGAGGTTGCCGATCGTCGAGCCCGGAAAGAACCCGACACGGCGCTCCGATGCGGCCTCCAGGTCACCGAGCGCGCCCTCCTGCATATAGTCGGCTCCCACCGGGTGTACGTGCAGCCATGGATAGTCGGCATGAAGTCTGCGCGCCGCACCCTCGAGATGGTCCGCTGAAATATCGATCGGAAAGAAACGGCGCGGGGCATGCGCGGGCTCGAATGCATCGAGCAAGCGCCGGATCTTCGAGAGCGATCCTGCGCCGAACTCGACGATATCCGCGCGCGGGCCGATACATTCCGCGATCGCACGAGCATTGCGCTCGAGGATGGCGAACTCCGTCCGAGTCGGGTAGTACTCCGGCAATTCGCATATCCGATCGAAAAGCGCAGATCCGGCCGCATCGTAGAAATACTTCGGTGCCACACGCCGCGGCTTCACGGACAAGCCGGCCACGAGGTCGCGTTCGAAGGCGTTGCTCGCACCGCGTGGTTGCCGAATGTCGCCGACGAATGCCGCGGCGCCCGAGCCGGCGCCGGTCAGCCCCGACGTGTCAGATGTCTCGAACAAGGCGTACTCCAGAGAATTGCCAGCGCGCCGCCGGCGGAAAGAAGTTTCGGTAACTGCGACGGGCATGACCCGGCGGTGTCGCGATACTGCTGCCGCGCAAGACGAGTTGCCCCACCATGAATTTGCCGTTGTATTCCGCTGCAAGCCCCGGCACGGGGCGAAAGCCCGGATAAGGATCGTACGACGAGCGCGTCCATTGCCAGACGTGGCCCATCATCTGGTCGATGCCCGGTGCCTCGAAGGCTGCCTCCCATTCGAACTCCGTCGGCAGTCGCGCGCCGGCCCACTCGGCGAACGCCGCGGCTTCATAAAAGCTCAGCTGCGACACCGGTGTTTCGGCCTTCATCGGCTCGAGACCGCCCACCCCGAATACGAGCCATTCGTCCACGCTCGCCGCATCCGATGCGGCGCCCTGCCCGCGCTGCCGCCAATAGGCCGGCGCGTGCATCCCTTCGCGCTGCACCATCGCCCATCCGTCCGAGAGCCAGAGTTCAGGCCGCTCGTAACCTCCGTCCGCGATAAAGGCAGTGTAGTCGCCGCATGTGACGAGTCGATGCGCGATTTCGTAGGGACGTAGCAAAACTTCATGCCTGGGTGCCTCGTTATCGAAGCAAAAATCCCCGCCCTCATGACCGATCCTGACAACGCCGCCGGGCCGGGACAGCCATTCGATCGGCCCGGCATGCGTCGTCGGCCAAAGCGGCTTGCCCACGTCGGGGTTCCGAAAAGCCGGCATGAGAGGGTTGCACGAGAACGCGTGCAGGGCATCCGTCACGATCAGTTCCTGGTGTTGCTGTTCGTGATGAAGTCCAAGCGTCACGATCGGCTCGATCGTCTCGAGCAAATCGGGCCCGGCGCGGTCGAGCACCGCCAGCACTGCTTCATCGACATGCCGGCGATAGGCATGCACCTCGTCGAGCGACGGGCGAGTAAGCATCCCACGCTGTGCCCGCTCGTGGCGAGGCCCGAGCGCTTCGTAATACGAGTTGAAGAGAAACGGATAGCGTTCATCGAAAAACCGGTAACGCGGGACGTGCTGCGCGAGCAGCACCGTTTCGAAGAACCAGCTCGTGTGGGCCAGATGCCATTTGGTGGGGCTCGCGTCCGTCATGGACTGAACCTGTTGATCCTCCGCCGACAGCGGGCGGGTCAGTTCGAGGCTGTATCGGCGGACTTCTTCGAAGGCCTGCCGCAGCTGGGATACATCGCAGCCCATCGGCTTTCGCTCCTTCATCAAGGCAAACACGGCCCGATCCGCGCTACCGGCGCGGCCGATCGTATCGGTGGCGGCCACCGCTTTTGCATGCACTGTACTTTACTCGTGCGAAGCTTGCACGGCATGGGAGCGCGGCTTGCGCCGCGCCGAGCCGGCCGGGGCCAGCGGCGGCGGCGCGTCGCGCTTTCGGAGCGCAACGCCTTCGCGTCCGAGCCACTGCTTCAGGCGCTGCGCGTCGAAAGGCGCCTGCACTTTCTGGTCGTTGTCGAAGTAGCAATAGATATCCCTCGGCGTACGTGTCAGGGGTGTCTTCGCAATACGTATTGCGTCGCGCGGCTCGCTTCCGCGTGCCCATGTGGCGATACGTCTGGCCCAGCGTTCGAGCGCGGCGTCCGAATAAGCGCCGCTGTATAGCGTTTCGGTGCCATGCAGACGCAAATAGAGAAAATCGGCCGTCACGTCTTCCGTATAGGGCCAGTCGGCCACGGCGTCGGAGACGACGAGCGCAACGCCATGCCGTCGCAGTATTTCCGGAAACTCGGGCGTGCAAAAACTGCGGTGCCGGATTTCGACCGCATGGCGTAATTGCCCCGTCCGTCGCGTTTCGCACCATGGTTTCTTCACGCGCGCATCGTGTCGTTTCGCAAGCGTTACGGCATCTTCCACCGTTGGAGGGAGCAGCGCGAGAAACCGCTCGAGCCGTGTCGCCTCGAATGGGAAATTCGGCGGAAACTGCCAGAGAAACGGGCCGAGCTTGTCTTCGAGGGCGAGCACGCCGGAGGCGAAGAAATTCGCGATCGCGGGCAGGGCCGACTCGTCGCGAAAACGCAGCATATGCGTGAGATAGCGTGGCCCTTTCACGCTGAAGACGAAACTCTCGGGCACGGCATCATGCCAGCTCCGATAGCTGTCTATCGTCTGTAAGGAGTAGTGCGAGCCGTTGATTTCGATCGTATCGACGGCTCGCGATGCGTACGCGAGTTCGCTCGCCTGGCGCAATCCTTTCGGATAGAAGACGCCGCGCCAACCCTCGTAGCGCCAGCCGGAAATGCCGATATGAATTGCCATCGCTCGTTCATCAGACCTTTGCTTCATATGGTCGAACGAGCAAGCACCGTTCCTATTCCAGTCGCGATGCCGATAATGTTCGATTGGCCGCGCGCCCTCGGGGGGCGCGCGGCCTACGATAGCGCCTCTATTGAACGATCCTCGTGACGCCGCGTCCGCGCGGATCGGCCGCCGGCTCCGGCGTATCGCCGTTGATCTCGATGGCCTGGATGTCGCCGTTGAAGCCCTGCTTCTGCAAGACATAGCCCATGTCCTGCAATTGCTTCGCGAGTTCGCCCTCGATCGGCTTGTACGGCTCCCAGAAGATCGTGTTGGGCGGCAGCAACTGGTGGTGAAAGCGCATCGCCGCAACGGCATCGGGCAACGGCATCTTGAAGTCGTAGACGTTGCTGACGACCTGGAAGATGGACGTGAAGATGCGCGAGCCGCCCGGTGTGCCAATGACGAGCGCCACTTTGCCGTCCTTCGTCAGGATCGTCGGCGACATCGACGATAACGGACGCTTTTTCGGCTCGATCGAATTCGCATCGCTGCCGACCACGCCGAACATATTCGCCACGCCGGGCTTGGCGGAGAAGTCGTCCATCTCGTCGTTCAACAGAATGCCCGTGCCGTCCGCCACGACGCCCGATCCGAAGTAACCGTTGATCGTGTAAGTGTTCGATACGGCGTTGCCCCATTTGTCGATCACGGAGAAGTGAGTCGTCTCCGCTTTCTCCGGCATCGAGGTGCCGAGGCCCGGCTGCACGCTCTTCGTGTCCGATGGCTTGTCCGGATCGACCTCGGCCGCGCGCTTGGCGATGTAATCGTCGGAGATCAACTGCGCAACGGGCACCTTGAAGAAATCGGGATCGCCGAGATATTGCGCGCGATCGGCGAAGACACGCTTTTCGATTTCCGCGACGAGGTGAATGTACTTCGCCGAATTGAGCGGCACGCCCTCGAACTTGTCCTTCAAATCGGCCTTCATCTTCAGCAACTGCACGAGCCCGATCCCGCCCGAGCTCGGCGGCGGCGCCGTAATCACGTGATAGCCGTTCCAGTCGGCTTGCACCGGCTGGCGCCATACTGCCTTGTATTGCTGCAGGTCGCGTTTCGTGATGAGGCCGCCGTCCGCTTTCATCGAGGCCGCGATCAGATCGGCCGTCTTGCCGTCGTAGAACTCTTTCGCGCCTTTCTCGGCGATGCGCGTGAGCGTCGCAGCGAGTTCCGGCTGCTTGAACGTGACGCCGGTATTCAGCCCGCCGAAATATTTGCCGAAGTTCGTTTTATCGCCGAAGTCCTTCGCCGCATTATCCCGACGCTCCTGCAATTGATCGCTGACCTCGAAGCCGTCGCGCGCGTAGTGGATGGCCGGAGCGAGGACCTGCTTCCATTTCAGTCGGCCAAAGCGCCTTTGCGCCTCCCACATTCCCTCCACCGTGCCAGGCACGCCGACGGCGCGCGGGCCGACGAGACTCATGCCCTTGATGACGTTGCCGTCCTTGTCGAGGTACATGTTCTTCGTCGCCGCCAGCGGGGCCCGCTCGCGGTAATCGAGGAAGTACGGCTTGCCGTTGACGAAGAGCGTCATGAACCCGCCACCGCCGATGTTGCCTGCCTCGGGATAAGTCACGGCCAGGGTGAAGGCGATCGCCACCGCCGCATCGACGGCGTTGCCGCCTTCCTTGAAGATCTGCTCGGCCGCATCGGCGCTGAACTCATCCGCGACCGCCATGGCCGATGCCGTCAATACGGGTTTCGCCGTACCGGTCTTGGCGACGGCCGGTACGCTTTCCATCAGGCCGAGCGATGCCGTTGCCAGCGCAACGACACTCCACCCTGCTGCGGTGGCCTTGATGCGGCTGATTGAGCTCATGAAGTCCCCTCCTTGTAAATCATCGTATGCACGCGCTTATATCACGCGGAAATGGTTTGCGAAACGACGAAGTTTCGTAGTCGCATTCCGTGGCGGCAGTTGACGGCTTGGAGCAGGCTCAAAAATGAGAAGTGATGCGAAAGCGCCGCACGCCGATTGTATCGGCCGGGCAACGACAGAAGAAGAAAAGAGAGGAGTGCCGAACAGCGGCTAAGGAGGCAGCCGGCTTACCGCGCCCCGCAACGGCCGTAAAAAAGCCAGCCCGAAGGCTGGCGTGCTGGTTCAAATCCAACCGATTGCTTCCATATCACTCGGGCAGGAATCGCTCATCGAGCACCTGCTCGACTGACCAAGGGCACGCCCCTGGAAACACATCGATGTTGGTTTCGTTGACAGCTTGAGCGAGAGCCTTTTTCCACACGACTCGCATGAACGCCTCGTCCTCGAGGCGAGGCTTCAGGCTCGGCGCGTCCGAGAGAGCGTATGCAATGTCCGCCCGTTGCGCGTCGATGGTCCGCGTCCAGCTTGCCCCTCTGCGATCGGGCTGGAACTGCCACTTGAGGAGGTGGGCCAGCAGTACCGCCATGCGGCTCGCCAATTCACGTTGTTCGCTTTTACCCACGTCCTCGATTTCCTCCGCGATATGTTCCGCGTCGATGGCCGAGAGCTTGCCCGCGCGCAACAACGCCGCCTGTTCGCTGGCCCATGCCACCACGTCCTTCTCGTAGCTCGTTCCCATTTTTCGGCCCCTAAGCTCAGTCACGCACGGCGCCATTTTAACCACTCCCGTAAATTCACTCTATTCATATGCCTCGTCATAACACTGGCGCGTCGGCATCCAGTGCATCCAGTCGGTCGGCCGTCGTCGCCGGCGGCCCATCCTACGGTTTCAGTGTCGCACGCGTAAGCCGCGCCGAATATGTAGCCGAACGGATACCCTTCCACGCATCGCCTGGGCAAACCGAGCGCGCGCAGCGAACGAGGCGGGGAAACCGGGGCTCGCCGTCGCAAAAAAGTACTATTTGAACCAGACATTTACGCAAACGGTCTCCGGCTAAGAGCCGCGAGCACTGCAAGTGACTGGCGGCCTGCTGGTGGATAATTCGCGGCATCGGCACTCGTCAGTCATCTGGGCGTTGTCCTTTCGGAGCCATCATCCATGTACACGCACACCGTTTCCGCTCACCACGGCTCGCAATGGATCGTGGAGGGATGGGCGCTGTTCCGCGTGCGGCCCGCAGTATGGGTCGCGCTTGGCGCAATCGACCTCGTCGTCACGGTTTTGCTCAGCATGATTCCGGTGATCAGCGATCTCACGCCCGTATTCACCGTTTTATGGGCCGGCGGCATGTGCGCCGCGGCCGAAAACTGCCGCACGCTCGGAACCGTACGCGTGGCCGATGCGTTCAACGGCATTCGCCGTCACGCTCAGCCGCTCTTTGCCGCCAGCCTCGTCGCACTGGCAGCCGCGCTCGTCTGCGATTTCGCCGCAAGCCGCATGGCAGCATCGTTCAATGCGCTCGCACTCGCCACGCCCGGTGCCGCAAGTGCAAGCGCGCCGTGGCTCGCCGCGCTACTCTATGCGGTAGCCGTCATCGGCGCCGCGCTCACGCTTTGGCTCGCGCCGGCGCTGATCGTGCTCGAGCGCATGCCGCCGCTGGATGCGCTCAAAGCCAGCGCGGTCGCGACCTGGCGCAATCCGCTGGCGGCGCTCGTGTATGGGGTATTCATCGCGGGCCTGGCCGGCGCCGCGCTGGTCACACTCGGCATCGGCCTCATCGTGCTTGCGCCGCTCGCGTATCTGTCGACGTTTGCGGCTTACCGCGATCTGTTCGCGAACCGGCGAACCGGAGCGGATACGCCGGCTTGAAAGTTCAGCGCAAGCCCCACATATCGACGTCATGACGCCCTCTCTCGCTCACGAGGCGCTCGCCGAATTCCACCCCGCGGTCGCCGCGTGGTTCGAGCGCACGTTCGATGCGCCCACCGAGGCACAGTGCCGTGCATGGCCGCCTATCCGGCGCGGCCGCTCGACGCTTGTCGCCGCACCGACCGGCTCGGGCAAAACGCTGACGGCTTTTCTATGGGCACTCGATGAACTCGTGCGCGACGGGCTCGCCGCGGGCGGCGCGCTGCCGGACGCAACGCTCGTCGTCTACGTCTCGCCGCTCAAGGCGCTGTCGAACGACATCCATGCCAATCTCGAGCGGCCCCTGGCCGGTATCGCGGAAGAACTGGCCCGGCTCGGGCTGCCGCCCGTCGATATCCGCACGGCGGTCCGCACGGGCGACACGACGCAACGCGAACGCTCGGCGCAACGGCAGCGGGCCCCGCACATCCTCGTCACGACGCCCGAATCGCTCTACGTGCTGCTCTCGTCCGACTCGGGCCGCCGAATGCTCGCCACGACGCGCACGGTCATCGTCGATGAAATCCACGCTGTCGCCGCCACCAAGCGCGGCAGCCATCTGGCGCTCTCGCTGGAACGGCTCGACGCGCTCTGCAAGCGTCGTCTGCCGCGCATCGGGCTGTCCGCCACGCAAAAGCCGATCGAGACCGTCGCGCAGTTTCTGGTCGGGCAGGGCCCGCATGCGCAGTGCGCGATCGTCGACGTGGGCCACAACCGCCCGCGCGATCTCGCGCTCGAGTTGCCACCCGTCCCGCTCGAAGCCGTCATGGCCAACGAGGTCTGGGAACGTGTCTATGACAGACTCGCCGAGCTCGCGGCGGCGCACGCCACGACGCTCGTCTTCGTCAATACCCGCCGCATGGCCGAGCGCGCCGCGCGTCATCTGACGGAGCGGCTCGGCAAGGATGCAGTCGCGGCGCATCACGGCAGCATGGCCAAGGAACACCGGCTCGATGCCGAATCGCGGCTGAAGCGGGGTGCCCTGCGTGTGCTGGTCGCCACCGCCTCACTCGAGCTCGGCATCGATATCGGCGACGTCGATCTCGTGTGTCAGCTCGGCTCGCCCGTGCCATCGCGCCTTTCCTGCAACGCGTGGGCCGCTCGGGACACCATGTCGGCGGCATGCCGAAAGGCCGCCTTTTTCCGACTTCGCGCGACGATCTGGTCGAGTGCGCCGCCCTCGTCGATTGCACGCGGCGCGGCGAACTCGATGCGCTGGTCATTCCGCGTGCGCCGCTCGACGTGCTCGCCCAGCAGATCGTGGCGGAGGTGGCCTGCGAGGAATGGAGCGAGGATGCGCTTTTCGAGTGCTATCGCCATGCCGCGCCGTATGCAACGCTCACGCGCGAACGCTTCGACGCCGTGCTGCGCATGCTGGCCGAAGGCTACACGAGCCGTCATGGGCCGCGCGGTGCGTACGTGCATCGCGACATCGTGAGCGGCACGCTGCGTGCGCGCCGCGGCGGCAAGCTCACTGCCGTCACTTCGGGCGGCACCATTCCCGATAACGCCGACTATGCGGTGCTGCTCGAGCCGCAAGGCATCAATATCGGCACAGTCAACGAAGACTTCGCCGTCGAAAGCCTCGCCGGCGATATCTTTCAGCTCGGCAACACCGCTTATCGCATCCTTCGTGTCGAAGCCGGACGCGTGCGCGTCGTCGATGCGGCGGGGCAAGCTCCGAACATTCCGTTCTGGCTCGGCGAGGCCCCCGGGCGCAGCGACGAACTGTCCGCCGCCGTTTCGCGCCTACGCGCGCGCATCGACGCGTTACTGAGGGCTCCTGACGATACGGCGCAATCGTCCGTGGCACCCACGCTCGTGGATGAAGCAGTGAAAACGCTCATGCGCGAGCTGAACGTGAGCGAGAGCGCCGCGCGCCAGATCGTCGAGTATCTGGCCCGCGCCCGCGCCGCACTGACCACATTGCCCACGCAGGACACCGTCGTGATGGAGCGATTCTTCGACGAATCGGGGGGCGCGCAGCTCGTCATCCATTCGCCGTTCGGCAGCCGGATCAATCGCGCGTGGGGGCTCGCCTTGCGCAAGCGCTTTTGCCGCACGTTCAACTTCGAGCTGCAAGCCGCGGCAACCGAGGACGCCATCGTCCTCTCGCTCACGAGCGCCCATAGTTTTCCGCTCGACGAAGTCTGGCGCTATGTGCATTCGAATACGGCCGAGCATGTTCTGACTCAGGCTCTGCTCGATGCACCGCTATTCAACGTACGCTGGCGCTGGAACGCGACGACTTCGCTGGCGTTGCCGCGCTTCACGGGCGGGCGCAAGACGGCACCTCAATTGCAGCGCATGAAAAGCGAGGATTTGCTGGCGGCCGTCTTCCCCGATCAAGTGGCGTGCCTCGAGAACATCGCCGGCGAGCGCGAACTGCCGAATCATCCGCTTGTCGATCAGACGATCGACGACTGCCTGCATGAAGCGATGGATTGCGACGGCTGGGTTGCGTTGCTGCGTCGAATCGAAAGCGGCAGCGTCTCGCTCGTGACGCGCGAGCTCGCGGCGCCCTCTCCGCTCGCCGCCGAAATTCTCAATGCACGGCCCTACGCATTCCTCGACGACGCTCCGCTCGAAGAGCGCCGTACGCAAGCGGTACTCTCGCGCCGTTTCAGCGAGCCCGACAGCGCCAACGATCTCGGCGCGCTCGATGCGCAAGCGATCGATACGGTGCGCCAGGAAGCATGGCCCAGCGTGCGAAACGCCGACGAGATGCACGAGGCGTTGATGACGCTCGCGTGCGCGAGCGAAAGCGAAGTTCGGTCGAACGACGGGTGGGCCGCGTGGCTCGCGGAGTTGGCGCGCTCGGGGCGCGCAACCCGCATGCAGATCGCGCAAGACGACGCACTATGGATGCCGCTCGAGCGGCTTGCCGCTTTTCGCGCGGTCTATCCCGACGCTGTGTATGAGCCGCGCCTCGTCGTTCCGGCGCAGTTCGATGTGGGCGGGTCGGCTGCCGACGCGCTCGTCGAGATCGTCCGGTCGCGTCTGAGCGCCCTGCCGCCCTCCACCGTTGCTCAACTGGCGCGCCCGCTTGCACTGCCCGCCTCGACCGTTGCCGGGGCGCTCGTCGCGCTCGAAGCACAAGGCTACGTCATGCGCGGCCGCTTTTCAGCGGGCGCGAACACAGACGAATGGTGCGAGCGACATCTACTCGCACGGATTCATCGCTATACGATTCGGCGTTTGCGTCGCGAGATCGAGCCTGTCGAGCGTGCCGATTTCATGCGGTTTCTGTTCGAATGGCAGCGCGTCGCGCCCGACGCCCGCGGTATGGGGTCCGACGCGCTCGCGGCAACGCTCGAGCAACTCGAAGGCTTCGAGGCGCCCGCCGCCGCGTGGGAAGAAGACATCCTGCCCGGCCGGATTCGCGACTACACGGGTACGTCGCTCGACGCGCTATGCCGCTCGGGCCGGCTCGTATGGGCCCGGCTCGCGCAAGCGTCCGCCCGCGTATCGAGTACACCTGTGCGCTCGACGCCGATCGTGCTGCTCGCTCGCCGCCACCTGCCGCTCTGGCAGGCGCTGAGCGAGCCGCCTCCCGCCGATGCGTTGTCTGCCCGCGCCCGCGCCGTCTTCGAAGCACTCGCGCGACACGGAGCGATGTTTTTCGACGAGCAGCTTCACGAGACGCGCTCGCTGCCCATCGAACTCGAAGCGGCCCTCGGCGAACTGGTCGCAGCCGGCCTCGTCAATGCCGACAGCTTCGCGGGACTGCGCGCGCTGCTGCAGCCGGCCGCGGCACGCCAGCGCACCGCGCGCCATGGGCCTCGGCGCGGCGCGCGACACGGGGCGTTCATCGGCGGCATGGCGGATGCCGGGCGCTGGGCGTTGATCAGGCGGCCACCCGTCGGAGAGACCGCGGCCGCGGATGCGCCCGCCGGTATCGGCGATGCACGGCACTCGAGCGCCGCATCGGCGGACGTACTCGAACATGTCGCCATGACATTGCTGCGACGTTATGGCGTCGTCTGCTGGCAGCTGCTCGAGCGCGAGCCGTCGTGGCTGCCGCGCTGGCGCGAGCTGCTGCGTACCTTCCACCGTCTGGAGGGGCGCGGCGAAGTACGCGGCGGCAGGTTCGTCAACGGGCTGTCGGGCGAAC
Source organism: Trinickia sp. (assembly GCF_057351765.1). Lineage (NCBI taxonomy): Bacteria > Pseudomonadati > Pseudomonadota > Betaproteobacteria > Burkholderiales > Burkholderiaceae > Trinickia > Trinickia sp. Next base: position 1,166 of record NZ_JBMRBK010000051.1, on the reverse strand, counting down.
AATTCGCCTTGCCCGAAGCGATTCCGGTCTTGCGCGAAACCCGAAAGCGTCCGGGCGACGGCACGTTGGTCTGCGTGAGCGGCGCGGACCCGCTCAACCTCGTCGGTACCATCTTGCCGGGCGACAAGATCCCTGCGCTCGCGGGGAACCGCATCGTCTTTCGCGATGGCGTGCCGATTGCGACGCTGATCTCCGGTCATTTCGATTTCCTTGCGGCGCTCAGCCCCGACGAACGCGAACGGGCACGCGGGCAATTGACGCGCCGCGTTTGAAGCGCCCGGGCCATCGACGCGTTGCGGTGCCTACCCCGACGAACACGTGTTTGCCCTAGGGCAAACGCGGGGGTCTATCAATTTTCGGCGCTCACGGCCGTTATCAAGCTGGTAAGCCCCCGGCACGCCCACGCGTGCGCGGAATCGGGGCCGCAACCCTTGTACCGGCAGGTCCAACCTCGAGGAATGCCTCAATGGCCGCAGATCATCACTCGATCGACGAACGCACCAATCTGACCAGCTCGAACAAGTTCGAACTCCTGCTATTCCGGCTCGGCGCGGCCTCCGGCGACGAAGGCGATCCGCACGAGCTCTACGGCATCAACGTATTCAAGGTGCGCGAGATCATGACGATGCCGGCCGTGACGCCGATCGCCGGTTCGTCCGTTCACGTACTCGGTGCGGTGGATATCCGCGGCCAGATCATTCCTGTGATCGATCTGCCGCGGCTCATGGGATGCAACCCGACACGGGGCCTCAACATCCTGCTCGTCACCGAATTCGCCCGCTCGACGCAGGCGTTCGCGGTCGAGGAAGTGGACGACATCGTCCGCCTCGAATGGAATCAGGTCCTTTCGGCCGAAGCGTCGGCAGGCGGCAGCTCGGTCACGAGCATCGCCCGCATCGACGGCAATACCGGCGACTCCCGGCTCGCACAGGTGGTCGACGTCGAGCAGGTGCTGCGCGACGTGTTTCCGGCGCAGCATCCGAGCGTCGACCCGCAGGAAGTCGGCGCAGCCGTGACGGTCAAAGCCGGAGCGAAGATTCTGGCGGCCGACGATTCCGGTTTCGCCCGCAAGCTGATCGAGCAAAGCCTGGCCGCGCTCGGCGCCGAATACATCATCGCCAAGACGGGTCAGGAGGCGTGGGACATTCTCAGCAAGATCTCCCGCG